>CAZGVK010000049.1:0-10223 GCA_964529095.1 uncultured Elusimicrobia bacterium
TGCTCCTTCTTCAGAACTTCCACGGCGGCTTCGTATTCGCGCTCCTTCTTTTTTGTTTCAGAGTCGAATTCTTTCCGCAGTTTCTCCTCGATAGGATGGGTCAGTGCCTCAGTGAGCGGGATTTTCTTGCCGCAATGCGGACAAATAATGGATTTGTCGATATCAGCTCGCAACTCGTCTTTGCTTGAAATCTTGGAAAGATCACCCATCTCATCCCGACCAACAGCAACGATATTCTTGTCTTTAAAACGTTGAAAGAGGTAGCCAGCCTCTCCTGCTCTAACCATCCAAGTAGTAGTCATTTTCAAATTGTCTCCAAAAGTTCCTTGTCTTCTTCTGCGGGCTGAGCAATGCCTTCAACTTCGAGCGCGATTTGTTTTGCCTGATTTCTAAAATTGACACGGGCTAGCACAACGCCGCGTGTTTCGCTGTCGAAACTAGCGTTATGCGCCGCAAGGTAATCCACGCCGGCCAGACTCTTCTTTAGCTTCGGCCACAACGCGGCGAAGGTCGGCTTCTTTTCCACATGAGACCATTCGATGCCGTGAATATAGGAAAAAACAAAAGTCCTTCTCGGCGGCCGGATCAGATGACTCTCGCGCTTGACGATTTTACCGTTTAATACCGTGACCAGGCCCACGGCGCAGGCGCTGTCGCGGCCCTGGTCCGCAGTCTCGAAATCAATCGCAACGAAGTTTTTTGACGCGTTCCTCATTTTCCTCCTTATAAGAACCGACACGAGATGCTGCACCACCAGGTCGGGAATTAATCGATTGTCTTGCAGTTCCCCGTATCCCGGCATTAACGACTTTGTATTCCTCGACTATGTTCATTTCACATCTCCACAATCGGACCTGACGGCATCGGGTTGTCGCTTGCCGAAACGCTTCTCGTAGCAATCCTCGATGAAGGTGGGCAGCGGCGCTTTCCAAGGCGCCTGTCTATGGTTGTCCAGCTTGCCCAATTTCTTCGGATTCATGCCCAACTCACGCGCCATCTGGATATGAGCATCGGACAACCTATGCCGCCGCTTGGCTTCTATCCAAATCAGGTATTTTTTAGGCAAGCTTTTCATATTTCTCGCGCCCCAGACACACAATACAGTGGATGCGACCTTCCGACCGCGGGGCGCATATCTCGCAGAGCAAGTGCATGGCGTCATCGCAGGCGGCGGGTCTTTGAGCATCGCCGCCGCATCCATCGCAGGCTACGGGAATGATCCTGCGGGTCGCACCGTCGTATTCGACCTCGATGCTCTTCTCCGCCTTTCTGCGGCGCAGCCTGAGCTCGATGAGCACGACGGGCGCTTCCACCACGGCCGCCCCGACCGGGTGAGCGTCGACTTTGAAGGCGTAGCGGGAGGCAAGAGCCGCCAGCTTGGACTCACGGTCGGCTGAAAGCGCCTGGCGTTTCGCTTCGACATCAGCTGGGCTCAGGCGTCCACGCGAGGCGCGCTTTTTCATCTCCCGATCCAAGTCCGCGAAATACCCAAGGAGCCGCTCGCGGTCGCGCTCCAAGCGCCGTTCCATGCTGTCCATAAACGATGTGCCCTGGTGCCGCGCAAGCAATTCGCAGACGCCAAGCGCGGCGTGCACCGCTTTTGCGGCTTCTTCGCGGGAAGAGGCGCTTGGCGGGACTGGCTCCAGTTTCCCAACGGCGGCTTCCTCAAAACCTTCCACCCATACCCCTGATTTGAGGCAAACCGCCGCCGACACGAGGCCCTCGCGTCGTTCATCGGCGCGAAGGGTATAGGCGGCATGGAGCCAAAGCCGCCGTCCGGTGCACGCTCGAGACGTACCCACGGAAAACACGCCGTTGCGCAATGTCCACGCCGCCGCCCTCTTGAGTGCCACCTCAGGGGAACAGGAGACGCCTTCCAGTTTGGTCCAGACAATGGGCATGCGCGACGTGGTCGCCGCGATAAAACGGTCCAGAATCTCAGTGCCGTAGCCGATGCAAAGCGCTCCCGAAGCCTCGGACTCCGAAAGCAGGACATGCTCGGGCAGCTTCATCCGCTCGGACAGGGATTTTGGCAGGATCGCCTCAATGACGCCGCCCGAGGATTCGACCAAAGAGTCTTCCCCAAGCAGAAGTTCTTGCGCGAAAGCCAAGGGTTCCATCATGTCTCGAAATCCCTCTTAAAGAGAGCTTCGTCCAGGGCTTTGACTTTCTCATAATGGCCCCGCGCGGCCTGCAAGTCCGCGGCCAGCTTGTCGAATCCCTCCGTCAACTGCGATTCATCGCGCGAGCGGGCATAAATCTCAAAGAGGCGCGATTCGAATTGCTCCTCATCGAGCGCCTGGCCCAGAATCAAATCGACCTCGCCGATGACCAGCTCAAAAAGATGGATGCGGCGCTCCAGCACATCCAGGATGCGTTCCTCAGCGCTGCCCTTGGCGCAAAAGCTGAAGATATGCACTTCGCGGGTCTGGCCGATGCGGTGCACCCGTCCGATCCGCTGCTCGATTTTCATGGGGTTCCACGGCAGATCGTAATTGATCAGCACGTTGGCCGACTGTAAATTGCGTCCCTCGCCTCCCACCTCTGTCGCCAGCATGACCGGAACTTCTGCGTTTAACCGCGCCACGGCCTCGTCTTTTTGCGGCCCGCTCATCCCGCCATGGAACTCGCAATACGAGATGCCGGCCTGCGACAGCTTTTCGGCCAGCATTGCCAGCGTCGCCTTGTAGCGCGTAAAAACGATGGCTTTACTCCCGCCGGCCAAAGAGGGCAGCGACCGCAGAAGCTCTATCAATCGCTGCGACTTCCGGGAAGGAACGGCACACGCCGCCGCAACGGTTTCGCGCAGGCGCGCGAGGATGGGCACCGACATCATGTTGCCCGCGCGCTCAAGTGAGACGCTGACAGCTTGAGCGCTGGACCCGGCCTGCTCCATGATGGAACGCAAAGCCGTGCGTTTAAGGCCGTCCAGTTCTTGGCTCGAGCGCACGATGTCCAGAACCGTTTGATAGAGAGCGGTCTCCGCAGCCTCCGGCTCGATGATTATGGTCTGAGCAAATCGCGGCGGCAGTTCAATGCTTCGTCCCGCCAACGCGCGCGTATTGCGCACCATAACCTCGGACAAAAGTCGCCGTAAGCGTTCGCGGTTGCGGGGCAGGAAAGGGTCTCCTCTTTCCATGTACTCCCGTTTGAAAGCCGCCGGGGTGGAAAGCTGGCCGGGTTTAAGGAGGGTGACCAGATTATAGAGTTCCTCAAGATCGTTCTCGACCGGCGTGGCGGTCAGCAGGAGGATGTAGCGGCTTTTGAGCCCGTCGACCAGCTTGAACCCGGCGGTCGCGCGATTTTTAAGATGATGCGCCTCATCCACGACGACCAAGTCCCATCCTTGTTTTTCCACAGCGCTTCGATGGCGTTGAGAACGCGCCATTTGCAGCGAGGCGACCAGTATGTGTGAGGCATGGCCATCCCGGCCCGACCAGGCGCTTTCCGGGTCCGCGCGAAAGACATCTTCTTCGCTCGTGCGGGCTTCGACGGCGAACTTCTCGGATAATTCAGAACGCCACTGGCCCACTAAAGCCGCCGGAGTCAAAATGAGGACCTTTTTGGCCAGTCCCCGAAGCGTAAATTCACTGATGAGGATTCCCGCCTCGATCGTCTTGCCAAGGCCCACCTCATCGGCAAGAAGGGCCCGGCCGCGGAAGTGGCGCAAAACCTTCAGTGCTGTTTCGACCTGGTAGTCCAAACGGCGCACGCCGCGCAGCCGGGGAAGACAGATGAGCTCATCGAATTGCTCGCGCAATTTAAGCCGCCACGCGGCAAGGACCAGCTCCATGGCCGCAAGTGAATCTTGGGCGCCGGTCGTCAGGGCGTCGATCAACTCTTCGGCGGGAGTCAAAACCGCGCGGTCCGGCGCGTTGCGCGGTTCTGCAATCCTTCGCTGTTCTAAAGCGGACTTTCTCACCTGAGCGATTCCCGTATCCTACCCAGCCTGCTTTTGTCCGCTGTCCGGGTCTTGCATCAAGGCCAGAGCCCGGTCGCGGGCCAGTCGGCAATATTGCGTCAGGGTTGACTCAAAGCCTAGCTCTCCCCGCCAGAACGGCGGAGTCCCCATCTCATGAATCTTGCCCCCCGGCTTAGGCAGGCGCTCCAATAAGTTTACCGCGGGCCCAGCGCTTGCGGGAAGCTCCTTGCCGAGTTGAAAGAAGTCGTCTCGGCGTTTGGAAAGGTCGGTATGCTTGGATGTCGCTCCGGCAGGCCGCGGTTGCTTTGCGGCGGCGCTGGGATTTGCGGCCACCCACTGGTCAGGGTCGCGCGGCAGAGGTGCCTCCCTGCGGCGGGAACGTATCTCACCCAAGAGATCCGTGCGCGATATGCCGCGGAGCTTGAACAATAGGAATGGGTCGCGGTCAAACTCCTGGGCTAAAATGTAATAGGTGGCCGCGATGTGCTTGCAGGGGTTCTCTAAATCAGGGCAAGAACAATCAGTGGAAAGGTCCTGTCTGGATTTAGGAAAGAGAGCGAGCTTCGCTTCGGTGAAGGCCTTCTCGATCTCATGCGGCATTTCTCCGGACAGGAGCTTTGCCGTGTAGAGAGCCTGGCGCGCAATGACGTCGGCGACACGGCACCAGTCCTTGCGCGAGAGCGAGTGAACGGAGATTTTAACCTCATAGGGCTGAGACCGCGAGCCCTGCACCTGGGCCAAAATCCGCCCGGGCTCGATTTTCACCGAGACGACCTGGCCACTGCGCGCGTAGCGCCTGCCGCGTTCGAGGCGAGTATGCCAACCGAAGGATTCCAAGACCAAAGTCCAGCGCTGGCCCCACCAGGTGTCGGCCACCTCGCCGCTCTTGGAACGAAGCTTCAACCCTCCCACCACTTTGCGTGGGCTTGAGGCGGGGTAATACGGCCTCGAATACCAGCTCATGATGCTCCTCCAATCACGTCTTCCCTAAGCTCGAAGAGATTGCGCAGCTCGGTGTTGGAAAGCTCGGTCAGCCAGGCCTCTCCGGCCCCAAGCACTTTTTCGGCGAGGGCTTTTTTAGATTCAATCATGCGGTCGATCTTTTCCTCCAGAGTCCCGGCGCAGATGAACTTATGCGCCTGCACCTTCTTCGTCTGGCCGATGCGAAAAGCGCGGTCCGTGGCCTGGTTCTCCACGGCCGGGTTCCACCAGCGGTCGTAATGGAACACATGGTTGGCGCGGGTCAGATTGAGTCCCGTTCCGCCCGCCTTGAGCGTCAATAAGAATATCTTGGCCTCTCCCAATTGAAAGCGCTCGACCATTTTATCCCGGGCCGCCTTGGCGACGCCCCCGTGGAGAAAGAGAACCTCCTCCAGAAACTTGGCTTGAAGGTGGCGCTTCAAGAGCTCGCCCATCTCTGTGTACTGCGTGAAGATCAAAGCCGAGTCCCCCGCGCTCAAAGCTTCCTCCAGCATCTCGCTCAAGCGCTCGAGCTTGCCGGAGCGGCCCGGCAAGGCGCTTGAATCTTTGAGGAAATGAGCCGGGTGGTTAGAGACCTGCTTGAGCTTGGTGAGTGCTGCCAGCACGAGGCCGCGCCGCGACATGCCCTCCGCCTTCTCGATCTGATCCAGCATATCCTTGACCACGGCGCGGTAAAGCGTAGCCTGTTCCTTCGTCAAAGTACAGAAGACCTTCAACTCCATCTTCTCGGGAAGATCCGGGGCGATCTTGGAATCGGTCTTGAGCCGCCTTAGGATAAAGGGCTGCGCCAGGCGCTTCAAAACCGTGGCCGCGCGCTCGTCTTGAAAACGTTCGATGGGCACGGCGAAGCGCTTATGGAAATCATCCGCGCCGCCAAGATAGCCGGGATTCAAAAACTCCATGATGGACCAGAGCTCGGAGAGACGGTTTTCAACCGGCGTACCGGTCAAGGCCACGCGAAACCCGGCCTTGAGTCCCCGCAGCGCGCGGCTTTGCTTGGCCTCCGGGTTCTTGATGTTCTGCGCCTCATCCAGAAGTATCCCCGCCCACTCCTGGCCGCGCAGAATCTTCTCGTCGAACCGGACCAGGGCATAGGTGCTGATGACGACGTCCTGGGCTTTGACCTGGCGGCGGAACGAGGCGCTTGATTTCTTGCGTCCTGTCCCGTGATGCACGATGATCTTAAGGCTCGGCGCGAAGCGCTGCGCCTCCTTCATCCAGTTGCCGGCGACCGAGGTCGGACAGACCAGGAGGACGGGCGCTTTAAGCCTACCTTCCTCTTTCTCGCGCAGAATGAGGGCCAAGGACTGGACCGTTTTTCCCAGGCCCATATCGTCGGCCAGGCAGGCGCCGAAGCCGTAGGTCTTCAAAAATGACAGCCAGGAGAAACCGCGCTCTTGATAATGCCTCAAAGTCCCTTGCAGTCCGGCCGGAGATGGGAGAACCTTAAACGCGGCATTCTCGGAACTCCCATTGAGCAGATCCTTGAGCCAGCCTTCGGCCTGGATGTCGGAAACTCCAAGCCCGGCCTGTGCGCTCCCTTCGCGTAGTTTCCTGAAAACATCGCCCAAGGTGAGACCCCGGCCTTTCTGGCGGTCCCAAAAGCTGATCGCCTTGGCCAACGCCTCGTGGTCCACCTCGACCCACTGCCCCCGAATCTGGACGAGCGGGACTTTCATCCGGGCCAGCTCCTCCAGCTCTTCCCGGCTCAAAGTCTGGCTGCCCATGGCCGCTTGCCAATCAAACTCAAGCCAGGAGTCCGTCCCCTGGCCCTCCCCGGCGTCCTTGGGCCGCACCTGAAGCTGTACACTCAGTCGCGGCGCCTCTTTGGCTTTCCACCATGGCGGCAGGAATACTCCAAAGCCTGAATCGGAGAGAACAGAAGCCGCATCCTTCAAGAACCGATAGGCCTGGGCGCTCTCCAGGAGAATGTGATCGGGATTGCTTCGCTTCAGACTAGCCTCGATGGGCGGAAAGACTCGTCCAGCGAGGCTCAAGGCGGCCAGCAGCCGCTCCTCAGGATGCGCGCCGGAAAGCGCGGCCAGTTTGCGCGTGGGGCCGGCCCCGGTCCAGATATTTTTAGCGCTCGTCAATAAGCTCGGGTCCGCCGAAGCTTGGAGGAGGTACTCCAGCATCCATTTCCCGCCGTTTTCTCCGGGCTCGACAAGCCTTAGACAGGCGCGAAGCCCCTGGCCGCAGACCGGCTCAAGGCGAGCCCTCCAGGATGCGAGTGCTTCGGCGAGCTCCCCGGCGTCTTCCGTGCTCGCCTCGAACTCCGGCCGAGGAGAAGACAAGGCTGAAAGCCAGGCGTCGTGAGGCGCGCGTCTCGACTTCAGCGGCAATGCGCCCGCCGCGTTTCGGACCTCGGCGTCAACGACGCCGGCCAGGAAATCACGGACCACCGCCGCGGCGTTTGTCTCGGCCTTGGCGCTCTTGGCCTCCAAAGCGAAAGAGAGGCAGGCCGGCGGCATAGCTTCTTCAAGAAGCCTGACTTTCGCGGCGATTGCGGGCGCATCCGCCGTAGGCTGCCATACAGCTCGATTCTGATCGATCGCCGGCAGAAAATGCTCGCCCGCCAGCATCTCCCAGGCCAAGCGTCCGGCCGACTGCCAGAAACGCAAAGTGTCGGCCGGAAGGATTCCTTTGGAACGCAGTTCTTCGGTGCCGGGCAGTCGAAGAAGCCAGGGGAGCGCTTGACCAGGCGTAAGGAGGATGCCGCCGACTTCCCAGTTAAGGTAGACCGACACTGAAGCCTCCGGCGTTGCGAGAGCCTCCTGAAGAAGCGCATGGGACGCTCGCGGCAGACGACCGCGCCCGGGCAGCGCCAAGTTCCGTCGGATCGTTTTTGACGCATCAAGCCCGGCAATACCGCGCCTCAGCTCGTCCGCCGTCAAGGCGAAAGGATGCGCGGGCGTCGCCCTGCGCCCCTGTTTGGAGCGCAACCGTGAGCCTTCGGCCCAGATCATGAGACCCGGCCCCATCGGATCAGGAAGCCAGAGAGCGTGGATGATCGTGATCGCTGTATTTTCCATGTCAGCTGTCCCCTTTTTTGCCCGCCCTTGAAAAAATGGTCAACTCCAGCTCCGCGTCATCGATAGAACGGTAGATGGGTTCTTTACCGGAAAGTTTTTTACTGCTCTCAAGGATGATTGGAACGCCCTCTCCGCGCTTATCCATCATTGTGCTTCGATCTGTCGCGAGCCATTCCTTTTCCGGGATGCGGCAGCGCGCGAGCAGGCTTGTAATGACCTCGTTGCGGGCCGCCTGACGATAGACCATGCTTTCGACCGTCATAGTGTTGGGCAAGCTTCCAGGTGAGCGGATGACCAATCGATCGCTGAAAAGCTGCAAACGAATTTTGGAACCATAGATAGAATAGTCTCGGTGCGCGACGGCATTGACAACCGCCTCGAACACCGCTGTCATGTCAAACTGCGGCTCGTCAATGCGCCCCATGCCCTTGCGGGCGCCCACGCGCGCATTGCGCGCGACAAACAGGCAAGCTTCGATAATCTGAGCATCAAGCGAGCCCGTGATGTCCTTGGCATCGGTCTGATACGGAATGTCAGGGGTCTCGGGGACTGAACTTCCCGCAGTATACGCCACTGCCTGTATGAAAGCATTCGGCAGCCAACGGCGAGGATCCGCCGCAGCCATCAAGACGCCGGCTACGGTCGGTCGCCATGTGTCTCCTTCCTCTTGGCGGGCCAGCCCCTGCTTGCTGAGGAATTCTCTTCGTGAATCCAAAGTCCGCGCGGTGTGAAACCGCATCCATAGGTCTTCGGAGAGATCGTCCAGAGTCGCATTGGGAATCGCTTGCTCGTCGAACCGAATGAGCCGGGTCTGACTGCGCTGTTGGAATAGGCGCGCCAGGTACTCAGGAGGCATGATTCTTTTGGAACTGCCCACGCGATGCAGGTAACCCCCTGGACTCAGATGCACGAAGAGGCTTCGCGCCACGTCCACCTTGATGATGGCCCGCTCAACGCCTGATGTGTCAGGAATCATCATGCGCACGATCACCGCGACCAGGGGAGGCTTGATTGCGTCATTGCACGCTTCCCGGACCATAGACTCAACCAAATCCAATTTATCAACAGGTATGCCTTCCACCTGGCGGGTCTTGTCGTCCACGCCGAGCAGCAGAACGCCTTCCTTGCGATTGGCGAAAGCGGCCAACTCATCGGCGAGGTCATCGCGTTCAGGTCCTCTTATTTTGGATCCGGCGAATCGAACCGACTTGAATTCAATGAGGGAATCCTCGCCGAGGCCTATTTTTTCGAGAATCTCTTCTTTGGAATCAAACATTCTGTTTCTCCAAGAATGTGCCTGCCGCCGCGCCGTCAACGGCTTCGGCAAATTGTGTGTTCTTCAACGCCGCGTCCTCATTGCCGCCGGCTGTCCGCAGATAATCCGTAAGCGCTTTCTCGAAAACAGCCTGTGCCTGATCATATGAATCCAGGGCGATCTTATGACCCTCTTTTACCAAGTCGCGAGCAACCTTTGCGGTTCGCGGCTTTTGCGCTCCCGCCTGCACAATGGCGTCGATCTTCTTTTCATTCCTTCGGTAAACAATGCGGGCCAGATAGTAGGCGCCCTTCCGATCCGCCAGCTTGCTCATCCGTTCTTCCAGGGTTTTAATTTGTTCCCTGGACAACTTGACGGTACCATTGCCGGTCTTTGTTCTTACCATGAGTCTCTCCTCAAACGTTAATAACCTTCAGAACCTCGTCGCCGTAGTGGTTGATGACCTTCACGGCGATCTTCCCCGACTCGGGCTTGTCGAACGACCGGCTCTTTGTCGAATAGAGTGCCGACCACGCCGCCTCGTCAATCTCGGCTCTCAGCGCGCGCTTGAGCTTGTCGTAAGGCTCATCGGCTCCGGTAAAATAGGCGTGCCGGACAAAGAAGCTCTCACCGTTGTAGTCGGTATCGATAAACCAACAGGCGATATCGTCGGTGGAAGCGCTGCGGATTTGTCCAGTAGTCGGATCATAGACATCCACGCCCTTGATCTCGACGATAATCTGGCCGTCTTTCTGCTTTTTGATCTCCACGTCCGGTTCGCCGAAGACCATGAACAGGTTGCCCGCGCCGGTCTTCTTCAGCAATTCGTCGCCCATCGACAGGTCGGGGTTCATCCGAGCCGTCAGGACGGTCAACTTGCCGTAGCACTTGGCTTCCTCCGAGACGTGGGGATCGTAGGCAAAGCCGCAGACGACGAGCACGTCGAAGCCAACACCCTGCACGGCTTCTTTCGCTGCCTCCTTTACCTGCTGTGGTCCGACTGTGCCGTGTTCGGGGCCAATGGACACGGCCA
>CAZGVK010000050.1:0-8177 GCA_964529095.1 uncultured Elusimicrobia bacterium
AGCAGACCCCCTTGGGCTTGTCCACTCGCTCAAAATAACCCTGGCAATCGACGTGATTCTTTAGGTGCAGGATCACGGTCTCGCAACCTTTCACCGTGATTGCAGTGATGGGGCGATTGACGCTGACGACCTCGTCCGGGCGCGGCGCCTCACGATACGAGCAGGTGTACACGTGTACACCTGCGGGAGGACACGGTGAGTTATTTTTGCGCCAACGCCAATCCTCGTGGCCCCTGAATTTTCGAGAGGCAGCGCGCTTCAAAGCGTCCTGATGTTGCCAATGAAACTTTTTCTCCTATCTTTCGTAGTCTTTGACAAGGCCCCATGCCTGAAACCAGCCTCCATGACCCCTCTGCTATTCTGTCCCTCTACAGGGACCGTGTCTACGCGCTTGTTCTACGCCTTATCGGCAATCCGACTGACGCCGAGGATGTCGCGCAAACGGCGTTTCTCAAGGCTTTTCGCTCGTTGCATACCTACGATGCGAATCGGCCTCTGCTCTCCTGGTTGTTCAAGATCGCGCACAACGCGTCTCTCGATTTTCTCCGTGCCAAGGGAGCGACGCTGGAAAGTCTCGATGACCCCGAATATGCTCTCGACCCCGCCGATACGAAGGCTGGACTCGACGCGGGATTAGCGGGGAAAGATCGCGACCTTTTGGTCCGGCGGCTCGTCGAGTCCCTGCCCCCTTTGTATAAGGAAGTTATGCTTCTACGTCATCAAGAAGACCTTAATTATAATGCCATTGCTGAGATTCTGCAAATACCGGAAGGAACGGTGAAGATTCGCCTCTTTCGCGCGCGAGAGCTGCTCAAAAGAAAACTGGAATCGGTGGGACTGGGGCCGGAAATATTATGAAACTTTCAGCGCCCCGATTCCGTAGTCTAAGGTGCAGATCATGAGCAACCATCTGACCCCGTTCGAACTCAACGAACTTCTCGATGCAGCGCTACCCGTGTCCCTCGCGTCCGCCGCTAAAAAACACCTGCTTGCATGTTCCGCGTGCACGGAAGCCTATGCTGGACTTTCAGCGGCAGCAACGGCGTTTTCCCATGTGCGCACACCGCATCTTTACGCAAACTTCAATCGTCGCGTGCTGGCAGAACTTTCCACGCGACCATATCCCCTATCAATTTTGATCCTGGGAATTCTGGGTGCAACCTCGGCCGTCTGGATGAGCCTGCTGATTCTCGGGGCTGTTCGCTTGCTGAACCTGCCCTCTGTCTCGCAATGTGCGCCGATACTCAAAATGTGGACAGTGCGATCCATCTTGTGGGCGTATAAAGCCGCCCCGATTTTGGACCTCGTCGGCTCGTCAGCGCTAAGAGCTATTCCCCTCAACGATTTCATGCAAAAGCTGTACGTCGCGGCCTTCTTGGCTGCGCCGATCATCGTGTCGCTCACGCGAAAAATAAAACCCGGACGCACCTGGAGAACTCAATGAAAACCCTGTCGACTCTTCTGACCGCCGTCCTCGTCCTAAGCGCAGTCGCCGCACACGCCAAACGGAATATCAACATCAATCTTGACAATGCCGCGGCCATACGCGGCCCCATGATCGTACCTAAAGGAGAGACCCGCAACGGCGACATCGTCGTACGCGGCTCGGTCGTGATCGATGGCGCGCTCAACGGAGACATCGCCGTCATCGACGGAGATGTGCGCGTGCCTGGGAAAGTTAACGGCAACATCGCCGCGTTAAATTCTCCGGTTAACGTCGTCGGCACAGTGACAGGCGACATCGCGTCCGCAGGCGGCGCTGTGACGGTGAACGGGCAGGTGCACGGCAGCGTGGCACTGATGGGCGGCGACCTGGAGCTTGGGCCCAAATCCCAACTCAATGGGGACGCGGCGCTTCTGGGCGGCCGCTTGAAAAAATTATCCGGCGCAAAATTTGACGGCAATGTCAGCCAACTCGACCTGGGCGTGGGCCGCCAGTTGTTTAATTTGGCAACACGCATGAGTGGTCATGGCGTCGAGGAAAAGGTAATCATGGTGGGAGACCTCGTTGCCATTTGTTTTTATTTAGGAGGTTGGCTCCTGATCAGCTTGCTGGCAGCTCTCCTGCCCCGCCAGGTTGAGTCCGTCGCCGTCGCCCTGCGCGCCGACCCCTGGAAATGCGCAGGGATTGGCCTTCTTGTGATATTAGCCATCGTCCCCGGTCTCATTCTAATGGTTATGTCGCTGATCGGCATCTTCCTCATCCCGCTGGCGGTATTGGCGCTGGGAGCAGCCAAACTGATGGCTTTCGCCGCTTTCGCGCTGATACTCGCCGTCCGCGTCAGCGAGTCTTTAGGCCGCCCCGCGCCTGCGACATTACCGGGGGTCGCCGCTGGATTTTTGGTGATGACCTGCCTCCTTATCGCCGGCAAGCTTCTTAATCTTGTCGGCGCAACGACTCTGGGCGGTCTCTTTGTGATCGTAAATTTTATTTTGATTTCATTCGGCGCCGTGATTGGCTTGGGCGGGGTGCTGACGACACGCTTCGGCCAGCGCACGATTTAATATCCCTTCTGTTTATTTTACGCGGCCCCTTAGGAAGTGTAACGGCCTGCACCGGCGCAGAGCCGACAGTGAGGGAGCGTAGTAATTGAGCAAGGCCCGCCGGAGCATTGGCCCGCGCCCGCCGGAAACACGGTCCGATTGCGTGCCCTTATATCAATGACACAAATGATCTCCATCCTCTTCTTTTCCTTCTCCCGCATTCCCTCGGTCCCTAAGACGATATCTAGCACTTTTTATCGCATACAATCTTAATATAATTTAAATAAGTATTTATTTAATAATGCTTTTAGTTAATTTGTAACCAGCATTGACAAGTAGCACTTTTTAGTTCATACTGCTCACATGCTCCCGGCGCTGCCTTCTCAGGCCAATCCAGAGCTCGATGAACTCACAGTCAGCGTCATCGCCGGCTCAGCTGCGCTAGGCAGGGGCATCCATCCTTTGATCCTGGACGAGATTGCCCGTCTCATGATCAAGGTCAACAGCTACTACACCAATGCCATGGAAGGCAACCCCTCCAAGCTCAAGGACATCGACGCCGCGCTTGAGAAGAATTTCGCCAAGGAGAAGACCGCGCGGAACTTCCAGCTTGAGCATGTCGCTCACATCAAAGTCCAAGAGATGATGATCAAACGCCTCCGAGAAGACCCCTCACTACGGATCTGCTCCGAGGAGTTTCTCGGCTGGCTTCACGGCCAGTTCTTCCTGGAACTGCCCAAAGACATGCGGTTCGCCAAGACAGTGAGCGGAGCCTCTATCCCTGTCGAACCGGGGCGCCTGCGCGAGCGGGGAATCACCGTGGGCCGCCACTCAGGCCCGGAGACGCTCGATGAAATCAGGGACCACCTCGGGAAGTTCGAGGAACTCTTGAGCCCGGAGCGCCTCGCCGGACAACGCAAGCTCCTGGGCATGGCCTCATCGCATCACCGCTTTCTCTGGATCCACCCTTTCCCTGAAGGCAACGGGAGGGTCGCTCGATTACTGACGACAGCTTATGGATTCAAGATTGGCGTCGGCGGCAACATGCTTTGGACCGTGGCCCGAGCCTTCGCCAGAAACCGCGCTGAGTACGACACGCACTTGTCTCTGGCTGACCAAGAGCGCTGGAACGACCTTGATGGCAGGGGCCCGCTGTCCGAGGATAACCTGCTGAAATTCTGCACCTTCTTCCTCCGCTGCTGCGATGACCAGATTCGCTTCATGCACGAAATGCTTCAACTGGGCGCGCTGGAACGCCGCTACAAGCGCTTCGTTGGCGGCCTCTTAGCCGAAAAAAAACTCTCAAAAGCCAGCGTCGGCGTCATGGAGCGCCTCTTGCTGCAAGGAGAGGTGCCGCGAGCTCAGGTCCTCAATCTTGCCGGCGTCAAGCAACGCAGAGCCACGCAGATCAACAAGGAACTGCTCGACGCCAAACTCGTGCGGAGCGAGACGGCCTACGGAGCTTTGCGGCTAGCAATTTCATCCGATATGGCCGCCGTGCTATTTCCGAACTTAGCTTAACCCACGCAACCGGTGCCCAGTATCCAGCTCGAGGAGCCCCGCTCCGAGAAGGTCCCGGGAAGATCGTTTTTTCAGGAGAGATTTCTTGGTGAAACTCGACGGGCACAATAGCCAAACGCTCTTTCACAGGGCCTAGATAGTTCTAGGCCATATAACACCGCTATATAGGTCCTAAGGACCTTCCGATTTTTATTCCCGCACTGTATACTCATTTCAGTGAACGCCTTAGGTGGCGCACTGGGATGTCTATTCTAAATGTGGGGGTTATCTTTATGAAACGAAGCAAGTTGCTGTTTGTGGGCGTAGCCGTTGTCCTGGGAACACAGGTTGTGCGTGCGCAACCTGCTGGCAGTGGTGATGCGACGAGGGCAGCGTCGCCGACTACGAGGAACTCGGCGAGCGTGGAAACAAAGGCCTTCCCGGCGCCAGCTGCCTTCCCTCTGGAAGAGGTTGACGCCAACACCGGCTTCATCCTTATTATTGGAAGTCCAATTTTCAAGACGGCCTTTTCAAAGGAGCTTAAGGAGAATGACCGGCCTCCCATGAAGGATGTCGCCGCTGTTGTTTTAAAGGGGCGATCGCCTGAGGCTTTGTGGACGCGTTATCAGGCGCGATTTGAATCGCGTGAGCAGTTTGAGAGCGGATTGCAGGAGTTGCGCAACGTCTCGATCGCGCAACAGTTTCCAGCTGTCTTCCCGCTGAAAGTGGTTGACGCCAACACCGGCTTCATCCTTATTTTAAAAAATCCAACCATGTCGGACCTTTCAAAGCTTGAGGAGAATGATCGGCCTTTCATGCAGAAAGCCGCCGATATTTTTTTCAACGGGGGACCAGATACTTTGTAGGCGCATTAGCACGCGCGGTTTGAATCGCGCAAACATGGTTTAAGAATTGATTACAGGAGTTGCATGGCGCCGCTCTGCTTGCGAGTTCTGTTCCTGCTCGTCCGTTCCGTCGTGCTGAATTCCGGCGAGCACGACGGCAATTGATAAACTCGCAGCCGGTGTCGATGCTGGCCGCCGCCTTCGATTCCTTCAAAATAACCCTGGCAATCGACGTGATTCTTTAGGTGCAGGACCACGGTCTCGCAACCTTTCACCGTGATTGCAGTGATGGGGCGATTGACGCTGACGACCGCGTCCGGGCGCGGCGCCTCACGATACGAGCAGGTGTACACGTGTACACCTGCGGGAGGACACGGTGGGTTATTTTTGCGCCAACGCCAATCCTCGTGGCCTCTCAATTTTCGCGGCGTTAAAAAATGCGCGGAGAAGACGCGCGCTCTTAATGCCGGGGCTGCTTTCAACGCCTGAGCTGACATCAAGGGCCCAGGGCTTTGCCACGCGAACAGCCTCGCTGACATTTTCCGGCGTGAGCCCTCCCGCCAGAATGCCGCGCGCGCCGGCAGATCGCCAGGAGGCGACGGTTTTCCATGCCGAATGCTGGGCGCCGACGGAGGGGCCGCGGCCAGCCCTGCGGTCGGCGGCAGTGCGCGCGGGCTCGATCAAGATCATTTTTCCGCGCGACGGGCCGGCATTAGAAGTCACGACCTGGATGATGCGCACGCCGATTCCAAGCGGCGCCGTTCCATATATCTGCACCGCGTTAAGGCGCAGTTCCTTGGAAAAACGGCGCAGTTCCGCGGCGGTCGCGTGGCTGAAGACGCCGACGGCGAGCACGCCTTTGGGAATCGCGTCTCGCACGCGATGCGCATTCTTGAGGGTGAGGCAACGAGGCGTGTGAGGAACGAAGATCATGCCCACAGCCCAGGCGCCCAGCTTCGCGGCTAAGCGCGCGTCCTGGGGGCGCGTGACGCCGCAGACTTTTATTCTCATGCGAAAATCATGGCGGCGGATTAGCGAAAATTCTTGAACTGAAGGTCCAGGTCGAACTTTCCGGTCTTCAGAAGATTCATCGCGGCCTGAAGCTCGTCCTTCGACTTGCCCGTTACGCGCAACTGACCGTCCTGGATCTGCGCGTTGACCTTAAGTTTGGCGTCCTTGATGGCTTGCTGCATTTTCTTGGCTTTATCGGTGGAGATACCCGACTGGATCGCTATATCAAGCCGCGCGGTCGCGCCGAGTGCGGCGACGACGGTCCCCTTGGTGAGGTTTTTGATCGGCAGGCCTCGCTTGGCCAGGCGGGTGAGAAGCACGTCATAGACCTGTTCAGTCTTAAACGCATCGCTGGCGCGCACGATCAACTTCTTGTCCTTGACGACAAGTTCAATGGAGGCATTGGCGGTCTTTAGATCGAAGCGGTTGACGATCTCCTTCATCGCCACGGCTACAGCCTCCGATACTGAGTTAAGATCAACATCGGATACGGCATCAAAAGAATAGTCGCTGGCCATTGGGATTATTTCGACATGGGAATTTTAAGAGAGCGGTTTTTAAGGGCAAAATCTTTTGCTTGAGGGTAGCCTGCGTCGAAGTGGCGAATGACTCCGAGGCCGGGGTCGTTGGTGAGAACGCGCTCAAGACGCGCCTGCATCTGCCGCGTGCCGTCGGCGACGGTCACCTGGCCCGCATGCAACGAGTAGCCCATGCCCACCCCGCCGCCGTGGTGGAAGCTGACCCACGAGGCGCCGGAGGCGGTATTGAGCAAAGCATTTAATATCGGCCAGTCGGCTACCGCGTCGGAGCCGTCGCGCATGGCCTCGGTCTCGCGATTGGGGCTTGCCACTGAACCGCAGTCAAGATGATCACGGCCGATCACGATTGGCGCTGAAACTTTCTTTTTCTTGACGAGCCAGTTGAGGCGCGAGCCCATCTCGGCTCGCTCCCCGTAGCCCAACCAGCAAATGCGCGCCGGAAGACCTTGGAACGCGACTTTTTGTCCGGCCAATTCAATCCAGCGCTTGAGCCCCGCGTTTCCGGGAAACGCAGCCAAGACCTCTTTGTCCGCCGCGTGAATATCTCCGGGGTCGCCGGACAGCGCGACCCAGCGGAATGGCCCTTTGCCCTCGCAGAATAAAGGGCGAATATATTCAGGCACGAAGCCGGGGATGTCAAAAGCATTCTTAACGCCGGCCTCAACGGCGAGGGCGCGGATATTGTTGCCATAGTCAAAAACGACCGCCCCTTGCTTTTGAATGGCGAGCATCGCTTGAACGTGTTTTCCTATTGAAGAGATTGCTTGCTCCCGGTATTTTTTAGGATTTTTATTTCTAAGTTGAGAGGCCTCGCTGACATCATAGCCCGCTGGTATGTATCCGTGCAAAGGATCATGCGCCGAGGTTTGATCGGTCAGAATATCTATGTGGAAATGTCGTTTGGCCAGCTCCGGCAGCACTTCCGCAGCATTGCCGAGAAGCCCAATCGATAAAGATTCCCCGCGCTCCTTAGCCCGGCTCGCGCGCTCAAGAGCCATGTTGAGATTCTCCTCGACGACGTCCAGATATTTTGTCTTGAGCCGCAAGCGCAGGCGCGTCGGATCCGCCTCGATGCCGAGGAAAACCGCGCCGTTCATCGTGGCCGCAAGCGGTTGAGCCCCGCCCATGCCGCCGAGACCGGCGGACACGATGACGCGCCCCGCAAGACTTCCGGAAAAATGGCGTCTGGCCGCGGCGGCAAATGTTTCATAGGTGCCCTGTAAAATTCCCTGCGTGCCGATGTATATCCAGGAGCCGGCCGTCATCTGGCCGTACATCATGAGGCCTTTCCTGTCGAGTTCATCAAAATGATCCCAATTCGCCCACTTGCCGACAAGATTCGAGTTGGCGATCAGAACCCGCGGCGCCTGCTCATGGGTCTTGAACACCGCCACGGGCTTGCCGGACTGAACGAGCAAGGTCTCCTCGTTGCCAAGGGTCTTAAGAGAGGCCACTATCGCGTCATAGCAGGCCCAATTGCGCGCGGCCTTTCCCCGTCCACCGTAGACGACGAGGTCCTGCGGGCGCTCGGCCACCTCGGGGTCGAGGTTGTTCATGAGCATGCGCAAAGCCGCTTCCTGTTGCCAGCCTTTGCACGAGATCACCCTGCCGCGTGGAGCGCGAATTATCCTCATACCCAGGTCTCTCCTTATCGCTTAGGGTTGACGCAATAATAACTTTGTGAATTTTGGATGTCGAGGCGATACTCTAACAAGGCGCGAGAAGGGAGCATACCGATAGGGTGTGACCGACGACCGAGCCATAAGGCGAGGAAGTGTCCCTTCAAAAATTCCGAAGA
>CAZGVK010000051.1:0-13809 GCA_964529095.1 uncultured Elusimicrobia bacterium
ACTGGTTTTGGGTGCAAGTCTGTTCGCTATGGGTTGCGCGTAGAAGCCCGCTCTCTCGCGCGCACTCGCGGCTGCGCCTACGGATTTGCTATCGGCGACCATGTCATCACAGCTGACGGTACGTACGCTATCGTCGCTGGATTTTTCCAAGGGCGACGCACTGTATTCGTGTCATGGTACAACGATTCTGTTCGCTATGGGTTGCAAGTGAAACCCGCTGAGCTTGCTCATACGCCCTAACCCGACTTCCGTAGTAAGCGCCCCTTCTCGATAATGTTCACTCTCCCGGGGAGAGTGAATCGATCCGTCAGCGGCCCCCAGGCATGCGTGCGCGGTTGGCCCACTGCGCCTCGAAACGTGCCTGCGGCACGTCGAGGGCTGCTTTAAGCGGCCCTGACTCGAGCATGCGCTGGTCCTTGCCCGGAAGCAGGCGGCCGAGCGCGCGCCGTCCGCCGGGGAACACCTCAAGGATGCCGGCGAGCGCCCGCGCGTAGCCCACGGGCTCGTGAAGCCGCGTCCAGCCGTCGAGCAAGGCGCGCGTGGCTTCGGCGACGTCCTCCGGCGTCAGGCCGGGATGGCGTCCGACGACGCGGCCCCAGTCATCGAAGAAGGGGCCAACGGGCAGGAGCAGGTCTGCGGATTTACGAAGGCCTTTCGCGGCGCGCAGAGGATAGTGTCGGTGATTGTCCGCGCCCATGTGCTTCTGCTGGATCGTGCCCGCGCGGCCGAGCCGCCCGCTGAACAGCGGGGAGCCGGGCTTGCCGGCGTCATAGAGCGCCGCGCGCAAGGAGTCCCCGGGCTTGAGCTCCCATTGGTCGACGACGCGGTCCAGGTCGCCAAAATTGTGTGCGATCAGCGCGGACGCCTTGAGCAGTTCGATCGGGTCGGTGATCGCGGCGTAGGCGCGGTCCTCGCGCTGCGCCTCTTGAGTCATCGCGGCGAGCACGGCGTCGGCGAGCGGGCGCGAATGTCCGCGCGCGGCCGCATAGGCGCCCACGGCGACTGAGAACCAGGTGCCCTCATGGGTGGAAATGCGTTTTGGTCCCGTGCCTGAAAACCGCGCGGTGACCGGCGCGTAGTCCCAGGTCCCAGCCTCGAGCACGAGCCGGGCCTGCTCTTCGATCAGGCCCGGCTGGATCTCCTGCCAATGCTTCCAGCGGATGCCGTTGTCCACGTCGGTGGGCACGAAGCTTCCCGCCGTGGCCCAGTGCGCGCACAGGCAGAGTTCATAGTACTCGAGAGGATTGAGCCGGCGCCCGTCGTAGGCGCGCAGAACGCGCAGATAGCGGAGAGCGTGACCCGCAGGCTCGGGGCCGTCGAATAAAAACGGAGCGGCGGATTTTACCTGCTCGACGAGCAGGTCGGGGCTGATCGACACTAGAACGGCGTGCGCGCGAGCATTTCCGCAACGGCCTCTTTGGGCACGGCCTTAAGCCTCAGCATGCGGCTTTTTCGTCAGTTCCATGCCGGAGCCAATTGTCTGGCCATTTAGCTGAACTCGTGCCTGGAAAGTTCCTGTTTACCGTGTCTGACTGTGAGAATGGCAATCTGTCCTCGTTTTATCCGATAAATGATGCGGTGATTGCCATCAATGATCTCGCGAATGCTCAATCGTCGAATCTCCGGCACGGCACGAGCACTTTTTGGAAATCTCTCAAGTATTTTTACCTTGGCAAAAATAGAGTCGACCCAGGTTCTTGCAGCTGAAACATTTTCTCGCGCGATATAGCCCGCGATCTCGCCGACCCGATCCAGGGCAAGCGGAGACCAAACAATTCTCATTTATGCAGTCGGGAGAGGAGTTGTTGTTTTGCGGCATCATGTGCGATGCCTTCTCCGCCGCCGATCTGTTTTTCCGCGTCACGAACATCTTGAATAAGTTCCAATTTGTCGAGCAAGGATTCATAGTCAGAAACATCCAATAGGACGGCGGCACTTTTGCCGCGGTGTGTGATTACCACGGGTCTATGAGTCTTATGGACTTGTTGTACGAATGAAGCAACCCTGGCGCGAAACTCGGAAAGCGGATGGATATCCTGGTCCAAGCGTGGTCTATTCATTGCGCTACCTCTCTGTACATTAACTTGTACTTAGTATTGTACAGTAGAAATTGAAAAAATCAAGTGCTCGTTTAATGCCCTGAAGATTTGCCATAAGGCCCCTGGACGGGGGGACCAGCCCGGGCGGACACCGGCGACGGCGGCTTAAAACTCGCGGGCGGATTTCCCCGGTGAATTTCCAACCCTTGGGTGGTAGGTCCGGATGTCCGTAAACATTCGGTGAACACGCATTGGCTGATTTCCGGCGCAGAGAATTTGCTAGGAAGCTTGTCGTAGGACTGAACACGCAGCCCCCCTTTGATGTAAATTTATGCCCTGCCTCTTCCCTCACTCAAACGCAAGGTGAAAATCTTGAGCTTCATTCCCCCCCTCGCGAGTCTTCGATTGACGCTCCCTGCTCCGTATTCCCGCTAGGCTTCGAACACACCGGCATCGTGCCGCCGCTACCGCAACGGTAGCCGTTGTTGCCGTACATCACGGCTTTTTCGCAAGTCGCTTCATCCGTGCCCCAAGGATACGGCCGGTTTTTGCCCTTGCTCGTCGCCGCATACTCATACTCGGCTCGCTGAGCAAACGCGCGTTCTTGCCGCCTCAAAGAATCAACGTTGTCATTCAGTGCCTTCCTGCATATAGTCGACCACGATGATAATAATCTTCTTGACGGTATCATTGCAGGATTGAAACTCGATCCGGTCCAGAACAGCGCTGCCGTATTTTCGCAGCAAGTCGCTGATCAGGGCGTGAATAAAGGATTGGGTGGTCGCATCCACTCCGGCGAAGTTCAGAACGACCCCCTCCTTTTGTTCAAGAGCAGGAATAATCTCACTCAGGCGTAAATCCCTTGCCGTGTCCTTATTCTCCGCAAAGACGCCCGCATGTGCCCGAATTTCTATTTGCTTCATGAGAATCGCGGTTTCTTGTGCCGTTCTTTACGTCGCTCCCGCACGGCCGAACTGTATGTATCGCGAATAGCATCCAGAAGCAGGGAGAATTCTTCGGTCTGATCGAGTGTGATATCCACCCCAACAACCGTCCCCGGCCAGGCGGGCATGTTCGAGCGCTCCGTGTGCCTATCCGCAAATGGATCGGCGTTGAGCCGCCTATTGCGGGCAGGTGTTTTTTTCAGGAGCTTGTAGAAGCCCGTCCCGCTGTAGATAACGAAGAAATCTCTGTTCACGCTGGCGATCGACTTAATGAAGAAGAGTCCGGCGCCCGCGTTTTGCTCGGTGCCGCCTTCCTTGGCGGTCGTTCCCGTGATGCCTGGCGTGAGCGCAAGGCGGATCGCAGCCAGATCTGTTTCCGCGGCATGTGAACGAGTGATTGTGTGCTTGATTCCACAACCGATGTCCGCGATGCCGATGCGTATCGAATTGCTTTTTTTATAGTACTGCGCGCAAAGAAGGGCGCCGTTTTGGGCATCGGCATGCTCGATAACGTTTCGAATGAGCTCGCTAAAGATGTAGCCCAAGGTTTTCGCCTGTTCAGCCTCGAGGTGCAGCATGGGAATCATGTCCGTGATAAACCGCGTCTGCTCATCCGCGGTTCGAATTTGAGTCAGCGGGATGAAGCGCCCGGCCGATTCGTGCTCCTTAATCATGATGTCCGACGGAATATTGAGAAGCTTAAAAAGACCCATGCGGATAAAGTAGTGCCGCGAAGTCGCTTCGAAGGGCTGGCACTTGATTCTTTCAGGCTTAACGGTTAACCCAAGTGCTGCAATCATGGAGAGCACGGCGGGGTGGACTGCGATCCACTTGTCGTTTGCGGTGATCTCCAATGCATCGGGTGCCGAGGCATCAAAACCCCGAATGAAGGGGTCAATGTTTCCCAGGAATGCGCTGTTTGGCAGGTGGATCTTCATTCGTCCCCAGTATACCGGGATTCCCGGTATACTGTCAATATGCCGGGAATCCCGGTATATTCACAATATACCGGGATTCCGGGGACAGACTTTGTAAGTAATCCAAGGGCGGAATGACTCAACATTCGTTCCCGCAGCTGAGAGCGTAGCTCCAACATCAGTTTCCGTCAAGGCCGCTCCAGGAGGCCTCACGCGTGAGAACAAAAAAATCAAGCGCATGCTCGACACGTCTATCGAGGACAATCCCTTTGGCGCGCAACTGCTCGACTGTGACGGAATAATGATCGGACATGGCGAGCTCGGCAATCCCTGGATTTACCAAAACCTCGATGACAGGATGAACGATTCTCGGGATGCGGTCTACATCCCGACGGTGCCGGGAAGAAAGGGACTTTGCTCAACGCTTGACTGCCTGGCGATCGAGCGGCTGATCGCGCTCTTTTTCGATCAACTGCCCGCGGATGCCCCGCCTCCGACGGTCCCGATTTTGCTTTCCGAGTAGCTAAGCCGTCGCGTACCTGCTATCCTAACGACTATGGGAAGCCGCGCGAACAGCCCGGATATAAGACGCACGGGGATTCATCCGGATTATTGGTACCCTGTGACCCGTTCCGCGCAGATTAAAAAAGGTGGGCTCCGAGCGGTTTTTTTGGCGGGCGAGCCGATCGTCCTTGTTCGGACCGACGGCGGGGCGTTGTACGCGTTGGAAGATCGTTGCGCGCATCGCCAGATACCGCTCCATGCCGGCGTGGTGAGCGGCGAATACCTGCGTTGCGGCTATCACGGCTGGACTTATGATGCTTCCGGCAAATGCGTTGATGTCCCCTATCTGGGTAAAAAAGACGGCCTGCCCCACGGCGTGCGGAGCTATCCCTGCCGCGAGGCCTATGGCCTCGTCTTTATCTACGCCGGCGATCCGGCCAAGGCTGAGGACGGCAGGTTTCCCGTGGTGTCCTCTCAGGGGGATCCTGCCTACAAGACGCGGTATCTGGACCGTGAAATTAAGTGCCATTACTCGTTCATGCATGAGAATCTTCTCGACATGAACCATCAGTTCCTGCATCGACGGCTGATGGGAGGAATCAACACATCCCTCGTGGCTTTCAATAAAGGCGATAACTGGGTTGAGGCACAATACACATTCCAGCGAGTGAGCGGACGCCGGTCTCTCGGCGAGAAATTAATGGTCGGAGGCGGAACTCGCGCGGTCAAGCCGGAAGGCCAGGATATCATGACAATCCGGACTCAGTATCCCTATCAGACTCTGAACTTTACAAGCGCTGAGCAGGAGAAGCCGTCCTTGGAGCTTTGGCTCTGCTATGTTCCGATTGACTATCAGCAGAAGATCAACCACAGCTTCGGGCTCATGATGATCCAGAAGCCCGCTATCCCCTTCCTGATCCATCTTTTCTGGCCGTTCATCATTCTCTTTACGGAAGGAATATTTCTTCAGGACCGGCGCGTCGTGGAATCCGAACAAAGGGCTTACGACGCGCAGGGAGGGGATTGGAACCAGGAAATATTCCCCGTCATCAGGGCCCTTCGGGAGATGTTGCTGCGGCAGGGCGTGCCCATTCCCGGCTGAGCCGCTCTCAGCCGAACCGTATTATAAATTCGGCGCGGAGGCGAAAAGAGCTTCCGGCGCAACGCCCAGCGCATAGCGCGTCTCAAGCCAAGCTCGTTTTGCGATGTAGGCCAAAGGTCCGATCGAGTGCACATGCCGGGCCGCCGGACGCAGGCGCTCGGGCAAGAGAGCGATGCGGCCGTGCGCGGCGAGGCGACGGGAGAACTCCAGATCTTCGAGGACCGCAAACGCAGGGAAGCCGTTGACGGCTTTATAGATTTCCGGCGTCGTGCACAAGCCGTGGTCGGAGGAAACCACTCCGGAGCGCACGCGCGCATTGGACCATAGCGATAAAGCCCGCAGCCCCAGACCCGCTCCATAGGAGACCGAAAACGCGGTGGCGGCCAGGTCGCTTATTTGCGTCGCAAGCCAGCAATGCTCGAGCGCCTGTTGCCAGTTGCCCGGCGGCTGGGCGTCGGCGCGCAGAAAAAACAAGAGGTCGCCCGTGGCCTTCTGCGCACCTGCATGCCACTGCGCGCCCCGGTTCGCCTTGCCCAGATCGACGACCTCATCGCTCCAATCGCGCGCGGCGCTCACCGTGCCATCATCGGAGCCGCCGTCGACGACGATGATTTCCAGCGGGCTCGTCTGGGAAATCTGGCGTAGACGCTTGAGGGATGACCCGATCTGCGGGCCCTCATTGTAAGCCGCGATGATCACGGAAAACTTCATTGCCCGTCCAGCGGACGGAAGGCGAGGCCCGTCGTGATCTTGGGGTAGAAAAAGGTGGATTTCTGCGGCAAAAGACCGACGGCCTGAGCCGCGCGCCGCACTTGTGAGACGGTGAACGGCTTGACGAGCACGGCAGCGCCGCCGCATGCCTTCGCTTTCTTGACCGCGAGTCGCGCGTCGGGAGTGTAGCTCAGATCCTCGGGCTTAACTTCCGCGAGCAATTGTTCGCGGAGCCACTCGACGGCAAGGCCGCTGCCGCAACCGTTGGGCTTGGGCTCGCCCAAATGGAACCCTTTCTCAATGAGGCCGAACGCATACGGATTCTTCGAATGCGCGAGACCGTGCTCAAGCGCGCTCAGATTTTTCATCTTCCGAAGAGGAGCGAGCGCGCCCGCCCGCTTAAGCAGACTGATCTTGGCGATGCGGTGCGTGGGCAATACGACCAAGCCCGTGTCCTCATCGGGCACGAGGTAGGCAAGCACTGCGTCGGTGCCGGGGCCCGGCGTCCGAGCGTGCTGATCGCGGCTCACGCAATAACGGTGATGCCCGTCGGCGATCAGTATGGAGCAAGGCGCTAAAGCTCGGCGCAACGCCTTAATGCTCTTCGGTTCGTCCACGACCCAAAGCCGATAATCCACCAGCGCGTGTGAGCGTCCGGCGGCATTCGGACGATCCTTCATCGCTGCTGCAATCGCGCGCCGGGCAGCGCCCGAACGATCGGAGAAAACCCCGAAAATAGGACTGATATTGACGCCGACAGCATCGAGCATTTGAAGACGATCGGCCCTGGGCTTTGCCAAGGTTCGCTCATGAGCAATGATCGTCTTTGGTTTTGCGGCCAACGCCGCCAAGAGACCGCGCCGTATCAGTGTCTTCCGAGCGAACTGATAACGCTCTTCGATGACATAAAACGCCGGTTTGAGATCACGCAGCAGCGTTCCATCTTGGATCCAGCGGCGCCATCGTACTGCGGCGCGGTTATATTTGGCGGGTGTCTTGCCCTGAGGCAGTTCTAAAAAAATAGCGTTCAGACGGCGCCGACGAAGCTTGGCGGCAAGCGGCGGATCGATCACATCATAAGGAGGGCACAATAAGGAATTCAGAATGGGAGAGGAGTAGCGAACGCCGCGGAAGGGACGGACTTCGGCCATTGGTCATCATCCGTTTCTAATCTCTCATTGTCAAGCCATTGCAGCGCTGTATTTGGGGAGACCGCGTCCTTGCTGCCTGAGCGTGGTAGTCACCGTCAGCATCCGTTGCTCGAATCTGCTGCCAGTGCCTTGCTGTGAGTGCCGCAACAGAGTTTGCGCCGGATGACGTCACGCCTATCACTCTCAGAGGCGTTGTTGGTGGGGCTATCGAATCAATCGGACAAACGTCCAGATCGCCCTTAGGAAGATTAAATAGACGAGCCCGTACCTTGCGTTGTATCGCAGGTTGCTCCCGCCGTGAAACACGGGTGCCTATCTAAAAAACACACAGGAGGTACTGGCTCTATGTTCGATTATACCAAGACGGTCGTCGGTTTGGACGTCCACAAGGAATCCATCGTCGCTGCGGTATTACCGCCGGATTCGGATACGGTCGCGTTGACGACGAAGTTCGAGAACACCCCTACAGATCGCGCGCGCGTGGGCGAGCACGGAGGCGTCGCGGCAGGAACGTAGAAGATCGAGTCCTCCCGCTTCATGCGGGAAGTGTTGTCGGTAAGACTGCACCGAGGCGGGGTCCTCGTGGCCGAGTTCCATCTGGAGCTGGCGGAAGTCAGGATGAAGATGGCGTGGCGCATCGCGAAGGTGTGACGCTTATGCCGAGCTCAATATGAATTAGTTCTGAATCCGAAACCCGCAGGAATATTAGGCCAGCAAATTTTCCCGGACTTCATTTCGACTGAAGTCTTTTTTTCAACCGCCAGGACTCCGGAGTGCGTTTGAATGGCTCCTCGTGCGGGCGCGATTTTGTTGGGATGGCGGTTAAGGCAAGCTTGTTGACCTTCTTCCAAGAATGGATAAATTCCAAGTGAGCAGGCGTCTGCTGGATATTGATTCCGTACCCAGGCACCTCAACCTCGTCCCAACATAGCATTTGCTGTTCCTCATCCAGATCCAACATGATGTATTCAACGGGCGCATCAGGAACCAAATAACAGTTTCCCTCAAGCCTGAATACCCCAGTTTTCTCTATCGCTTTCTTCAGTCCCGGGAGTCGGGTAGAATCGATCTTCCCCTCTCGCAACTTGTGATTCCATTTTTTGGGGTCCTGAGCGAACACGATCCGACCATCGCTCCAGATCGCGATCCGCAGATACGGCGCTTTAGAATAGTGGCCAGGCAGAGGCATCCCATCGGAATCCCTCCAGATTGCCAGGAAGGGGCGCTCTTTCTGGCAATCCACAACTCGTACGGCCCATGATGAAAGACTCATCATCGCGACGAGGCTGACAACGATCACTTTTAGCATTCGCTAGGCCCTTGGAATTCGGTGTTCATGCGCCAATAACGCTTCATTTGCCGTGGCCAAAGACACACCTGCCTGTCTTGGAATCGAGGATAACGACGATCTGTCCACCTTTGACGCGATTCTCTTGGAGCGGAAAAAATAAGCGCCAAGCCGGGTTCGTAGGCTCGGGCGGCTGAACCACGGGGTGCTGCAGGTCATGATGAGAATAATCCCAGCCAGACCGCCGGACGCAGGCCCTCGCCACGCGCACGACCTGCTCCGAATCCTTGATTGGAAATGCATACGGGGCCTCTGAGTTCAAATAGTCATAGCTCGGAATATCGACATTCGGCAGCTCAATAAGCCCTTTTGATAAGAGATTTTCCTGGGAGTACGGCTCAAACTTGGCGTCCGAAGCCTTGAATACCTCGCGGGCGGTCTTGTAGCCTTCCGCCAATACCACCACTTCTATAGTCTCAGGCCGCTCCTTGGGAGGACTCCGATAGAGCACGGACGTGGCGAAAAAAGCACCCTCCGTCCCGGTCTTGGGCAGATCAGGATAGTCGCCCTGCTCCACGTTCGCACCCTGATGCATGGGTGCCCCGTCAAAAAAAACCAACACCAAGGCGCCCTTGACCGGGGCCTTGGTCTTCCAATCGCGAATCACGCCGCGCACATCCCAAAAATAGTTTGGGTACGTCGTGGCATGGGCCGGAAAGCAATTCAAGCCTAAGCATGCCAGAACCAACCAACGCCGAAGTTTCATATAAACAAAGTTGGGTTGTTTATTTGCAAAATTAGAACCTATCTTTATCTTCTCAAAGCAATCTAGCAATTTTTGGAACAACTACACGTACTGTCTTCACCACGATCTGCACCACCTTGGAGAAGTGCGCATCCCCGGTGAGTAATTCAAGGCCGTGTTGCATCGCGCTGGCCGCGATCCAGATGTCGTTGGTCGGTATCGGCGTCCCGACCTTCCAGAGTCCGGCGAGTATGGCGGCGTAACGGATCGCGGTTTCTTCGTCAATCGGGAGGATGCTGACCCTGGGCGATGCTAGGAACTCTTCCAACTCCTTTTCGTTTTGCAGGCGTTGACGGCCTCGGCTGAAGCCGGAAAGAAGCTCCCCGATGACGATCGGGCTCAGATAGACCGCTTCACAGGTCGAGATCGCTTCCTTTGCCTGCGCATCACCTCTGAAAAACGCCGAATAGGCTGATGTGTCGACCAAGAGTCGGCTCACTTCCAGAGCTCAGGGTCGATCCGTCGTTGTTGGGCGAGCGTCTTCTCAAAGGCCGAGGACTGCTCCTTGGACCACGAACCGGCGAGATGGTCAAGGTCGTGATGCGTGTTCCGGCGTCGTTTCGTCAGACCGGCGGCCTGCTCCAGGAGAGTGAGTACAGCACCGCTCAGACTCGTTCCAGCCTCAAGCGCCTTTCGTTCGATGACCCGAGCCAGTTCTGGTTTCATGTGTCGCAGTGTCAGCGCCTTCATATTGCATCCTCCATAGCATCACTATGAATCAAGTATAGCATCATCCTTGCCTGCAATCAAGCCCTGGCCAGCTTGCCTTCGGAACGGTGGCCGCTTTGCACGGAATACGCAACCGGCCTTGACGGAAACTGATTTTGGAGCTGCGCTCTCCGCTGCGGGAACGAATGTTGCGTCATTGTCCCCTTGAATTGCTTACAAAGTATGTCAGCCTCAAAACGCTGGATGCGATTGCTGCCAAGCAGACAGACAACGAATCCGCCCGGTTGATGCAGGACGCCAAGGACAAACTTTTCAAGAAGCTCGGGGCGGAGGCCGCAGGCAGTTGGCTCGACAACTTAAGCTCACACCGCAGCAGCAA
Source organism: uncultured Elusimicrobia bacterium (assembly GCA_964529095.1). Classification (GTDB taxonomy): domain Bacteria; phylum Elusimicrobiota; class Elusimicrobia; order UBA1565; family UBA9628; genus GWA2-66-18. The sequence goes on from CAZGVK010000051.1 coordinate 10,510, forward strand.
ATAAAAAAAGCTTGCAGGCTCAGGGCATCCCCGCACGTTTTAGACCTGTCCCGCGGACACAGAGCAAGTCCGCTTCTTTGAAAAAAGCGCGCGATTAAAAAGGTCAAGCGACGCACGGCTTCACAGCAACAACAACGGCAAACGGATCGAACAACGACTACGGCTATCCAACAGCGTCTCCCTCAAAAGCAACGCGATCTAAATAAGATGATCAACGACAACGGCACCAAATTCACTCATTTATTTCGTTACGCTTCCTTAGCGCACCACGGCGATCCGGCCCTTCTTATGCTCGCCCTGAGGAGTGGTTATCAGGTATATATAGACGCCGCTTGCTACGCGCGAGCCCCGGCTGTTTTTAGTGTCCCAGGCCAAAAGACCCGATCCATCATTATTTTTGCTTAGATCGGCCACCTGTTCCCCGTTAACGCTCAATATTTGGACTCGACCTTGGTTCGGCATGCCGGAGAAGGTGATTGCGGAAGCATCCTGAGCGCCCCCGCCGACTACCAAGGGATTGGGGAAAACCTTGATTTGGCTTAAGTCGGAAGCGACGGCTATAGCCTCCGGTGTGGACGGGGCTAAAACCTGGTACGAGGCGGAAAGGTCGGCGTCCTTGATTAAGAACTGTTTAGACGCTGCATTTTTCTCGGCATTGACCTGCGCCCAGGAGTTGAGGTCGGAATTCCAGGCGTATACGCCCGTATTCTCACCGGCGCCGTTATAGTCCAAGATAAGCGTATCGGCATGGGCGGGCGTTTGACTTGGGGCAGTTGAGGTGACTGCGGCGGTCGCCATGCCCGGCGGAGGCCCGAAGCCATCGCCCGCTGCCATGAGATTTTGGACTTTAAGGGCGGTTTTTTGACTGGCGCTGAAAATATCATCCGGGGCGCTCGTGCTTTGTATTTTCTCGGCCAAGCTCATCGTATTGCTCGCTCCGGAGCCGGGGACAGCGTTCACCGGACCGCGTGAGGGCCCGGTGATTCCAACATTATTTACGGCCTGGACCCAATAAAAATAGTTAATACCCGTTGTCACGGATTTATCTTGATAGCTGGTAGCGGGGGATTTAAAAAATGCATCTTGGCGCAAATAACAATATCTAGACCCGAGAAAACGCCTGCAAACCTGCACACGGCGGAAGATGTCGTAATATGCGATTCCGCTGATATCTGTTGAGGCCCCCCAGGATAGATCGACTTGGGATGAGCCGACAGCCCGGGCGGTCAACGCCCCAGGCAAAGTTGGTGGGCTGAGAACAGTGATGGTGCCTCCGCTCCAGGGGCCCGCATTGCCTGCTCCGTCTATGGCGCGGATATTGTACCAATAGGATCCTGCGGCTAATCCGGATTCTTGATATGAGGGGAACGTAGTGCGAACCACCATCTCGGCGCATGTTTTATTGCTGCAATTACGCTGAAGCTCATAGGCGCTGATACCGCTCGCATCGCTGGCAGGCGTCCACGTTACGGTAAAAATTCCGGTGTTGGCATTGTACGCCACGGGCGCGCCTGGGGCGGTTGGGGCAGTCGTATCCGGTGTTATATAGCTGCTTATGCAAGAAGCATCGCTGGGGACATAGACAGGGTCCAACGACGAACGCCTGCGCGTTTCAAAATGCAAATGGGCGGGTGCGCCCATCAGGCCGGTATTGCCGGAGCGGGCAATGACTTGTCCCTGCTGTACAGAAGCGCCGTTAGCAACATCGATGCGCTTAAGATGCGCGTAAACCATGACCCAGTCTTGGTTGATTACGATAATGTGGTTGCCGTAGCCGGCCCCGCCCTGGTCAGCAAAGGTGTAGGCTATGCCCCTGTCCGCCGCTTTAACTTCCAGGTTATCGCCCAGGTAGTCCGTTCCCTCATGCACGAAACCTGTTTTGGGGCAGTTTTGAGCGTCTCCCACTTCAAACATAAAAGGCGAACATCCGTAAGGGTTGAACAGCGCCCCTGCGGAAGGTGTTGTTATAGAATATTCCGCAGAAGGCCAGCCGTCGTTTGGGGCGCCAATAGACCTGATTTTGGGCCTGAGGGACATCTGGCTTAACGGTGTGTCCACGGCCACAGTAAGGCCCGGATTATTTCTCAGCATGCTATTGATCTGCTTGGCAGTTTGACCGCCCAAATCCTGGACTGTTAAATATAAATTGATAATGAGGGCTAGGGGCTTACCAAACTCATTGGAGTTGTAGACGGAGCGGTCTGCGAACACCACGCGCGGCTTGGAGTAACTTATGCTGATCTGTTGGCCTGAAGAAGAATATTTTTTTGTTCTATCAAGGGCCATCCGCATATTAACGGTTATCCAAGAGTTGGTTGTCTTGGCCCAAGAAATACCAAGCGTTCTACCTTTGAACTGATAGCTTAATTTTATTTTTGTGCTCCAGACCGCATTAGCGCCGGGAAGGCGCAAGGTGTCTCCAGTATAAGCCGGAGGCGTGCTCAGGTCCATGCTCTCCACAAACAGCTCTTTTATACTGCTATCCCTATTTTTCATGGTGGCCAAGTAGGCATTGGCCGCATCAATGGCCGTAGCGCTCAGCGCATCTTTCTCTAGAGCCCATACCTCGGCCAAAAGCGTGTTTTCCGCTTTAGTTTTACTTGTTTCTCCAGGCCCCGCAGTGCAGGAAGACCAGGAGGCTGGAGGCCAACTTGGTTTACGCGCTAGCGCCGTATGCGGAGCGGCGATCAGCATGCTGAGCATGAATACCAAGCTTTTGTTCATCATAGTCCTTTCTCCCCGCCGGCGGCTTTCCCGATTTTCACGATCATCGTCACCTGGTGCGTGGCGCCCAACTCGCCGGCGGGCAGGAAGGCGTAATCAAAGCCCACCTGGCCTATTCGAATTCCCAGGCCGCCCCGAAATAAGGACATGGGGCTGCCACCTGAAGCGCCCAAGCCCGCCAACCCGCCTCTCACTGTCAGCGCCACGTTGCCCACCGTAGTGAGAGCATATTCGCCCCCTAAGCCCAAACGCAGCTGCTTCTCGCTGAGCAGGTAGTTTCCCTGCGCGGACAGAAGCAGGCGGGAGACAACTTCCATCGCCACGGACGCTGAAAGTGTTGTGGGCGCGGGAGCTCGCTCGGCGCGGAATTTGAGCCCGGGGCCGGCATTAGCCAGAGCGACGCCGAGCGTCAACTTCCCGGAGCGCGCTTTAAGCCCCGCGTCGAGAAGAACCGTCGCGGCCGAGGAATCGGCGATCTTGGAATTGACCAGCTTGAGTGCTGTTCCGGCCGACATGTTAGCTCCCACCGGCAACGCCAGGCCGAGGCTTACGGCCTGATCATAAGCCGTGAAGCCG
>CAZGVK010000052.1:0-5356 GCA_964529095.1 uncultured Elusimicrobia bacterium
GAACCACCCTTGGTCCTGCCAATATTCGAGTGTGAATTTTGCGTTCATCGTGTTCCCCTAGAAGTTAGTGTAAGGCCTCAGTCCATCCTAGTCAAGATCCTGTTTTTCTGTTGTGCCGTGCCATATTCGTGACCTAACGCCGAGGATCTGCCGCCGCAACTCTTAGCTGTCCACCCAAATGAGGTTGCGGGCGGCTGAAGCCATTAGTTAGGCGACTTCCGTTCTGATTCAAAGTGCTCCGGTGATCAATCCAATTGCGACCGCAATAAGCATTGCCGCTACAATTCTCTGAACGCCGCCCATTGTCATCTTTTTAATAAATCTATTGCCTAAAGCTGCACCGATGAAAGCAGATACGACTGCGGCCGTCAGTAACCAGTAATCAAGCCGTCCGTTCCACTGAGAAGCGGATTTAAAATAGACGCCAATTCGCGAAATGTCGATCAGGCTCGCGATAACGACGCCCGTTCCGATGAATTCCTCCTTTGTGAGTCCGGCGCGAATGAGAAATGCAGAACGAAGTGCTCCCTGCATGCCTGAGATGCCCCCGAAAAAACCACTAAGCAATCCGCCAACCGGGATTAGTTTTGGCCCAAAAGATAATTCAGAAAACCGAGGGATCGCTTCAAGTGCTCCAAAAACAAGCAGCAGAGTTCCGATGACCAATTTCGCTGGCAATACGGCCCAACTGCGCCCAAAAGCTTCGTATGAGTAAACGGGTGGGATCCCTGAGAGCCACACAAGCACCCAGGCGCCAGCGAACGAAGCCGCTATGGCCGGAAGCCCGAATCGGAGAACAATTGCCCTATTCGCATTGCGTCCGACGAGTGTGAGTTTAAAGAGGCCGTTCAGCGAGTGGACGACGGCAGTCAGCGCCACCGCTTCGCTGATTGGAAAGAAGAGCGCGAAGGCCGGCATAAGCAGTGTGCCAAGGCCGAAGCCAGAGAAAAAAGTCAGCCCCGATGCGACGAGAGCTACCATGCAGATGACGATGTAGTTCATTCCGTTTGTTTTTGTGTTTAGGGCACCTGCGGCTGGAAACAAACAGTGTCATAAGGACCAGAAAGGCCGGGACAAAGGACCTATGGCAGAAGCGGGTTAATTTCTCCTTTTCTGACTGACACCTGTGGACTTCTCCGATGTTTTCACGGGATCATGGTTGTGTTTTCCGTAAGGGCTTGTAATGAAATAAGTGACACAATTCGGCGGCTCGCTGTTGGCTGATTTCTTCGGTGCTTGTCGTTCACATCGCGATAGGTATATGAACGATATTTTATTGCGAGCCCTAACGCTTCAGAAAGCCCTCCAGGAGCTTTTTGGCGGGAGCGGTTAGAAATTTTCCGAATTTGACGTTGGTTTTCGGCTTCAACATCGTGCCCGTCACCGCCACATCTATGGGCGCCACATTGGCGAGCTGGGCGGTCACGGTCAGATCCAACGTCTCTGCGGACAGGTCGATCGTGCCGACGGCGGAGACTTGCGCGGCGCTTGAGTCAAGCTCGGAGCGGCGCAAGGTCATCAGGCCATCCTTGAAGGAATAGTCTCCGACGATCGTCCGGACGCTGATGTCATTGAAATCAGGAAAGAGGCGGATGCCGCCGATCCGTCCGATCTTCTGAAAAATCAGGATTGGGAATAGCAGGACTTTTACGATCGGCGAGGCTGCGGCCATGTCGCCGATCGCATGGAGAGTCCCCCCGCCGACGTTGACTTTCGCCGTGCCGGTGAGCTTTTTCATGTCGGGCGTAACGCCATAAAGGTCCCACGAGGCCGTGACCTTCTCCATGGCGGCATTCGGATGAATCAAAGCGCCGATAGCCGCTGTGCCGCGGGTGCGCAACGGCCGAGCGGAAGGAGACTCGGGTCGTCGGGCATTGCCTTCTGAGGAGGCAAGCTCCAGTTTCTTCGAAGCCGCTAGATATTGCCCCAGGTCGAAGCGATCGAGCGTTGCCTCGAGTTGGATCTCCGGGAACGTCGCATAGTCCTTGATGGTCAGATCCAGCGCGAGCGCGCCGTCAGCAAGCTTGCCCTGAAGATTGGGAACATCCACGCGGCGCTCATCGAAGGAGACCGTTCCGGTAAAGCCGGACAACGGCAAATCCGCAACGACGGCGCCGAGGTCTTTAAATTGGAGTTTCCCGCCGAAGACGGGTTTCTCCTTGCTGCCGGTGACGGAGAGCGCGAAGAATCCGGCGCCGGTCAGTTTGAGGTCTCGGGTCAGGGGTGTCATGCGGGTCAGTTCCTCGAGAACGAAGCGCTTGCACTTGACGACCAAGTCAAACACCGCGCGCCCGGCTGGATCGGTGATGCCGCCCTCCACGGAAAGTTCATTGCTCGCGATCTTAACGCCAAGATGGCGCAAGCGGATTGCTTGCGCCGCATAATGGAGGTCCACGTTCCAGCGAGAAGGTGGAATAGATAGATTTTCCGGTAGGCCCTGGACTGGAAGGTCTTTGTCGATCAACGCAGGCAGATCGAGATCGGCCTTAATCTCAAGCTCCGGCTCCGGTTTTCCCGAGACGACGCGACGCACGACGCCTGAAACCGAGACGGTTCCCTGTTTGAACTTCGCCGCAAGAGCCGGAATCCTGATCTCGCCGTCGCCGTAGGCGAGCGCGCCCTCAAGGCGCATCGCCGGGATGCCCATTCTCGGCGGGAGTTTAATGAAGGGATATTGTCCGGGATGGATTTCAGGAAGGTCAACGCCAAATTTAACCTGGCCCGTATACAGAGGCGCATTGCCGCCGAGACCCCGCGCGCTGCCCGCCCCGTCGAGCGTTCCTCCCGGCCAGGAGACACGCAAAGTCTGCAAAGAAGCGACAGCGCTGTTCCCGCGCCCGACAATCGCAATATCCGTCGGCGGCAGAGAGATGGCCGGAATGCCCGGCACTAACTTTGCGATCCCGGCGAGGTCAAATTCGGAGGTCTTGAGCCTAAGATCGGCATCGATGGCGCGTTCGCCGTTGGCGGCGGGTTCTAAAACGCGCACGACGCTTTTGCCCGCGAGGATGGTCTTGCCCATGGCGGAGAGCGTTATGTCGAATTCGGCATGAGGCCGGTTGAGGCCCGAGATTTTTCCTCGGGCCTCAAGCTTCACTCCATCCTGCTCAGCGCTCAGACGCTGGAACTCGATCTTAATCTTGTCGCGCGCGCCCTGCGCGGCGTCAATAGCGCCCGAGAAGGCGAGAGCGACATCGAGCGGACGCCCCCCTGCCTTGCCCTTCGCGCGTAGGCGAACATCCAGATCAAAGGGCGCTGAGAAGCTGAAGTTCTCAAGCTTCAAGGCGAGGCCGGTCACCGTCCACGAGGTCGCGGCGGAAACATCGCGATAATTAACCGTGCCCTGCGCAAGATCCAAATGGCGCACATTGAACTCAGCGGGTGTCTTGGCTTCGATGCTCTTGGCCGACCCTCCGGGCGCGGCTGCGGACGCCAAGGTCGCGTAGTTGAAAAAACCGTCTGCGTTCTTGACGACATTCAGAGCTAACCCTTCCGCAGAAACCCCGGCCACAACCAATTTGCGCCGCAAAAGGGCTTTCCAGCTTGGGCGCACGAAAAAGTTTTCGACTTTGAGAAAGGTGCCGGCCGCGAAATCCGGATATTCTGAAATCTCAAGTCCTTGTAATCGCAGCCCGGTCAGGCCGATGTCGATGCGCTTGAGACGCACGTCTCGTCCAAGCTGCTTTCGGGCGACGCCGAGGGCATAGGCTCGGGCCTTTGCCTCGGGGAACGCGACCTTCAGGACCACGAGGACCGCTCCCGCTCCGAGTAAAGCGGTGAGGACGATAACTCCTGAAATTTTAAGCCCAGGGCGCGTTTGAGACATTGAGCTTATTTTATTCTCAAGCGCAGGACGATGACAAGTCGCCTTTGCCCGGGAACCACGGCATCACGATGACCTCAATTCCCATCTCCGCAACCGTCATTTTTGTCTCGGTATCGGGAAGTTCCTGGTCATAGCCGAGAACCATGATAGCGGGCTTCTCGCGTCTGAGCGTGTCGGCAAATCCGTCCGCGTCGCCAATCACGACTTTATCGGCGATGCCGAGAGCCTCAACCCACTTCTTTCTCTGCGTTGCGGGGACGGCGTTGGGTTTGCGGTTATGCGCGTCATGGGAAAGAACGACGACAAGCGTGTCGCCCAGGACCTTGGCATTGCAAAGCAGACGCTGATGGGCGGAGTGAACGCGGTTGAAGCAGCCCGCGGCGAAGACGATGACGGGCTTGCTCAGGACTTAGGTGCGGGCGTGTCTTGCGGCGGGACCTCGTCCGAAAGACCCTCGTTGAGGCCCTTCTTAAACATGTTCACAGCGCGTCCGCACTGTTTTGCGAATTCAGGAATCTTGCTGGGTCCAAAAAGGATCAGCGCTACGACCGAAATGACGATGATTTCCGTGGTTCCGAGACCGCCCATAACAGTTCCTCCGAGTGCGGCCTTATTGTACTAAAAGAGAGCGCAAAGCTTGCGCGTGCCTCCCCGCAACTTATTGCATTGTGAGTTTTGACATCATCTGTTAAACTCAGTGCGGCATGAAACTCATCCTGCTCGGCGCTTTCCTTTTCGCCTCCGCCTGTTCCAAGAGCAGCTCCCCCCCCGCCTCGGCCGGAAGAGCCTATTTCACTCAAGCCGGTTGCGCCTCCTGCCATAAAATCGGAGATGCCGGCTCCGCCGTCGGCCCCGATCTCACTTTGATCGGCTTTCGACACTCCTCCGAATGGCTTGACCTGTTCATCAAAGATCCGCAGGCATGGAAGAAAAACACGCTCATGCCTAATAAGCGCCTCTCCGACTCGGCGCGAACCGCCATCGTGGACTATCTCAAAGAGCTTAAGGGCCAGGACTGGCCTTCAGGCGCGCGCCCCTGGGACACTGCTTCCTTAATAGGGGACCCTGTCGCCCGAGGTCGCGTGATCTACTCCCGAGCCGGCTGCGTGGGCTGCCACGGGATAGAAGGCGCTGGCGGCTATCCCAACAACAATGTCAAAGGCGGAATGATCCCCGCTCTTAATAAGGTTGGCGAGGGCTACAATAAGGATGAGCTGATCATGAAGATCAAGAAAGGCGTTCTTCATCCTGAGAAGGCGGACCTTGCTGGTCCGCCCCCGTTGATCGCGATGCCCGCCTGGGGCGAGAAGCTCGACGCTCAAGAGCTCGATGCTCTCGCCGATTATTTGTTGGATGTAACTTTGGAAACTGCCGCAAGGTCGGATTCGTCATTTTGATCCTAAGGAAGCGTAACGAAATAAATCGCTCATTTATTTCGTTACACTTCCTAAGGGTTGGCGCAATAATAACTATGTGTTTTTGTATGCCGATGCTTCACTCTAACTGCGTTGCTCGATCCCTTCCCTTGGG
>CAZGVK010000053.1:0-23846 GCA_964529095.1 uncultured Elusimicrobia bacterium
TTTTGTCTTGCGGTGTGAACGCCAGGCAATGTAATTCCGCTCCTGGTAGTAGCGCACGAATTCCAGAACGTATTTCTTGTTGAATACGCGCATCGGGAATACCGCCTTGATGAGAAGCGCCGCCTGCGGCAATGTCAGGGCGGGGGCTTTTTTAAAAGAGGTGGCGGACCCTCAATTGGAATTACACCATCAGACCATCGAAGACAAAAATGTGAAGTTATTTATGCGGGAATATTAAGCGACGACCGAGCCATAAGGCGAGGAAGTGTCCCTTCCAAAATCTTAAAAAAAGGGATCGAGCAACAAAGAAATCGGCCAACAGCGGGCCGCCGAATTGTGCCACTTATTTCATCGCGAGCCCTAAGGCTCCGCCCCGATAGAGCCTTATCGTGGAAATACTCCATTATCCCCGGGGGTGATATTTGGCGTGGGCGTCCTTGAGGACCGAGGCGTCGAGGTGGGTATATATTTGCGTCGTCACAAGGTTGGAGTGGCCCAGCATCTCCTGAACCGAGCGCAAGTCCGCTCCTCCTTGAAGAAGATGCGTCGCGAAGGTGTGGCGCAGAAGATGAGGGTGAAGGCGCGTCTTAATTCCGGCGCGCGCGCCAAGATCGCGCAGGCGTCTCCATATCTGGATGCGCGATAGTTTTTTCCCGGTCCGCCCCAGAAACAATTCGGCGGCGGGATTTTTAAAACGCCGTTGGCGCTCTCCGAGGTAGCCGCGCACGGCCGCCAGCGCGCGCTTATGCACGGGAACCAGGCGCTCTTTGTTGCCTTTGCCCAGCGCCTTCACCCAGCCATCTTGGAGATTGACCGACTCCGGCTTGAGCGACACCAACTCGGAAACACGCAAGCCCGTGGCGTAAAGAAGCTCGAGTATGGCGCGATCACGGATGTCTTCGTAGCCGGCCGTGTTCGGCGTGATGAGCAGGCGCGCGGCCTCTGCCGTCGTGAGGCGCTTGGGCAGGCGCGCGGGGACGCGTGGAGTGCGCAAAGTTTCCGCCGGACTTTCGGGCAGGACCTTCTCGAGCGTCTCGAAGGCAAAGTAGGATTTGAGAGATTCGACCTTGCGGAATAAGGAAGCGGGCTTGAGGCCCCGCTCCCGCTGCGCCCACAGGAAATCGTCGAGGTCGGCGCGCTGAGTTTGGCGCGTCTCAAGCTTGCGCGCATAAGCCCAAGCGAAGAAGACGCTGATATCCGAACGGTACGCCGACACCGTGCGCGGGGAAAGCCCGCGTTCAAGGCTCAGGTAGCGCGAGTATTCTTCAAAACGAGCGGCCTGCTCTTTTACATCCATCTAAATCATGGTTCGCGAGCGAGAGAAAAAATAACGAGCTTGCCGTCATCCCAGACCGGCTTATTGCGGGCGCTCAACATCTTCCAGAGCGCGCCGTCGGGCGCTCCGAACAGACCGCGTTTCTCGGAGGCGATAAAGCGAGCGCCTTCGGCGCGGTGCGCTTCGATAATTTTTTCAGCGTTCATGGCCTGCGCGTCAAGCTCCCCGGACCAACCGCGCCGATCAAGGTAATAGAGCAGGACCGAGGGCGCCTGGCAGTTGGCGTAGAAAAGATCGCTCCGCGCGCTGACGGATGCAGCGGCCTTGCCGGCCCCTTCAAGAAACTCGAAGCCTTGCCGGTACCAGCGGCTGATGCGCAGGGCCGAGTGCGCGGGGATTGCGACGATGAGCAGGGCCAGGCCCGCGAAAGCGACCGCGCGGTTCTTGCGAGGCTCGGCCGCGGCCTTATAGCGAAGGCGCGCGATGCCGACGCCGATGAGGCCGGCGACGACGGGCGCCAACGGCAACGCCGTGTATTCATGACTATGCGAGTAGCCCGACATCGCCAAGAGGTGGAGGACTACTCCCAAAAACCAGGAGATCCAGAACGCGTCGCGCTTTTTCCATAAAATCGAACGAATTCCAATGATCAGGAATACGAGGCCGGAGTAGGTGATGACAATTTCGGGGAAGCGCGAGAAAATCTGAAACTGCATGAAGTAGAGGAGTCGAGAGTATTGGAGGAGGTTGATGTAATCGTCCACATGCGTCGGAACAACATAAACACCGTCGCGCACATGCAGGTACCACATGATCACCGCACCCGTCGACAAGAGCCCGGCGATATACATGCGTCCATCGGTCAAGGTCCGGCGCCCGAGCTTGCGCCAGGTGAGGCCGGCAAGCGGGATGAAGAGGTGGGCGTAGGGAAGCTTCAGGCCGATGGCGATGAAGGCGCAGAAGGTCGCACCCGCCCAGGCGAGCCAAGAGCGGTCGGATTCAAGAGAACGGCGCCAAAAGACGAGCGCCGCGATCAGAGCGAGGAGCGCTGTCGCCTCGGGCTGGACGGTGCGGCCGAAATAAATCTCGACAGGCAGGAGTGAAAATATTAAGCCGCCCCATAAGGCGTCTTCGCGGCCGAATTCTTTTTCAAATAAGATGAAGAGGAGCAGCGCTGTGAGAGCGGAGGCGGCGACAGAGATCAGGCGGCCCCATTTTTCGCCAAGCCCGGCGATCGTCCAGAGCTTGCCGTATACCCACATGTAGACTGGAAGTTCCGTCGCGGCTAAGCGGTCGGCGGAACCATCCCAGTCAATGCGTGGTTGCGAGATGGGGCGCGCATCGCGACTGTAAATACGCGCGATGGAGGCCGTATTGATCTGACGGTGGTAGTGGTAGTCAAGCAACGGCGCGGTGATGCCTTTCGCATGGACAATCAATGGGAGAAAGGCGACGCCGGCCAGGCACAGGCCGCGACTAAGCTTGAGGCACGGGTTAGCCCCATTCGCCTCATACGGATAAAGCCCGCTCATTCCTTGAACGCGTACATTTCGAAGGTTCCTCCCGATTGGAAGATGGTTTCGAGCATAGTCGCGATCACCACGCCGGGGATAAGAAAGGGAAGAAGGAGGATGTGGGCGAGTGTCTGCAGAGGGTAGCGCAGAACCGTGTCGGTGCGTGCCGTCGAGTTCTTAAGGAGAGAGTAGAGAAGGTTGAAGCGGAAGCCGGCGGCGTTGAGCAACGACTGAAGGAGGCCGTAGGGGTTTTGTTCGAAGCTGTAATGGTCCAGTTGAATGACGCGAAAACGATAGCGTTGGAGTATGCCGTCAAGCGCCCTGATCGTGAAGTGGAAATAGTGGCGCGGAGCGTCCATGTGGAACCAGTAACGGCCGAATAGGCGGGCCTGCCAGCTGCCGTAGTTGGGCACGGCAATCCAGAGGACGCCGCCGGGCTTGAGCAACTCATGGGCGCGCGCGATCGCGGCGATGGGATTGGCGAAGTGTTCGAGCGTATGACAGAAGATCACTGCGTTATAGCTGTTTTTCTCATGCGCAGAGGTGAGAAAGTCACCTATCGTTACATCGAGTTTTAAGATGTGACGGGCATGGTAAGCCGCGGTTTCATTGAGTTCGAGGCCGTGGGCTTCATAGCCGAACTCGCGCATATAGGACAGCATGATGCCGCGACCGCAGCCGACGTCGAGAACCGGGCCGCGCGGAACACGGTTATAGAGGACAGCGGCGCGACGCTTGCGAAACCATCGAACCAGAAATTCAAAAATAACGTTAAAACGGACATTCCCCTTGCCGTAATACTGTTCGGGATACCATCGGCCCACTTCCTTTTCGAGAACTGGAGGCCAGGTGCGGCCGAAGCCGCAGTCAGGGCAGGTCAAAATCACGAAGTCCTCCTCAGCCGACGGTGAAACCGACTCAGGGCCGTCGAAGCCGCAGGCCGGACAACGCGTGGGACGTTTGTCCTGGTCGAAGAGTTGGGGCTGAAATCGGGACGACGAAATCACCACAATAAAAATTATATAAAATCTCGCCAATGAGACGACGCCTTCTCCTTGGGACCATCCTCTGCGGCACCGTCGGCTTCGCGCCGGCAGACGCCCTTTTGCCCGATGAGGAAAACACGATCAAGGTGTTTAAAGAAGCCTCGGCATCGGTCGTGTACGTGACAAATGTCTCGATCGCCCGGAGTTTCGGCATGGACGAGATGGCGATCCCTCAAGGAACCGGCTCCGGCTTCGTCTGGGACCAATCGGGCCATATCGTCACGAATTTTCACGTCATCAGGGGAGGCGACGCCTTTCTCGTCACGCTCGGCGACCGGACCCAGCTTGAGGCGCGGGTGATCGGCTCCGACCCCAGCAAGGACATCGCCGTACTCAAGGTCGAGAAAAGCCTGGATAAGCTCCGCTCCGTGCGCACGGCTAAATTCGAGGCGCTCCAGGTCGGCCAGAAGACGATCGCCATCGGCAATCCCTTTGGCTTGGATCATACCTTGACGACGGGAATCATCTCGGCGCTTGGACGCGAGGTTCAGGGTATCGGCGGCATCACTATTCGCGACATGATCCAGACCGATGCGGCGATAAATCCCGGGAACTCAGGCGGCCCGCTTCTCGATTCCGCAGGCAATCTCATCGGCATGAATACGATCATCTATAGCCGATCCGGAGGAAGTGCTGGGATCGGCTTTGCCGTTCCCGTGTCCTTCATCATGCGCATCGTGCCGGAATTGATCAAATACGGCAAGGTCGTGCGCCCGGCTATGGGCATCAGCATCCTCAACGCCGGGCAACAGCATTATTTTCGCGGCGATCAGATCGGCGTCGTCGTCAACGAAGTCTCACCTGCGGGCCCGGCCGCGCGGGCGGGACTGCGCGGGTTCAGACGTCACCGCAATGGACGCATCATCATGGGGGATGTTATCGTCGCTATCGAGTCATTCCCCGTGAAGGATTTCGATGATCTTTACAACGCCCTGGACCACTTTAAGCCCGGGGATGCGGTGACCGTGAAGATTGAGCGCGAGTCTCAGTCGCTCTCGTTGCCGGTGACCTTGGGCAATAGCCGTTAGCTCTGCTCTATTGCCTGACCGAGGGCAGCGCCGAGATCTCCGCATACAGGTGCACGGCTGAAGCGATCGCTTTCTGGAACATGCCCAGGTGCAGGCTCTCATTCTCGGAGTGGGGATTGGAGAGCGGGTCCTCAACGCCGATCAAGAGCGCGGGGGCGCCTTTCAAGGCTTTAGCGAAAGGCCCCACAAATGGTATCGAGCCGCCGCAGCCCATATCGACGGCGGTCTTGCCGTAGCCTTTCTTGAGGGCGGAGCGCGCCGCCGTAAAGGCAAGCGCTTTGGTATTCGTCGTCCACGAGGGGCTCGCTGTTTCGTTGGAGAACTCCACCTTGACGCCCCATGGGGCGCGCAGTTGAAGATGCTTCTTTAAGCGGGCGAGAGTTTTCTTGGGGTCCATGCCGCAAACGACGCGAATTCCCATATGCGCCCACGCCATATCGTTGATGATATTCGCGCAGTCTTTTTTGGATGAGGCCTGGATCGCGTTTACTGAAAAGGAAGGGGCGTACCAATTGGAGCGCAGGATGTCCTTGCGGTTGACCATGAGCCGCGTGCTCTTAAATAGACCGCTTTGCTCGCGGAAAGTTTTCTCGGTGAGCTTAAGCGCATTAAGACTTGCCTCCGACGCTTTCGCGGGCTTTTTGACGTCACGATAGATGCCGGCGATCGCCATGCGGCCCTTGGCGTCGACGACGGAAGCGATCATCTTCGCCAGCGCTATCACCGGGTCGACGATGGGGCCGCCCCACATGCCGGAGTGGAGCGGGTGGTCCATCGAACGCACGGTCACATCGAGAGACGCGAGGCCGCGAAGCGCGACGGTAATCGATGGGGTTTCGGAGTCGAAATTTCCGGTATCGGTGAGAACGATCACATCGGCCATAACTTTGGACGCGTATTGGTTGAGAAAAAGATCTAAATTTGGAGAGCCCACTTCCTCCTCGCCCTCGATGATGACCTTCACGTTGACAGGCAAGGCCCCATAAGTCTTAAGCCAAGAGGAGATAGCGCTTGTGTGTACGACAGCGCCCGCCTTGTCGTCGGCGCAGCCGCGGCCAAAGAGGCGGCCGTGGCGCTCGGTGGGGGTAAAAGGCGGGGATACCCAGAGTTCCTCGCGACCGGCGGGCTGGACGTCGTGGTGCGCATACAGCAAAAGGGTCGGCTTTCCCGGAGCATGGAGCCAGTCCGCATACACGTAGGGATGGGTGCCGGGGAGTTTGAGTATCTCCACATTTTCCAGGCCGCACCCACGGCACATGGTCGCGACGGCCGAAGCGGAACGCTCGACCTCCCGAGGATCGAATCCGGGAAATGAGACGCTTGGAATTCGCGCGAGATTCTTGAGGTCTTCCAGGAACTCCGCGTAATGCGCATCGGCATATTTGACGGCAACGATGGCTTGAGAGGACAGATCGCTCATAAATCCGATCATACTAAAGTTGGTAGAATCAACGAAGATGGCGATTCTCCCGCGCTACGTTCTGCGCCTGTTTCTGCCTATTTTCGGCGTCAGCGCCGTCCTGTTTATGGGCGTACTGATGATGAATCAGTTCCTGCGTCTATTTTCTCTGGCGATGATGAAGGGCGTCCCGGCCTGGTGGATACTCGCCTGTTTTTCCTACCTCCTGCCGACCTTGGCCGCCCTTGCTGTTCCCATGTCTTTTCTTGTCGCGGCGATGGTGGCGCTGGGTCAGATGAATGACGGCGGAGAAATCATGGCGCTGCGCGCCAGCGGCTTCTCGTATCATGAGATCGTGCGGCCCTTGCTCTATCTCTCCATCACCCTGTCGGCGCTTCTGCTTGTCGTAAACCACGCGCTGGGGCCGGATGGCTACCATTCCTTCAAGAAGCGCACGACCGCGGCGGCGCAGAAGATTGCCCGCGTGGATCTGCGGCCGCGCTCCTTCACCCGGCTCGGCCCGTGGCGACTGTATGCGCGCGGCGTTGATCCCAAGACGGGGTTCCTCGATGGCATCTATCTCGTCAAGCCCGGCACGGCAGGGGGCATGCGCGTCAATGCCAAAACGGGCAGTCTGAGTTCAGATCCGGTCCGCGGCATTACCCTTGAACTCCACAACGGCCAAATCCAGCTTCCAAGCAAGGCGCCCACGCTTTTTACCTCCGGACGCTTCGAGCGTTACAGCATATTCGTGCCGCTGACGGCAACGGCCGCGCCGCGCGAACTTGAAATTCAGGAAACGAACACCTGGCGCTTACACAGCAAGGCCGTCGATCCGGCGACAACCCAAGATCGCCGCCGCGAGTATCGTGTTGAAATGGTCGCACGCACAGCCGTGTCGCTCTCCCCGTTCGTATTTTTCTGCGTGGGCGTGCCGCTGGGCATGGCCAAGCGTCGGACGCGCGGCGCCGACTTTGCCGCGAGCCTTGGCGTCATGTTCCTGTTTTACGGCCTGCTTGTCATGGGCGTTAGCCTGGGCCGCCGCCACGAAGCGCTTGCGCTGCTGGCCCCGTGGTTGTGCGACGGCGTGGGTATTCTCGCTGGATTTTTTCTGACCAAAAAGGCGACGGCGCAGTGACAATTTATACGCGCTACATGATCGGACGCTTTACCAAGCCCTTCGTCTTCGGCCTTGGACTGTTCTCATTGCTCATCTTTCTTGGCGACACGTTCGACAAGATGAATTCGATCGTGAATTCAAAGGCGTCTCTGTTGACTATTCTGGAATGCCTCTGGCTTGAGGTCCCGTATTGGACTGGGCGCGTGATCCCCATGGCAACATTGCTTGCGACACTCGTGGCAATCAGCGGCTTCGTGCAAAGCGGGGAGTGGCTCGCCACGCAGTCCTGCGGCATCGAGACCAAGCGCTTTTGGATCCCTACGCTTAGCTGCGCGTTCGCGGTCTCCTTGCTCGCCTTTGTCGCGCAAGAAACCATCATGCCGGCGGCCTGGGCCCGCTCGCAGCGCCTCTGGCGAGAGAAAGTCCACCCCGAGTGGAAATGGACCAGATATGAGAACGTGGCGTTGCTCGGCGGCGACGATCAGTTCGTCTCGGCTGAGATCTTTTTCCCCAAAGAGGGAAGGCTTGAACGGCCGCTGCTGGAAACGATGGACGCGCTCTCCATCAAGCGCCAACTCGACGCAAAGCAGGCTTTCTGGGATCCGGCTTATGGGAAATGGGTGTTTTATGACGGCGTTGAACGGATCTTCATTGCGGAAGGCGTGGTTGAAAATCCATTTAAGAGAATGGTCTCAGACCTCGAGATCCCGCCCCTCAATCTCGTGCCGCGCGCGATAAGCCCCGACGAGATGACGCTTCACGAAGCGCTTGAGTACTCGCGCCATGTCGGGCGTTTCGGCGGCTCGTCACGGGAGTACGAGGTCGCGGCGATGGCCAAAATCTCCTACCCCTTTACGAACCTGATTATCTGCGCTCTCGGCATCCCCATCGCACTGCGCCTGCGCAAGTCCTCAGGGGTGGCAAGCTTCTGCGTGGCGCTGGCTCTGTCCTTCGTCTTTCTCTGGATGATCGAAATCTCGCGCACGCTCGGCATGAGCGGACACCTGCCCCCAGTTGTCGCGGCATGGCTGGCCAACGCCAGCTTCGGCGCGCTCGCGCTGTTTTTAATACGGCGCTGGGACCTCTAAGGGTTGTCGGTGGATGGCGTCTCGCCCTCTTTCTTGAGATCCTCGTGCGCCTTCTCGGCGGCCTTGCGAATTGCCTCCGTCGGCATAGGCTGATTATCCGCGTGGGGCGCGGATTTCCAATCGCGCGGGGTCTGTGTTCCATCTTCCGCGGAGCCGCCGAAGAGCACGCTGAGCTGTATTCCGAGCGCAACCTCGCGGGGAATTCTTGTTTCCTTGCCTTGGCTTTGGGTGAGCACGCTTTTGTTGCTGACTGCGGCCGAGGCGTCCACGATGATATGAAGGAAGTTTAGGCCCGCGCCGGCCGTCAACACCGTGCCGGCGGATGTCTCCGCCGTGTTGCGCCTCAGGCCGAGGCGCAAGGGGATATTGATCCACGAGCGATTGAATACGTTGAACTCGCTGCCAAGGGCTATCTGGCGGCTGGAGACATTATCCACAGGCGTGAGATTGCGCGTAAGATCCATATCGGCGGCGAGGTTCCACCAAGCAAACGGCGAGATCGCCACGCCCATGCGGATCTGCGGGTTGATCGCGAACTTTCCGGAAAGCCCCGAGCTCACCGCAGCGGCAGATTGCTTGAACTTGGGGTTGTTGAGATTGCGCCCGACGAGACCAACGCGTGGCTTCAACGCCACCCCGTCAAAAGTGCGATCAAGGTCCCACAGTATGCCGAAGTCAATGCCGAGGTTGGAACTGCGCGCCGCGCCATCTGTAGGCTTATTGATGATGTTGCCTTGATCGTTGTGCAGGATAAAATAATCCGCGTAGCCAACCTGCGCGTTCATCGCTTTCAGAGCGCCGCCAAGATACAGGCCCGGCACGACAGGCACCTCACGGCCGTAGGCGGCGCCGAACTCAAGAATGCTGGCGCCTTTAATAATCAGCTTTGAGTTGTTCGTCCCATTTTGGATTGCGGCGGGCCCCGTATTGACACGATCAATCTGGGGCACGACGCCAACATCAATCGAGCCGTTCGAGAACACGCCGAGCCTTCCAATCTTTAAATTCGTGCCGGAATCGCCGTCAATGCGCAGGCCGTTGCCGGGCTGGTCGAGTTTGGCTAAAGCATCGTCAATTTGGCCTTGGGTGGGGGCGGCGGTGTCCTTTAGTTTCTGGAGGTTCTTCGCGCCTTCGATCACCGAGCCGGTCAACCCCGCGTGGACGCCGAAAGGAATCTGAATTCCATACGCGTTGGCCGTCGTCCGTCCAAGCGCAGCGGGGTTCCAGTACGCAGCCAGCGGTCCCGCGGCCGTGGCCACGCCGGCGCCGCCCATGCCCAGGGCGCGCGCGCCGCGCGCGTGCCATTCAAAGGCGCGGACGGGGCTGCAAGCAAGCGACAAGACGACAAGAGAAGATAGAGCTTTGATCATCGGGGGAATTATGCCAAATTAGCACCCTCGATATATGAATGAGACCTATGAAGGGGTGCGCCATTGCGTCTCAAGGCGCATAAAAAATAGCCGCCGCTCCCATAGGGAGCGGCGGCTATTGATGTTTTTAAGCCTTAGACTTGGCGACTGTCCTTAACTCGGTCTTTGTCGCTTCCGGAGCGAGGTCTTCAGCCGCCGTCTGCTTCTCGACAGGGGCGACCAGGTACTTACTGCGCAAGGCTTTCTCGAGCTTCTCGGCGGTAGCCGTGTGGTGCTTCAGATAGGCCTTCGCGTTCTCTCGGCCTTGGCCGAGGCGCTCGCCTTCATAGAGGTACCAGGATCCGGATTTCTCCACGATCGCGGCCTCAACCCCGAGGTCCACGAGACAGCCCTCGCGCGACACGCCGAAGCCGTGGATCATCTCGAACTCCGCCGTGCGGTAGGGCGGGGCGACCTTATTTTTGACGATCTTGACGCGGGCGCGAGCGCCGACGACGACGTCGCCTTCCTTGATGTTTTCGATGCGGCGGATCTCAAGACGCATGGTCGAGTAGAATTTCAGCGCAAGGCCGCCGGTCGTCGTCTCGGGGTTTCCGAACATGACGCCGATCTTGTTGCGAATCTGATTGATGAAGATGATAGTGGTCTTGCTCTGCGCCACGACCGCGGTGAGCTTGCGCAGAGCCTGGCTCATGAGCCGCGCCTGCAGGCCCATGTGGCTGTCGCCCATCTCGCCTTCAATCTCCGCCTTGGGAACAAGGGCCGCGACAGAGTCGATTACGATCACATCGATCGCCGAGGAACGCACCAGTTTTTCCGTGATCTCGAGCGCCTCTTCGCCGCAGTTAGGCTGGGCGATGAGCAGGCCGTCAATGTCCACGCCGAGCGCCTTCGCGTAGGCGGGGTCCATGGCGTGTTCCGCATCAATATAGGCGGCAGCGCCCCCAAGCTTCTGCGCCTGGGCTACGGCCATCAGAGCCAAGGTCGTCTTGCCTGAAGACTCGGGGCCATATATCTCGATGATGCGTCCGCGTGGGAATCCGCCCACGCCGAGCGCCAGATCGAGGGACAATACTCCCGTTGAAATAGCGTCGATCTTAATTTTAGCCGCGCGATCCCCCAGCATCATCACCGCCTCCTTGCCGTATGCTTTTTCGATTTGAGCCATCGCCAACTCTAATGCCTTTGACTTGCCTGTGTCCATGAGTGATTTCTCCCTCCTTGAGTCCCCCGTGACTTCGGGTGCCCAAGGGAATTAGTATAGCAGAAGCGCTTATCGAACACAAGTTCGATTTAATGTAAAACCTTCTCTATTATACGAGCGAGAGGCAAAAAAGTTTCATGCTGTCTTATGGCTCGCTCGATCCCTTTCCTTGGGATTTCGGAAGGGACACTTCCGCGCCTCGAAATCGCCTCAACATCAATCCCCCGAATCGCATCGCTTATTACATCGCGAGCCCTTAATCGGTGCGCTTGTAGAGGTCTTTGTCCAGGACCTGGATGGAGGTGCGCCACGCAACACCGCGTACGCCCTCCTTATATGTCGGCACCTCGACGGGGAATACGCGCATGACTGTGCGTTTGTCCGTCCACCAGAACTTGTCGCCGGAGCGGTCGCTTTCGCCGTAGATGAGCGCTAGATCATGGGCCAGTCCTTCCGATGTCTTCTCGGCGGAGCGCTTGGCGGTGTAGATAACCTGGATGTCGACGAGCTTGCCTTTCTTGAAGCCGAGCATTAAGGTCTGCGTCCAGCTTGGGAAGCTCTTTGCATATGCGCGCTCAACGCGATAGCGCCTCACGCGTCCCTGCGGGTCTATATAAGACGGCCAGTCCGCGGTCGGAGGATAGATGCGATGGACGTCCTCCAGAGCGTCTCCGAGTTGGAGATCGGCGAGGTAACGTTGAAGCGCCGGCGGATCCTCATAGCCGTCGTCTCCGGCAAAAGCCGGGGCCGCAAATAAAGCGAGCAGGAGAAAAGCGCGCATTTTCTAGCGCGCCACCGTGGCCTTGCGGCGCACGCCGGCCTTCGCATAGTACTTGGGGCCGGCATAATGCTGGAAGGTCACTTTGCCGACCTTCGTGATGAAGTCTTTAGCCAGCGAGTAGGATTTATTTTGGCCGGTGAGAACGATCAGCATATAGTCGCCGTGGGATGTCAGGAATATCGCCGAGTCATGGCAGGCTAGGCGCAGAAGACCTGTTTTATGCGCGATTTCCCAGCCATTCGGCATGCCCTTGGCCAGGCGCGAGGCGACGGCCTTTGGTTTTTTCAGGACATCAAGCATGATCGTGCTCGACGCCTTGTCGACGGCCTGACCGCTATAGATCTTGTCCATGAGCGAGGCCATCTCGCGCGCGGTCGTATAGTTCTCGTGCCTGACGCGTCCGCCCTTGATGCTCATGCCTTCTTCGTAAATTCCCGTATAAAGGAGCCCCATGCGCGGAAATTGCTGCTGGACATAGCCGATGCCAAGCCGGTCAAGGACCATCTTGGTCGCCGTATTGTCCGACTCATTGATCATGTAAATGAGCAACTCCAGAACGGTCAACTTGGCGCCGTCATGGCGCCACTTCAGTGATCCTGAGCCGCCGACACGATTGCGCCGTGTGATCGGTATGCGTTCATTGAGCGCCATCTGCCCATCATGGATTTTATAGAACGCCGCAATCATAACGGGAACCTTGATCAGGCTCGCCGCCGGAAACAGCTCATCTGGATGATGCATCCAGGTCTTCCCGGACCGAAAATCTTTAAGATAAATCGCGACGCGGCCGTGATATTTTCCGGCCCTGTTGGACAACTCGCTTGTCATCGTCTCCCACTGGGCAGCGCGCAAATCGGGGGAGATCGCCGGCGTCGGAGCGGGGCCGATCGATGGTATTTCAGGAGAGGCAACAACGGCCGTCGCAAGAGGCCCGTTTACCGATGGAATCATCACGGCGGGCGCGGCGATTCCTGTCAGCTCCTGATCCTCTTCGGGGCGGCCGGACTCCTCGTTCCAATCGAGTTGATAGCCCAGGCCGCATGCCATGCCGATGACGGCAATTGCCGCGACGAGCAGGAGGTCGGCACCCTGCGCGCGTAAAGCCTTCCAGCGCATTCGTCCATAAGGCAGGGCCGCCCACCCCGCCATGTTTTATTGAACCTTGACGACCTGATTTTTTGAGAACGACAGGATGTCCTTGGCCGTGTCGACCTCGACATAAATGGTGTCGCCACGCTCGAACTTCTTAAGGAGGATATCCTCAGAGAGCGGATCCTCGACTGAACGCTGGATCGTGCGGCCGAGCGGCCGAGCGCCGTAGTTCGCGTCGAAGCCGATCTTAATGAGAAACTTCTCGGTTTCGGGGCTAAAGTTGATCTTGAAGCCCTGGGCCTCAATTTTCACGCGGACCTTGCCGAGCATCATCGTCAGGATATGGGTCATTTCCTTCTCGTTGAGCGGATGGAAGACAATGATGTCGCTGAGGCGGTTGATGAACTCCGGAGAGAAAACGCGTTTGACCTCGTCCATGACCGTCTCCTTCATCTTCTTGTAGTCGCGTTGGTCGCTGTCGGTTTCATCCGTCGTCGAGAAGCCGAGGGATTTCCCCTTTGAGATTAGGCGTGCGCCCACGTTTGAAGTCATCAATACCACGGTGTTCTTAAATGACACTTTGTGGCCAAGATTATCATTGAGCATGCCGTCGTCCATGACCTGGAGCAGGATGTTGAAGATGTCAGGGTGCGCCTTTTCAACTTCATCGAGCAGGACGACCGAGTACGGCTTGCGGCGCACGGCCTCGGTCAACTGTCCGCCTTCTTCATAACCGACATAGCCGGGAGGCGCGCCGATCAGGCGGGAGACGGCGAATTTTTCCATATATTCAGACATGTCGATTCTGACCAGGGAATCTTCGTTGCCGAACATGAATTCAGCCAACGCGCGCGCAAGCTCGGTTTTCCCGACGCCGGTCGGCCCCAGGAACATGAAGGAGCCGATCGGTTTTTTCACGTCCTTTAGGCCGGCGCGCGAGCGGCGAATTGCCTGCGACAGGGTCTTGATCGCCTCTTCCTGTCCAATGACGCGCTTGTGGAGATTCTCCTCCATGTGCATAAGCTTCTCGGTCTCGGTCTCGGTCAAGGCGGTGACGGGAACGCCGGTCCACTTCGACACGACAGCCGCGATGTCTTCCCCCGTGATGGTCGGAGTCGACTGATCGCGTTTCTCGCGCCATTTCTTCTTGGCATCCTCAAGCGCTTTGCGCAGCTCCTTCTCCTTGTCGCGCAGACGAGCGGCCTTCTCGTATTCCTGGCCGGAAATGGAGGCGGACTTTTCCTTGACCACCTTCTCGATCTCGACTTCCTTATCCTTGAACTCCGGAGGCGTCGCCGAAGACTGTAAACGGGCGCGCGAACCGGCCTCGTCGATAAGGTCGATGGCCTTATCGGGAAGAAAGCGCTCTGAAATGTAGCGGTCGGAGAGTTCGGCGGCGGCGCGCAGAGCGCTGTCGTCGTATTTGATCTTGTGGTGCGCCTCGTATTTATCTTTAAGGCCCTGGAGAATGGTGAAGGTCTCCTCCACCGACGGGGGATCGACGATGATGGGCTGAAAGCGGCGTTCAAGCGCCGCGTCGCGCTCGATGTACTTGCGGTATTCATCGAGGGTCGTCGCGCCGATGGTCTGCAGTTCGCCGCGCGACAACGCGGGCTTGATCATATTGGACGCATCAATAGCGCCCTCGGCGGCACCCGCGCCGATGACGGTGTGCAGTTCATCGATGAAGAGAACGACAGCGCCCTTGGAGCGGCGTATCTCATCGATAATATTCTTAAGGCGCTGTTCAAATTCACCGCGATACTTGGTTCCCGCGACCACGAGGGCCAAGTCAAGAGTTAGAAGCCGCTTGTTTAAAAGAATCTCGGGCACATCCGCAGTCGATATTTTCGTGGCAAGTCCTTCCACGATCGCGGTTTTACCCACGCCGGGATCTCCGATGAGGACCGGATTGTTCTTTGTTCGGCGCGCAAGAATCTGGATCATGCGCTCGATCTCATCATCGCGGCCAATGACGGGGTCGAGCTTTCCCTCGCGGGCCATTGCGGTCAGATCCCGGCCGAACTCATCAAGCGTCGGAGTCTTGGACTTGGTTCGCGTCGGCGAGCCCGAGGCTTGCTGAGCGCCGGCGGCGCCGCCGGCCTGCTGGGACTGGCCTTCACCGAGAAGGTTGAGCACTTCCTCGCGGACCACGTCGAGGCGCAGGCCGAGATTTTCCAGCACGCGCGCGGCCACGCCCTCTTCCTCGCGGATGAGACCGAGGAGCAAATGCTCGGTGCCGACATACGAGTGTCCCATATGCTGAGCTTCCTCGACGGCATACTCGAGAACTTTTTTCGCCCGAGGCGTGAAGGGGATTTCGCCCAGCAGCATGACGTTATCTCCGGTGCCGACGATCTTCTCGATCTCAGAGCGCACGCGGCGCAGGTCCACGCCCAAATTGGCGAGCACCTGGGCGGCAACGCCTTCGCCCAAAGCGATCAGGCCGAGAAGAATATGCTCGGTGCCGACATAATCGTGGTTGAGGCGTTTAGCCTCTTCCTGGGCGATCAGAATGACGCGCTGAGCCCGTTCCGTGAATCGATTCGACATGAAATTCTCCTGGAAGCCTTCGCAATCATTCTACATATTTTGCGAAAGAGCTTTTTAAAAACGTTTCACTCAGGCCGGCTCATCAAGAGCTGCCGCCATTATGGACGCGGCTCGATCTCAGAGAATTAGAGTTGGCCCACAACTCACCGTGTCCTCCCGCAGGTGTACACGTGTACACCTGCTTCTAGCCAACAAACAGCGAGGTGCTGCGTCCAGATGCGGCAGTCGGCCTCGCCTTATGGCTCGGTCACATGCCTATCGGCATGCTTGCTTCCCGCGCCTTGAAATCGTCTCAATATCAAGCCTCCGAATCGCACCGTTTATTTCATCGCGAGCCCTTATTCTTGCGTCAACCTTAATACGGAGTATGAGTTTAATCCGCTATGATCGCTGTATGCGGCTCATCCCCTCTACGGAGATCAACCTTTTCCAGCTCATTTATGTCCTGATCCGCGAATATAAGGAACGGACGGGCCTCGAGCCCCTCAATTTGTCGCTCGGCAATCCCGACAGCATCCCGCCCGGCGCCGTTCGCGCGCTCCAAGCCAAGTATGCTCAGGATTCGGGCTACGACTTTCACACCTACGCGGAGGATAAAAACCTGATCCGCTTCGCGGAAAACATGGTTTCAATACACGGCGGAATTGACGTCGATCGTTATTTGCATCTGCGTGTCTTACCCATCGCAGGCATCAAGACCGCCAGCGCTTTGATTCCGCTTGCCTGCGCTTTGCACCTGCCCGACAGATTGCGCCGGAACTCGTTTCGGGTCGTTTCGCATATTCCGGCCTACGACGTGATTGGCGCCTGGAGCAGATCCTATCTCGGCGCCGAGCGCACGGCGTGGCCGCTGCTGAGCTCCGACAATATGAGCATCAACGTTGCGCGTCTGCGGGACGCGCTTGAAAAAGACGCCGTCGATCGCGCTGATCTTGTGTTCGTCATCCGCCCCGGTAATCCGGCCGCGGTCGGAGCGACCGCGGCCGACTGGAAGGAGCTGATTGCGTTTTGTCTGGAGAAGGGCATGCGCCTCGTCAATGATGGCGCCTATGCGGGTCTGGCCGTCGCCGGCGCGCATGTGAGCTTGGCCTCAATTGCGAAGGACTATCCCGCGCTCGAGTGGCTCGAGCTGTATTCGGTCAGCAAGTCATACAGCGACCCCGGCGCGCGCCTTGGCGCGCTCGTCGGTGCCAGGGATTTCGTGGAAGACTTCGCGTTGGTCAAGGGCAACACCGACTCCGGCCCCGTGCCGAGCATTATGGCCGCGTACGGCGAGTTCTTGAGCGACCATGCTGTGGCGCTGGAAGCTCTCGCCTCTGTGCGCAGCCTGTACGAAAAACGCCTCGCTTATGTGATCCCGAAGCTTAAAGCCGCCGGGCTCACCCTTGCCTGCGTGACCGAGGCGGGCTTCTTCACTTTGTGGAAGACGCCGAAAGAAGCTTTCGGAAAAAAACTGCCGAAGGAGAACCGTCATGAGGCGTTTAATCGCGTCGTGATCGCTGAAACAGGAATAGTGGGCGTCCATTTTTCCGCAACGAACGAGCATGGAAATCAGGAACCTTTGATCCGTTACGCGGTGTGCGCGGACGTTCTGAATAAAAAATTTCAGGAGCGCTTCGAGGCGGGGCTCGCTCGAATCAGGCCCGTCTACTGAGGATCATCGACGATGGCGGGCACGCGCTTGCGCGCGGCCGCGCGGGCCCGCAACAACTTGGAAGCCTTCGTCTTGCGTGAGGATATTAAAACATTCTCGGCTTCGGCGCGACGTCCAATGGGACTGGCAAAGTAGCCTGCGTTCATCGGGATCATGCGCGCGCCTCCGAGCAGGGCAGGCGAGATTGGCGCCGCGACGGCGTCGCGCATTTCATCGGCGACAGGCTGAGGGTATCGTGTCGGCCGGCGGGAGATGACGCCGAGGGTGAGCGCCAGAACAGCGGCGCCGAATATGGCCTGTGTGCGGCGAGTGTGGGCCTGTTCCATTGTTGGAGTATGCTCTAAAATGCTGCTTGTCGGAAAGGGTCTTTGGACCCGCATTGACCTAGGTCTAAATCCGCAGGAGGGGGGAGCAAAGGACCCCGTGTCAACTCATCCAATAGAGGATCACAGAATCCCATCGTCTGATTTTTTTTGGAATAGATGCAGCTCTGCGGGGTCGTGAATTATGGCACAATAGCCATACCGTGACGTACTTCCTCCGGATTGCGATCAGTTTCCGCTTCCTTTCTACGCTCGCCTGGCTTGCCATTTCGCAGTCTGCCTGGTGCGAGGACCCTCTGTCGCTTCAGGACTGCGTGCAGTTGGCGCTCCAGAAGTCTCCAGACCGTGCAATATCCGAGGGGCGGCTGGCGCAGGCGGGGGCCCTGCTCGGCAAGGCGTACGCGCCGTTCTCGCCGCAGGCGGCGATCACTGGGACGCAAACCCAATTCGGCTATGACCAGCTCGGCGTTTTGAACAAAAGTCGGCGTTGGGATGATGCGACGCGCAGCGCCGAGATTGATGTTTCGTGGAATATCTTTAACGGCTTCCGAGACATGGACCGGTTGCGCGTTGCGCGCTGGAACCGCGCGGCGACTGCCGAAGCGCTGACATCCACGGGACGGCAAGTCGCCGTTGAAACCGTCCGCGCGTACTACGGCATCTTGCTTGCCGACCGGACGATTACGGCCCAGAAGGAGAATTTGCGGTCCAAGGAGGAGCATCTGGAGTTGGCGCGGGCGCGCTTCAAGGCGGGCGTGCGCCCTTACTCTGATGTTCTTAATGCGCAAATTCAAATGAAGCAGAGCGAGATTCGGAAGATCGGGCAGGAAGCGGGCAAGAAGTCGGCGCTGTACGCGTTGAACATTCTGCTCGACCGCCCCTTGAATTTTCCGACGTCGGTTGCCGACAACCTGACCTTTGAGCCGACGCATAATGATCTCGATGACAACATTAGCTCCGCGCTTGCCCGCCGTCCGGAGGTTGTCCAGGCCGTCGCTGAGCTTCACAGCGCCACGGCAGGGCGCAGTTTAGCCTATCATGATTTTTTGCCGCTATTGACCATCGGCGGGGCCTACGACTACAAGCTCACCGGTCTGCCGCGAAATACCGTCGGGCGCAATCCCTATTGGCAGGTCAATCTGGGAGCGAGTTTCCGGTTCTGGGACGGCGGAACTAATCTTCATGAAATTTCCCGTGCCCATGCAGGAGTGGGAATCGCCGAAAAAAATCTAGAGAAAGCGCGCCGTGCGGTCAGCCGCGAAGTCGCGGAGTGGTATTTGGCGCTCGACAAGAATCGCCGGATCTACGAGATCGCTCGGGACCAGGTCTCGGCTGCAAAAGAGGATATGGACATCGTCGCGGAGCGTTACAAGAACGGAGCGGCGTCAATTCTGGAGGTCGTTGACGCGCAGGCGAACCTCTTGCGCGTGCAGCTCGATGCTATCGAGTCCCTCTATAGTTTTCACATCGCCACCTTTGAGCTCAAGCGCGCGGCGGGCCTTAATCCATTAGAACTTGAAGGAGTGTCGCCATGAAGCCGGGAAAGAAAAAATCGCTCAAAATCATCATTGTCGCTGTCGTCATCGTCATCGTCGGCGTTATTGGGGTGATCTCGAAGAAGAAGTCGAGCGCCGGCCCCAAGAAGGGGACCTGGGTTGAGGCGACAAAAGGAGAACTGAGGGTTCTCTATCAAGAGGTCGGCGAGCTTGAGCCAAAGGTGAAGGTTGACGTTAAATCAAATGTGACCGGGCGCGTCGTCAAATTGCTCGTCACGGCCGGAGACCTGGTGAAAAAAGGGCAGCTTCTGGCCGTCGTCCAGCCGGGACAGACGGCGGCGGAGCGCTACCTTCCTTATGAAGTCCGCGCGACGATGGAGGGAACGGTCATCAAGCGCAATATCGAGATCGGCGACTCCGTCGTCTCCGGCCTGGCCGAGTTCGGCGCCGGCACCGTCCTAATGACAATCGGCGATCTCAGCCGGATGGTCGTCAAACTCGAGGTCAATGAGGTTGATATCCCCAAGCTTTCTCTGCGGCAGGAGGCGGACATTCATTTGGATGCTTTTCCTGATAACACATTCAAGGGGGCGATCACTTTCTTGAGCCCGCTGGCGGAGTTCAACGATCAGAAGGTCAAGATTTTCAAGACGAAGGTTGAGGTCGCGCAGGCCGATCCGCAGCTGCGGCCGGGAATGACCGCGCGCATCGAGATTGTGTTGGCGCGGCGCGCCGATGTTATCAAAGCGCCGATTGAGGCGATCTTTGAGGAAGGCGAGAAGAGGGTGGCGTACGTGCTGGCCGCTGACCCCAAGTCTCCGCCTCTGAAGACTTTTGTCAAGACGGGCCTCAAAGATGAGGTTGAAATCGAGATATTGAGCGGCCTTGCCGTAGGCGAAAAGCTCAGCTTAACGAAGCCGGAGGAGAAAAAAGATGCTGGCGCTTCATAAAGACTTTCCCGTCATTGCGCTTCGTCGTGTCGCGAAGGTCTACGATTCAGGGGCCTCGTCGGTGTCGGCGCTCCAGGATGCTGATCTGGAAATACAGCACGGCGAGTTCGCCGCGATCACCGGACCATCCGGCTGCGGGAAGTCGACGTTGCTGCAGATCATCGGCTGCCTGGACCGCCCGACGAGCGGATCCTACATCCTTAACGGGCGGGATATTTCCGCCCTGACCAATGATGAGCTCGCGCATGCGCGGCTTAAATATATCGGCTTCGTTTTCCAGTCCTTCCATTTATTGCCGCGCCTGCCGGTCATTGACAACGTCGAGCTGCCGCTGATCTACGCGGGTGTGGGCAAGGCCGAGCGCTACGAGCGCGCGACGCTGGCGCTCAAGCGTGTCGGCATGGAGCATCGTCTCGACCATCGCCCGTCGCAGTTGTCGGGCGGCGAACGCCAGCGCGTGGCGATTGCCCGCGCGCTCGTCAATGACCCCGAGGTCATACTGGCTGACGAGCCGACGGGCAACCTCGACTCGAGCCGCGGCGCTGAGATACTAGCCTTGTTTCAGGATCTCAACCGAGCGGGCAAGACGATTCTTCTGGTCACCCATGACGTCTCCATTGCGGCGTCAACCCGCCGCATTGTGCGTCTTCAAGACGGCAGGATCATCGAGGATGCGGTATTTGCTGAAGCGCCGCCCGTCGCGTGAACCTTCTTGAGGGGCTGAGGCTCGGCCTCATCGAGATACGAGCGCATAAGTTGCGGGCGTTTCTGACGCTGTCGGGGATTGCTGTTGGCATCACATCGGTCGTTGCCTTGACCGGGATCCTGTCCTGCGTACAGCGGGGGATGCGCAAGTCGGTGGCGCAGGCCGGCCTTGGCCGCCTGTTCATTGGGCAGCAGGCAACGAGCGATCATTCCAATCGCTCGACGGGCCTGATTTACGAAGATGCCGTCGCTCTGCGCCGTCACTTTCCAAGCGCGCGCGCCGTCTCGCCGATTGCGTCAACCTCGACTTCCGCCTTTTATCGGGAATTTCGCGCGCGCGTTGAGGTGGCGGGAATTTTTCCGGATTGGGCCAAACTCGATTGGAACTACAAGGTGCGCGGGCGTTTCTTCAATGACGCCGATCTTCGCGATGCTGCCCCGGTCTGCGTTCTTGTTAAGAAGCTTTATGGGAAGGACGGCGCGCAGGACGATCCGCTGGCGCCGCTGTTTCGTCGCTACGATCCGCTGCGCCAAACGATACGCCTCGGCGGCACATTGTTTCGCGTCATCGGGATACTTGAGGATCTTCCGAAGGATGATGGTTTCATGGGAGGCAACAATGCGACCGTGCTGCTTCCGTTGACCTCGTTCCAGAAGAGGCTGTCGTTTGAGCGTCGGCAGATCGACATGATCAATGTCGACAGCGGCGACCAGGCGTCGTCTTATATCCTCGCCAAACAGGTTGCGGGCTTCCTCAAGCGCCGTCATCGCGGCGTCGAGGATATTCAGGTGATGAATGTGGTGGACTTCATGGGGCCGATGCTGTCCTGGCTCAATATGGCGACATTTATTATCGGCGCGGTGGGCGCTATCGCGCTGTTTGCCGGCGGCGTTGGCATCATGAATATCACTCTCGCCTCGGTCCATGCGCGGATCAAGGAGATCGGCATACGCAAGTCCCTCGGCGCGCGCGAGCGGGATATCCGCCTTCAGTTTCTTGCTGAGGCGACTCTCTTGAGCCTGCTCGGGGGCGTTTCCGGCGTCGTTTTGGGAGGCGTCCTGTGCTTTCTTGTTAAACTCGCAACGAAGATGAACATCATTCTATCACCGGCGGCCATCGCGACGGCTTTGCTGACATCCATTGGTGTGGGTCTCGCCTTTTCCTGGTACCCCGCGCGTCGCGCGTCGCGCCTGGATCCCGTTGAGGCCCTCCGTTGTGAATAGCGCGGGCATGAGCGTATTTTCAGGCCTGCGTCTGGGAATGCTGGAGATACGCACGCACAAGATGCAGTCCTTCCTGACTTTGTTTGGCGTGGCGGTCGGAATCACCTCGGTGACCGTGATGACCGGCATCATGTCCGGCTTCCAGAAACACATGGCCGCCGGGATCGAGCGTTCAGGGCCCGGCCGCGTGCTGATCTTTCCCCGCGAGACGTTGACCAACCGCGCGCTGTCATCGGGCCTCAGCTACGATGATGCCTCCGCCATTCGGCGGCATTTTCCCGCAGCGAAGACGGTCTCTCCAAATTTAGACAGGATGGACAAAATTTTCTACGGGCAAGTGCGCGCGAATGTTCATGTGCGCGGCGTCACCGCCGAGTGGAGCCGTATCGATTGGAACTATGATTTGAAAGGACGCTTCTTTAATGAGGAAGACCTGGCGAGTTTCGCGAAGGTCTGCATTCTGATCAAGAAGAGGAAGACGGCGATGGAGTTCTGGCGCGGGAAGGATGCTCTTGACCCATTATTCAAGCAGAAGATACTCGGCGATACCGTTAGAATCGGCGCGGTCTTGTTCCGCGTCATCGGGATATTGGAGGAAGGGCCGAGCGACTTTGTGATGAATTTTCAGATGGGCGCGAAAAATGTATTAGTGCCGATCACAACGCTGCAGAAGCGCGTCTCGGGCCGTGCTCTTGTGTTGAGGCATATCGACCTTGACAGCGGTGATGCGAAGACCGCGATCGCGCTCGGCGCTCGTGTTCGCGCATTCCTTAAGCGCCGTCACCGCGGAGTGGAGAACTTTAAGATTGAAAATGTTGCGGACAAAATGGGCGCGGCGATGAAGGGGATTAACATGCTGGCGACCGCGATGGGACTGATCGCGGCGATCGCGCTATTCGCCGGAGGCGTGGGCATTATGAATATCACGCTTGCTTCGGTCTCCGCGCGGATCAGAGAGATCGGCATCCGCAAGTCTCTCGGCGCGAGGGAAAAGGACATTCAACTGCAGTTCCTTCTTGAAGCGATCGTCTTAAGCCTCAGCGGCGGCGCGCTTGGTGTCGCCGGGGGCGCGTGCATTTGCCTGCTCGTCAAGCTTGTCATCCACATGGAGACATTCCCATCTCTGACGTCGGTTGCGGCAGCCCTGTTTATTTCAGCGGGCATCGGGATTATTTCCGCGTGGTATCCGGCGCGGCAGGCGGCGCGTCTTGATCCGATACAGGCGCTGCGTTCAGAATAATCGATAAAATAAAAATCACGGCGGCAGATTAAAATAAACATCCGAAAATATTTTCCACGCATTTCTCCTCGAGAAACAGCGTTTTTTTGAAGCGCAAAAAATTTTTAAAAATAATCGTTGACACCGCCGCGGAGTTGTGTTAATATCTCACCACTTCGGCGGCGCATAAAAACGCGGCCCAGTGGCAAGAAAAAATTGCCCCGGCTTCATGGGAAGAAACATGAGGCCAGGAAATCTTTTTTGTTCTTTGACAATTCGGTTTTTGCAAGCGAATGGGCGCCCCGCTTTTCCCCCCGGAAAAGAGGGCGTAAGGAATTATTAGGTGTGTGTTTTAGAGCGGATCGGCCCTTAAAAGCCGTGAAGCTCAAGAAACAACAAGAGCAAAGAAGAGTCAATTCTTCTTCATTTTCGATGCAAGCGGAAGTAGCGAGGGTCTTACCCTTCGCCAAAACGCCCAAATTTAAATGGAGAGTTTGATCCTGGCTCAGAATTAACGCTGGCAGAGTGCATAACACATGCAAGTCGAGCGAGGCTGGTCGCAAGATCAGTCGAGCGGCAGACGAGTGAGTAACACGTAAACAATCTACCCTTGAATGGCGAACAACCAGTCGAAAGGCTGGCTAATGCGCCGTACTCTCCCACGAAGGCATCTTCGAGGGAGGAGAGATCCGCAAGGATCGTTCTTGGAGGAGTTTGCGGCCCATCAGCTAGTTGGCGGTGTAATAGACCACCAAGGCTACGACGGGTACCCGGCCTGAAAGGGCGGACGGGCACGATGGCACT
>CAZGVK010000054.1:0-4758 GCA_964529095.1 uncultured Elusimicrobia bacterium
GTCCACAGTGGTCCGAAGGATTGGGAGCACCAAATACGTCGGAGTTGCGTGGCACAAACGGTCCGGTCCGATGAAGTCCATCCAGATTCGTGCCTCCTTGCGTTGGCGTCTCGCTACGACGCTATTCTATAGATTTTAGGAGGTTTTACCGACCACATGACATTAACATACAAGTCTTACAAAGTATACCGTTACGGAATCGCATCTGGCCATTGCTTTGGCGCAAGAAGACGGTATGGGGATCATTCATCGCGCGATGCCCATTGAGCTTCAAGCGGCGGAAGTCGAACAAGTTAAAAAATCCGAAAGCGGTATGATTATTGATCCGATTACAATCCTACCCAACCAATCCATAGAACAAGCACTGGCCTTGATGAATCGGTATCGCATCTCCGGGATTCCGGTGGTTCAGGGGAAAAAACTGGTTGGAATTCTGACCAATCGCGATCTTAGGTTTGAAACACGCATGCACCTGAAGGTCTCTGATGTCATGACCAAAGAAAACCTGATTACCGCACCAGAAGGGACATCGTTTAAGGAGCTTCCAGTGTTGCTGAGTGGTGTCTTCTACATCGCCGTTTTTATTATTTCCGGCTGCGCTCCCGCGCCGAAGGCGCAAAAAGCGCTGCCGGACTTCACGCTGACCGCGGTCACGGTCGATGGAACCTCCCCGTTCGACCTGCGGACTTTGCGCGGACGCGCGTGGATCGCGGACTTCGTGTACACGCGTTGCGCGGGGCCGTGCCCGATGCTCACCGCGAATATGGCGGGCTTACAGAAGAACCTGCCAAAATCCATCGGCCTGCTCTCATTGACCGTCGATCCGGATCACGATGAGCCCGAGGTACTCGCTTTGTACGCGCGCAAGTTCAAGGCGGATCCCCAGCGCTGGTTCTTCCTCACCGGTGAGAAGGCGGAACTCATAAGGCTCGTGCGCGACGGTTTTTTGTTGCCGGTCGTGGAGAACGCCGCCGCGCTCCCGGGTGAGCGCTTCGCGCACTCGGCGAAGTTCGTGCTGATCGACGCGGACGCGCGCGTGCGGGGCTGGTACGATGGGGACGACGCGACCGCGCTCGACAAGCTCGCCGCCGACGCGCGAAAGCTCTAAAGGCGCTGCATCATCGGCGAGGCGGCTAGCGCGCGTGCCGTTTGTACGCGGCTCTATAAAGGAAAGCGCCGAGTACGGCGATGAGCAAGGCGAGCACGCCATGGAAGGTCACGAAGCAGGCGACCTTCAGCACGGAGAAGCCTGGGGAGACGAAGCGCACGAGCCAGCCCGAGGCTTCGCCGAGCAAAGATGAGCCGAAACCGAGGACGATCACCCATTTCTTGGTCCGGTCCTCCCAGAGGGCGAAGATGGCGAGGTGGGTGAGCAGAAGGATCATGACGCCCATCGTCGCCAGGTGCGCGTGGCTGACCTCGAGCAAGGAGGCCGCGCTGCGCGGCTGGGATTTGAAGAAAGAAAGGAAATGGTATGTTCCGCCTCAATCGCGGATGAAGAACCTCTTCTTGCGGGGCTAGAAACAGATGCTCCCTTGCTGACCTGATCCATCGGCATCATCATGGTTCGTTCTTGATCAAAGATCGGTCTGATGATGAAGATAACTTCCAAGACGATCACCGGTTCCATCACGAGCTTGCGCGCGAAGCTTGTGGGCGCGCTTGCCTCCATCGCCGTGCCCAGGAGGATGGAACATTAACGAGGGCTCACTCGTATGAAATTCTTAACGGCAACGGCCAAGACAACGACACAACGACAAGGAAAACGGATTAAAAAACGGCTACAACGGCAACGAACTAACATGACATTTTAACTTTCGTTTGGACCTGACATTTTAACTTTCGATTGACACCTCCAGGACCGGCCTTGACGGAAACTGATTTTGGAGCTACGCTCTCGGCTACGGGAACGAATGTTGAGTCATTGTGCCCTTGAATTACTTACAAAGTAGGAGCCGCGAAGAGCAGGCCGCACACAAGCAAAGAATGCGCCCGTATCATTCCTTCACGACCGCGACGAGCGCGGTCGTGACCTCGGCCATGCGTTCATAATCAAGAGTCTCGGGCAGATCCGACGCTTGGTGATAGTTCGCGTTGCGATAAAAGGCAGTGTCGGAGAGCATCAAGGCCGGGAAGCCAAGCGTCCAAAAGTTCAGCTGGTCCGAAAGCGCTAGCCCAGCGAACGGCCCGGGCAGGATCGAGGCGGTCAGGGGAAAGCTGGAAGCCCGCCTCCACGCCTCTCCAAACGCACCGAGCAAGGCCCGGCTGTCGATGTTTCCGACAACGCCGACGAAGCTGCCATGATCCGGAAAGAACAGCTGAAGGAACGGCGGGTAAAGCTGGGAGCCTGGCCGTGGATTATAGAACCCGAGCATCTCAAGCGAGATCATGCCGTGCACAAAGACGCCGCCGTCCTTCAAGCCGCTCGCGTAGTGCCAGCTGCCCATGTTGCGCGTGCCGAATGAAGGCGGCTCCTCAGTCCCGAATGCGACGAGCCGCACTTCGCGGCCCGGCTTGAGCGCGCGGAGCAGGCGTGCGGTCTCGATGAGCACGGCGACTCCGCTAGCGTTGTCGTCCGCGCCGGGAGTGCCGGGCGCAGAGTCGTAATGCGCGCCGATCACCCAGGCGCCGCGCGGCTCCGGCGCGCGCGCGCGCAGAACCGCCTCAACGTTGTCAAAGCGAGTGCCATTTTTAACGCCTCCAAGCCCGCGTGACTCGTAGGGCAGAAGCTTCGCGGCGTAGCCGGCCTCCTTGAAGCGGGCGAGCACATAGTCGCGCGCGAGCGTGCGGCCCTTGGGATCGTAGGCGTCGCGCTCGCCGATCGTTTGGGCGAGCATGACCACGTGCGCACGCAGGCGGGCGGCGAGAGGCGAGAGCGTCTTTGGATCCCGGCCGGACGGCGCGGGCGCCCGCGCCGCGAGATAGGCGCGGCGCTTGACGGGATCCGAGACGAGCGCAACGGGACCGGCAACGAACCGGGCGATGACGGCAACAACGACAACGGCTCCGGTGATTCGCGCGGCGCTCAGGAGAATGGCGCGGCCTGAAAGCTTCTCAGGCGCTGCGCCACGCCTGCGCTTCGCAAGCCATTTCTCGACACGCGGCGCCGCCCACAACGGCAACGCCACGCTCCAGATCAAGCTCAGCGCTATGATCGCATGCTCATTGGCGGTCGCGCGCACCATGAGCGCGAGCACAATGCTGATCGAAGAGATCAGGAACACGGGGCGGTTTCGGCCGAACCAGAGCATCAAGGCAAGAATCGTGAAGAAAATATCGGCGAGCCATGGCGCCAGCTGAAGGCCGCGCAAAACGAGATACAAGGCCCAGAGCCCGGCGCCGGACGCGGCGAGGCTCGCGCGCAGAGGATTCCAGAAGCCCTCATCTCGCGCCCACGCCTGGCCGAGAAACACACCGCCCGCGAGAGACGCGGTGGCGGCCAACTTGAAGGAACACCGATCGAAGCAGGACAAGATGGTGGCGTGGCGGGCGATGCCCAAGACGAGCAGGAACACGATCAACGAAATGACGCTCGCGCGCAGCGCGGAACGATCGGCCGGGAACGGGACGAAGGTCAGGGCCCACTGCGCGGCGAGCAGGGCCGCGAGCACCAGAAAAATCCAGTGATGATGCGCGGCCTCAAAAGCGGGCAAAGCGACGACCGTCAGGAATAGGCCGAGGTTGCCGATGATCACGGCCGCGACCGAGCGCGCCGAAAGCGTATTCATTTCTCCAGTGTAGTGAATTCGGATAGAATTCCAACATGCCCACGAAAGCCCCGCCCGCACTGCCGTTCAAGACGGTCGACCCGAAGGTCGTCGAGCACGCCATCGAACGCCGCGGCTTCGTGACCGTGCCTCTTGATCATGCCCTGCCGTACGGGCCTACGATCCCCGTTTTCTATCGCCTGATCCCTGCCCATGGCTCACGGCACGATGACCCTGCCAGCCCGATCATCGTCGTGATCAACGGCGGACCGGGCATACCGAGCAGCGCGTACCGGCCTCTCGACTTCGACTATGAGAACACCGCTTCCCCAAAGAACGGCTCGCTCGACCGCTTCAAGCACCTTCTCCACTCCTACCGCGTGCTGATCGTCGACCAACGGGGAACCGACGGGCAGTCCGCGCCGCTCGACATGCACCATTCCTCGATCGACGCCGACATGATCGCACGCAGTTTCTCCTCAGACAGCCAGGCGCGCGACTACCTGGCCGTGATCGAGAAAATTATCCCCACAGGCGAGCCCTTCTATATCATCGCGCAAAGCTACGGCGGCATGGTGGGAATGCAGTACTTGAGCCTAACACGCGCAGGCGCACGCAAACCCAGGGGCATCGTCTTCTCCTGTTCGGCGCTTCCGTACGAGGATATACTGACTGCAAGCCTCGCCCGCCGATCAGAGCAGCTCAAGCTGAACCGAGAACTGCGCGAGTCGTTTCCGGACATCGAGATGCGACACGCGACGGTCCGAGCCCATTTTAAAAGCCTCGATCTTGACCCGGATCACATCAACGGGCTATTCAGCTTCTTGGGCAAGGGTGTGAAGGGCGTATGGGAGAAGGGATTCGTCGCCCATCTCGACAAACTACTGACGCAGACGCGCGCGGAGATCGAGAAAGGTCGCCGGGACAACTTTGGCGAGGTCAATCTCCTCAACTACATCCTCTCAAGCGCCAACTTCACCCCGGGCGAAACGGACCGGACAATCGCGACGCTCACCTCCGAGCGCATCCCCTATGAGCCGTGGATGATCGA
>CAZGVK010000055.1:0-5463 GCA_964529095.1 uncultured Elusimicrobia bacterium
GCATGTCCTTGAAGCTCGCGCCCTTGGGAATCGTGACCGGCGGGGCGAAGTCCTTGCTGTCGCCGTACTTGTCGGTGACGTACTTGATGAACAGCATGAACAGGACGTAGTCCTTGTATTGACTCGCGTCCATGCCGCCGCGGAGCTGGTCGCACGAGGCCCAGATCGAGGAGTAGAGGTCGGATTTTTTGATGGCCATGGCTATTGAACTGACCTTGCCGGTGCGCAGACCAGGTCGACCTCCCCATGATAAGCGCTTCGGATATGAGCGTTTCTAAGCGAATTCGACGCAATTCGACGGAAATCGACGGAATTCGACGGCCCAACCTGGTCGCCGCCGCGAATCGCGACATTTTGTCGGGAAAAGTGTCGGGATTCCAGAAAACTGCGACGCATTGCACGGGCCGAGAGCAGGGAATCGGGACACTTTGTCCCGATAAGTGTCCCGATAGGGGATCGGATGGGCAGGCAAACGGGGAATCGAGACATTTTGTCTCGATAAATGTCTCGATTCATCTCCGTACCTGGTATTTCGTTGCACGCCCGCGGCCTACCCGAAGAACCAGGCCCAGCTCAAAGAAGCGAGTCAAATGCCGCTGAGCCTGCCGTATATCATATCCGAATTTTATGGCGTACTCGATCCTGGAAGTGGAGATTCTGGAAGCCACGAACTCCCAGCCCGCGCGCTCATCCTTGTTGAGGGCCTTAAGGATATCCGGCGGCAAAACGCGCACGACGCTCTCGGGCGTGCGGTAAATGGTAAGCGTCAGATAGGGGTTCTCGAAGGCGTACTTCGGCAGAGGCAAGCCAAGTTCCTTCGGCACCGATCTTAGGGTTTTCATGCCAAGACCCCGCTCCTCGGCCAAGCCCATGCGGGCAAAGACATAGCGCAGCACGGGATTGCGGCTCAACTCCGGCGCATTGAACGCCTGAAGCTGTTCGAGCGTGATCGGAGCCACGGGCCCGCCAGGGCTCTTCACCGTGATGGTGTCCGTGGTGACAACGAGTTGGCAATTGGCTCCCGCGATCATGTAATCCCTGTGCACCAGGGCGTTGACCACCGACTCGCGCAACAGCTCGAAAGGAATTTCTACTCCCTGCCGCCGCCGCATTTGAGTGCGGCTGATCGGGCTGGGAAGTTTGTCCTGCAACCACTTCTCGACCAACTCGGGAATGAGGACGAGCGGCCCGTCAAAGTCGCGAGTCTCTTCCTTGCTATCGAGGTGAATCGTCCCGAGCAGCCCTGCCTGGGGCAGCGCGTTGCGCGGCTCCTTCCCGAATAGAAGGAGTCCAAAACCCGTAGGCCTGAAGCCGCCGCCCTCCTCCTTCAGGAGACCCTGCTGCAAGAGTCGCAACTGGAAGGCTCTTGAATCTATCGCATCCGGGATCTTCGCGGCGGTGCGATATCTGTCCAGCGCCTCCGGCGAGAGGTCCGAGAGCGCGACCGCCGTTATCGGCCGCTCAAGTTCAGAGAGAGTGATGAGCTTTGATTTCCCGGCATCGGACGCGGCCTTCCGCTCCAAGGCCTGGGTGACGAAGTCCTTATTGTCCGCGTGGATGGTTGCCTGAAGCTCGCGGTCGAACATCTCCACGTCGACGCCGTGCTCTTGAAGATACTTGATTCCCTTTCGATCCACCGTCGGATCAGGGTCCTCAAGGCCGACCCAGACCTTCTTGATCCTCGCCAGAACAATTCTCTCCGCGCAACTCAACTTAGGGTGGGTCCTGGCTCCAGGCGCGCAGGGCTCCAAGGTGGTGAAGAGAACCGCGCCATCGAGCTTGCTGGCACGATGCTTCCTTTCAAGCAGCGTGAACTCCGCGTGGTCGCCTGACCGGAGTTCCCCCCGATGGGAAGTCTCGACCTTGCCATCGGGCAGGCAGAGCACCACTCCGACCGACGGGCTTGCTTTGCCGTCCTTCCGAGCCTCAGAGATAGACTGCCGCATCGCCTCGATAGCCCTCTCCATCATCTTCCTTGGGCTGAAGGATGGGTTCGGAAACTTCGGCTTGCTCGGCTCCTGCTTGGCCATCAGCGGGCGACCTCGGCGGTCTCCATAGAAATCTTAAGACTCCTAGGCCGACCTGGGATAGGCCGGGTCTTGAGTCCTTCAAGTCGCTCCCGCGCGAACCGGTAACGCCAGTTCTGGACGGTGTTGCGGCTGAGTCCGAGCTGCTTGGCGATCATGTAGTTGGTCTGCCCTTCGGCGACGCGGAAGATGATGTCGGCGCGGACCCAGTTCCGTTTCTTGGGCGACCGTCTGCGCAGGTTCCACAGCTCCTGCCTCTCCGCGGCCGTGATTTCGACGGGCACTGAACATTTTCTCGGCATAGGGTCGTCAAGTATAGCACATATGCTCAAGTCCTTACTCAAATCCTGGCTATCCGCGTGTCGAGCCGTTGCTCAACTCTTTTCATTTTTATCGACGAGCATTTCTCCTACCTTGTATGATCCAGATCAGAAGAGGAATCTCGAGCAAGGCGCTTGCGCCGCGCATGACCCCGAGGAAAAGCAGATTGCCGCCGACCGTCCGTTCGAATGCCGGAGTCCACTGTATGCCGGGCACGCCGCGGAAAAGCCAAAGCAGAGCGGTGCCGAGCACGAGGCCGATTAGTGTTTTGTCTCCGCCCATCGTGGATTTGACGTCGGCGACGATGTCGAACGCCGAGGACCGCAATCTCGCGCCGAACGCCTCGCTCCCGGCTTTCGCTTCCGGAAGGTTTTCGTTCATCAAGAAGGCGGCTAGAACCGCGGCGAGCGCGCACGATCCTCCGGCCAGCAGCTGCGGCAGTGCCAGGTCGAGCCGGCCGGCCGCGGCCCCGACCATGACGCCGAGAAGGAGCCCGGTGTTCTCGGC
This sequence comes from uncultured Elusimicrobia bacterium, assembly GCA_964529095.1. Lineage (GTDB taxonomy): Bacteria > Elusimicrobiota > Elusimicrobia > UBA1565 > UBA9628 > GWA2-66-18. The sequence continues at coordinate 2,856 of CAZGVK010000055.1, forward strand.
TACGCGGCCCCAGGAGAAGAGGCGATCGAGATCCTCGCCCTCTCCGGCCTCGTCGACGGCCCAGGCCTCCAGCGCCCCGGAGTAGAACGTCCCGCCGGCGGCGGCGACGAAGGTTCCCGCGACGGCCACGCCGACGCGGTCGGAGAAGAACAGCGCGGAGTAGCCCGCCGCTCTCATGACGAAGCTGACCAACACGGAGCGGCGGCGTCCGATCATGTCGGCGATGATGCCCGTCGGGACCTCGAAGAGCGCCTCGACGAGCCAGACCCCGGCGATCATCGCGAAGATCATCCGCGAGTCCATACCGAGGGACTTGAGCAGCAGCACCGATGTGACCGCCAGGATCATGTCGGCGAAGTGGTCGAGCGACGAGACGACGAGATAGGCGCGGACGACGGAATTTATTTTCATAGTGCTCTCGCGATTCCGGCTTTCACGGCTTTCAGGAAAACGTCGCTCTTGAGCACGCCTTCCGGCATTTTCCGGCGTGCATCCCAGAGCCACGACAATCCTTCCAGGACCATGCCGGAAAGTCTGATCCGGCGAACTCGCCCGCCATCGGGCACGCTGACCATCGCCAAGGGGAAGGGATCGGGCTTGACGAAGTAGATCGCGTCGTGCCATGGATCTTCTTGTCCGCGCTGACGCATGAGCAAGGCGCACGCGAGCACGTCGTCGATCCGCCCTTGCCAGGCCGCCCGGAACTCACGCAGCAGGTCGGAGAACCGCCGTACTTCCGGGCGCTCGAAGAGGCTGAACGGGGAAGGCAGCTCCTCGGGGTTGAAAGTCACTCCGAAGCGCTGCTCGTAGAAGCGGCGGATGGGCGTTCCCTCGTAGAGGACGAGGGCCGTGTAGATGTGGTCGTGCGGGAGATAGTCGTAAAATCCTTCCGCGCGGAAAAAGAGGACGTTCGCCTGCAGGTCGTCCAAGGTCGAGGCTGGGTCGAGCATGATGAAGTCGAGGGAAATCTCAATCTTCAAGCGCTTGAGCAGCCGCACAGCGGCGACGTTGACTTCCGGCCCGACGCCCTTGGCCAGACGCTACAGAACCTCCGGAGAGGCGCTCTCGATGCCGAGCTCGATGAAGCGCAGACCCAGCGCCTTGAGCTCGGGCAAGACGGCCTTCGCCCGGAGGATCTGGTTCACGCGCGTCCCGAAGCTGAACGTCACCGCAGGGTCGACCGCGTGCAGGGCTCGTGCGATGTCCAGCGCGCGGCCCGGGGAGACGAAGAAGTTCGCGTCACTGAAATAAACGTGCTCATAGCGGACGCCATGATGGCTCCGGAAGTACGTCAGCTCCTCGGCGACGCGGGCCGCGTCGCGGGATCGATACTTGCGGCCGATCGTCAGCACGCCGCAGAAGGAACAGTCATAGGGGCAGCTGCGGCTACTACAGATCGTCAGGGCCGGCTTGCTGCGGCCCAGCGCCTCGTCGTAATAGGTGAGAGCCGGATAACCGGAGTGCGAGATGAAATCGGCGTCGGGGAATGGCAGCTCGTCGAGGCCGGCGCGCAGCTCGCGGTCGACGTTAACGGGGCCATCGGGATGCGTCGTGCCGGCGATCGTCTTCAAGGCTTCGGGCTGCTGCCGTTTGCGAAGAATCTCGAGCATCGTTTCCTCGCCTTCACGGCGCACGATGACGTCGAAGCAGCGGTAGGTGCGGGCGATGTGCTCGTGTACGGCCGTCGCGTGCGGCCCGCCCACCACGATCAAGGTCTCCGCCAGCAAAGTCGGGGAATCCTCGGAGTCACCGAAGTCGAAGCCCGAGTTGGGAAAGCCGTGCTCGCGGACGTAGGCCATGAGGTAAGCCAAGCCGACGGGCTTCGACTTGCGGCGGTCGGAGAAGCCGACGGATGGATTGACGAAGGTAATGAGCATGGCCCGGCTTCCGCGCCGATGGATCGACGATCCCGATTTCAAGAGCCCGTTGAAGACTCTTCGTCTGGGGGCCGCTGCGGGCAGCCGCAAGCTGTACGTCAACATCGACCTGGTCAAGCCGGGGTATAAGAGCGTTAAGTATCATTCACACTCTCGGCAGGAAGAGTTCTTCCTGATACTCGAAGGCAGGGGAAGCCTGCGGATCAGGTGAAAGCGTAGAGCAGGCGCAGTGGATAGAAATCCCAGTCTTTGCGCAGCATGCACTCAAGCAGCCAGTCCGCCGTCGCGTTCCATATTTTTACGCTGGTCTCTACGGCGACGAGGGTGTTGAGTACGCTGGAAAGCATGACTGCGCCATACTCGGTAAAGACGTAAGGGAAATAGCGACGCCCGCCACGGCCCGTGTTTGAGGTTGCAAAATGCAACCTCAAAGATTTGGTCTCATCAGCGGTCAATTGGAACATGAATCCTCGGGAAAGCGCCTTCGATTACGGCTGACCTGTTGGTTGAGCCGTTTGGTCGTGACGCCGTAAAGAGCCGCGAGATCAACATCGAGCATGACCTTGTGGCCGCGAATCAAATAGATGCGCCGTTCTTTCGTGCAATTCCGTTCGTGTCAGCAGGGGTCCATTTCAGTGAGCAGAATAGGGGCGTTTTCGGTGAGCGGTAAAGCCGGTGAATTTTCCCAAGCCCAGCCCCGCGCGCGCTACAAGAACTCCTCAAAGAAAGCG
>CAZGVK010000056.1:0-7197 GCA_964529095.1 uncultured Elusimicrobia bacterium
GCGGAGGCGGCGCAAGCGTAGAAGTGGTTGCCCGGGGTCGTCGAGAGCAGAGCGGCGACGAGCAGGCGGGCGGTCCAGCGCGAAGCGGCGTTATTTTTTGGCATCTTGAGTCCTCCGATTTCCTCCATTGTATTGTGGAAGCGTTCGTGGCGCATGGGTCGAATGGTCCCCAAAGTCGCGGGCAAATGTCCTAGAGAGGCAGGGGGCAGAAGGCCCAGGCCCACTGGGACTTTTGGCGCGCAGGCAGGCGCTTGAAGCGAGCCCTTAGGCGCACCTTCCTTTTAGAATCTTGAGAAATGAACGCGAGTCGAACTCCGCGGGGGTGAGGCCGGTCGCGGAGGCTTCGATCTCCGTGATGGCGCCGCAGTTGCGCGCGCGCAGGAAGTAGTTCAGAAGCCCCTGGCCGGTCGCGGCATCGTCGAAGATGTCGCCGAGAAGAGTTGCCTGGGCGGCCTTCTCGAGGAAATTCTTTAGGCGCGCAGTCGCGGGAGCTAAGCCGCCGAGGAAGAAGGCGTACACCGCGCCGTAGCGCGTCGGCAGTTGCGCCGGATGGAGATCCCAGCCTTGATAAAAACCATTGATGAGGGAGTGCGTGGTGTGGTCGTAATGCAGTTTCCAGGCGCGGCGCACGGCGGCGATATTCTCGCGGTCCTGCGCAGGGGTGAGCTCCCCGCCCGCCGAAGCCCGATGGGGACCCACGGGCATTACGTTGGTCGCGCCATCGGACATGTTGACGCCGGCGCCCGCCAAGCTCACCTGCATCATGTGCTTGGCGAAGTCACAGGAGGGGTGGTCCATGCGCTGATGCGCGGAGGTGATGTTGCAGGAGGCGGTGTAGTCATAGGTGCCAAAATGAGCGCTCGTGCAGCGGCCGGCAAGCGCTTTCACGATGGCGCGTAGAGGTGCGACGCCATCGCAGTCGATGATCGACTGCGGTGTTTCCACCATCAACTCGACTTGAAAAGTCTTGGGCTTGAGTCGTTTCTTTTTTTCAAAAACGTCCAGCAGTTTATTGAGAGCGGCGGCTTGGCCGGGGTGGACTATTTTAGGCAAGGTCACATAGAACGGCTGGGGGATATTGCCTCGGGTCGCGCGGACAAGAGTCGTCAGAAAAACATCCAAGGTGCGCGCGGACCGCATCACCAGCTCATTGGAAAAGGTCTTGATCCGTATGCCGATAAACGGCGGCAAAGTCCCGTGGGCCATACCCTTGGCGATTTCTTCGGCGGCGGACACGGCATGGCCGTCCTCCTCGGCGTCGGAGCGGTTGCCGTAGCCGTCCTCGAAGTCAATTCGAAAATCCTCGACGGCCTCGCGCTTGAGCTTGTCGACGACGCGGTCGTACACCGTGAGCGCTAAGGCCTCGTCCATGCCGACGGCTCGCGCGAAAGTGATGGCGTCGGGAGCGTAACGCGCGAGCGCGCGCAAAGACAGTTCCCCGAGTTTTTTCGCCGAGTCAAACTTAAATAAGTGCGCGCCGCCATAGACGGAATGCACGGGCTGGCGGCCGAACGCATCGCCGGGATAGCGCTTGAGGTGCAACAGGTTCTGTTTGGCCAAGGCGGAGAAAACGGACTTGAGGGCCTTTGGATCGAGGGTGGACGAGGGCTTCATTATATTTCTCCTCTCAAAAATGCGCTGAGCAGATTGCGCGATACGCGCAGACGATACTCTCGGGTGGAGCGCAGATCGTCGATGGCGGACACATCAGACGACAACAGGTCGGCGGCGGCGTTGACGGTGAGGTCATCGAGGCGCCGACCGCGCAAGAAGGCTTCGGCCGAATATAAACGCCGGACCGTCGGCGCCAGGCTCCCGAAGGAGAGCCGGACATCCTTGATTAATTTATCTTTCCCGGTCCAGATGATTCCCGCGAACATCGTTTTTGAGATGGTCTGCGCGGCGCGAGTTCCGACCTTGCGAAAAACGCCGCGCGTCGGCGCGGTGATGAAGGGCAGATAGACGGCTTCAATTAGTTCGCACGGCTTTAAGGTGGTTTTCTTGACTCCGGCGAAGATGTCGGAGATCGCCACGGCGCGGCGTCCAGAGGGGCCGATGACGCGGACAGAGGCCTCGTACACGGAGAGCGCTGGGAAGGTGTCTCCGGCGGGAGAGGCATTGGCGATATTGCCGCCGATCGTGCCGCGGTTTTGGATCTGCGCGGCGCCGACCGTGGCGCAGGCGGCGACGAGAAGAGGGAAGCGCTTTTGGAGAATTGGGTGCGCTTGAAGCCGCGAGTGCGTGAGGAGGCTGCCGAGCCAGACTCCTTCAGCGCTCACCTTGATATCGCGCCACTGGGCGATGCGCGACAGGTCGAGCACGGTGCGGCCGTTCATCTGGCCCATGTTCCAACCGACCATCAGATCGGTGCCGCCGGCAAGCGGAAGAGCGTTAGGAGCTTGGGCATAGGACTTGACGGCCGCAGACGCTGAGCGCGGGCTCAGCACGGTCATCGACTTCGCGTCGCACCTCATTGCTTGCCTGCTGCGAGCACCGACTTCACGATGTCCTGGTAGCCGGTGCAGCGGCATAAATTTCCGGCGAGCGCCGTGCGCACGGATTTGTCATCGCGCTTGCCGCCCGACTTGAGATGTGCCTGGGCGGTCATGAGCATGCCCGGCGTGCAGATGCCGCATTGCGCGCCGCCGCAGGCGAGGAATTTTTTCTGCAGCCTGGAGAGCTTCTCCGGAGATCCTTGAGACTCGATCGTCTCGACCTTGCGGCCCTCTGTCTGGCAGATGGGAATAAGGCAGGAGTTGACCGGCCTGCCGTCGAGCAGGACCGTGCAGGCCCCGCACTCGCCTTCGCCGCAGCCTTCCTTTGTGCCGATGAGCGCGAAATCTTCGCGCAGGGCGTCGATGAGGCGCTTAAAGGGCGCGCCGCTGAAAGATTTCTTTTTGCCGTTGACGGTGAGATTGATCATTTAAGGGCTAGGGCAATGCGTTCCGGCGTCTGCGGCAAGGTCGGGATCAGGCGACCGATGGCGTGCTTGACTGCGGCGGCGACGGCCGGGCCGGGGATATCCATCGGCAGCTCGCCCACGCCCTTGGCGCCGAAGGGCCCGCGCGAGTAGGGTTTCTCGACAAGGATTACCTCGAAAGGGGGCGTGTCAAGGCTTGTTGGGATCACGTAGTTGGTGAGAGAGGAATTAATCATGACGCCATCTTTGAAAATGGGTTCTTCGAACAACGCCCAGCCGAGGCCCTGCGTGGCGCCGCCGATGATCTGGCCCGTCGCGAGCAACGGGTTGATCGCCTTGCCGATATCCTGCGCGGTTGTGACCTTCTTGAGGCGGACCTCGTAGGTGAGCTTGTCGATTTCCAAATCCACGACGATCGCCGCGTAGGAATACACGCCGTACGCGTCGCCGCGATAGGCCGCGTCGTCCCATGTTATTTCCGGCGGCTTCTCGTATTCCACCTCGTAGCGGCGTGCGGGCGCGTCCGCGCAAAGAAGCACGGCGGCCTTTTTGAGATCGGCGGGCGTTTTTGGGACGCGGCCGTATTCAGCCTCAAACGCGGCTTTAAGATCACGGGCGGCGCGGCTGATGAGACCACCGACGACCATGCAGGTGCGCGAGGCGACGGTGGGGCCGGAGTCGGGGACTTTGTGCGTGTCGGGCGTTTCCACGGAGAACCAGGTCGCAGGCACGCCGAGGGCCGCGCCTGCGACCTGAGCGAACATCGTGTTCGTGCCTTGGCCGATCTCAGTGGAGGCGGCGAGTATGATGAGTTCGCCCTTCTTCGTCAGCGCGATTCCGGCGCGGCTGGCAAGATAAACTTCTCCGGCGCCGGTGAAGCCGGCGCCATGATGACAGACGGCCAGGCCAATGCCCTTCCAGGATGGATTCTTGGGATTTAAATTCCAGCGATCATACTCTTTGCGTTTGGCTGCGTAGCCTGAGCGCGATACCGTCTTTTTAAGGCATTCCTGCGCACCGACGGATTCCAAAAGGCGTTGCCCGGTTATGGTCGTGGAGCCGAGCTGAAAAATATTTTTTTGCCGCAACGCCAGCGAATCGATCCCCAAAACGTCGGCGATCTTCTCCCAATGGATCTCCACGGCGAACAATGTCTGCGGCGCGCCGAAGCCGCGGAAGGCGCCGTTGGGAGGAGTGTTCGTCATGACGACCTTCGAGCGCACGCGCGCGTTCGGGCATTCGTAGGCGCCGGTCGCATGCAAGGTGGCGCGCGAGAGCACGACGGCGGAGAGTGTTGAGTACGCGCCGCCGTCCATGATGATCTCGATGTCCTGCGCGAGGAGCGTGCCGTTTTTTGTCAGGCCGGTGCGGTGGCGCACGATCGCCGGATGGCGCTTGGTCGTGGCGGACATGTCTTCGTGGCGGTCATAGACGATCTTGACCGGGCGTCCGGCTTTGAGCGCGAGGAGGGCCGCGTGTCCGGCGATCATGGAGGGGTACTCCTCTTTGCCGCCGAAGCCACCGCCGGTGACGGCCTGGATGACCCGTATTTTTTTCTCATCGCGGTTGAAAATAGTCTTCAGCGCCTTGAGCACATAATAAGGGCACTGGAGCGAGCCGGTCACGATGAGGATGCCGTCCTCTTCATAGGCCGCGATCGCGTTGTTCTCGATATAGGCCTGTTCTTGCGAGGGCGTGCGATATTCGCCTTCGATGATGACATCAGCGGCGGCAAAACCCTTGTCGAGGTCGCCGCGCTCGATCAAGAATGACTTGAAAATTTTATCCGACGTCTCCATGTCAAAAATAGCGGGGAGCGGCTCGTACTCGATGGTGACGCGCTTGGCCGCTTCATATGCCGTCGCACGGTCCGGGTGCGCGATAAGGACTATAGCCTCTTCACGATGGCGCACGACAGCATCGGCGAGCAGCGGTTGATCGGGCTCGATGAGGGCAACGATGTTTTTTCCGGGAATATCTTTGGCCGTGACGACGACGCACTCGCTCCATGGGAAAGCGGGATCATAGTGAACAGACTTGATCCGCGCGTGCGGCGTCGTCGATCGGACCGTGACTCCATGCCAGCATCCGTGAATATCGACGTCATCAAGATAAAGCGCTCGTCCCGTCAATTTCGCGGGCCCCTCCCGCCGCAGCTCGTTCTTGCCCACGCTCATCAGGTTCATATCAGCGTTTGATCGATACGACGGGAAAGAACAGGCCTTTGCGCGTTCTCGTCCACCAGGCGCCGTGCGTGCCGCGGTCCTCGGATGTTGCGAAAACGGTCTCATAGCGGATGGCGCGCGCGTACAAGGGTTTTGCCCCGCCGAGCGGATGAGGGCCAAGCAAGCCCGCCACTGATGGGCTGCCGTCGAGCAGGCGAAAGAGCAGGTTCCCGAACCAGGGACTGTTCCTGGGCTCGCCGAGTGCTGCAAACCAGAACTGCCAATCGAGGCGCGGCATGTGCGGCGCCACCCATGGCGGCGCGCGGCGGGTGTTGCCGGGCTTATAAAGGAAGGGCCACTCCAGCCAATTGAGCCCATCGGCTGAGACCTCGATTGCGATCTCATCACGCGTGCGCGTCATGATGGCGAATAGGCCGTAGCGGTTGAATGAGCGCAGGGGGGAGACGCTGTTTATTAAAGCCCGGGCCGACGCCGGTGGATTGGCGCCGAAGATCGAAAGCGTCTGAAAGAGGCCGCAGAGCAGAGATAAAGTTGCCGTGATGGCGATACCCCAAATAGGAGCCTTCGAAGCGGCGGTATTGTCCGGCGCCAAGTTGCGCCGAAAAAAACAGTCATCGAGGCAGGCGAGGCACAATATCAAAGTGAGCAGATTAAAGAAGCCGTAATTTCCCGTGGCTGAAATGAGAATCATGAGCGTTGCGATGACGCCCGCCCCGAGGGCGCGCGCGCGGCGCGGTGCGAGGATCAGGAATGGTGCGGCGAGTTCGATGACAAATAAAATCAGGCAGGAGAGTTTTTGCCCCCACAACGGCAATTGGTGGGCCCACCAGGCGAGCGGCGTGGGCAGGGGTTGAGTCCAATAGTGGTAGCTCAGGGCGGTGAGATCGCGCCAGACCGCGTCGCCGGAGAAAATTTTCACGAGGCCGGATTGGAGCATGAGCTTGAAAAGAAGCAGACGCAGCAACCAGAGCGCGGCGCGCGAAGGTGCCGGAGCTTGCCGCGGCGTCCATTTCCAGGGGGCCAGAAAGCACGCGATGAGGCCCGCCTCCAAAAGCAGCGCGTCCCACTGGAAGCTCATGAAGTACGAGCCGATCGAAGACAGGCTGAGATACAGCGCCCAGCAGAGCAAAGCGCAGGGGCCGGCGGCGAAGCCGAACAGGAGTCCGAGCGAAGCGAAAGCGCCAAAAAGGCAGTAGGCCTTCAGCGCCATGTCGGAGGCCGATAGCCAGGCGATGGTCGGCAGCAGCCAGAAGCGTTCGATGCCGAGTTGAGCCTTGGCGGAGAGGAGCATCGTAGCGGCGGGCATAATCCCCTCTGAGCCGATGAGGCCGCAGACTTGCCCGAGGAGAGAGAGAAAGGCGAGGATGTAGCAGAGCCCGATGCCGGACAGGATGAGACGGACGGTGGAGCCGATAGGCGCCGGCGCGGTCGTCTCGCCCCACAAAAGCTTGGTCAGACGCGAGAAAAAAGGCCGGTGCGCGGCGATGAAACGATACAGCGCCTCAACAATGGGAGCGAACCCTGGCGCTTTATAGAGGAGAGGAAGTTTGGATAGGCCAGGGACATAGGCGAGCGTGCGCAACACCGCCTCAGCGCCGCGAGTTGTTCTGCCGGGCTCGAAGAGATGGATTGCCATGGCGAAATTCTCGAGGGGCACCTCGGGATGGCGCACGGCGGCGCTTTGATAAGGCGCGTACTCGACTGACTCTCCGGTCGCATGGCGCCAGCGCTCGATCCAAAGACGGCAGAAGCCGCAGTCTCCGTCGAAGACAAGAACGGGCCGATCCCCCATGCGTCCATTATAGCAGGCTGGTTACGCTTCCTTAGAAGATGCGGCACAGACGCGGTAAGGGTTGGCGCAAAAATAACTATGTGTTTTTGTATGCCGATGCTTCACTCTAACTGCGTTGCTCGATCCCTTTCTTCGGAATTTTGGAAGGGACACTTCCGCGCCTTATGGCGCGGTCGTCGGTCACACCCTATCGGTATGCTCCCTTCTCGCGCCTTGTTAGAGTATCGCCTCGACATCCAAAAATCACAAAGTTATTATTGCGTCAACCCTAAGTTCTCTAGCGGGGTCGGCGGCGCAGG
>CAZGVK010000057.1:0-25888 GCA_964529095.1 uncultured Elusimicrobia bacterium
AACGGACGCGGTGATGGCAGAGTCGCCGCAACGGATGCTTGCGGCCTTTCCGGATGCGTTATCAAAGGACACCCGGTTGGGCGCGGACATCGAAGCGGGTGTGCTCCACTCATAAGCGGTTCTTCCTTGCATATGCGGCAAGGATTTCCCTTCGACATAGGGAAAGGTTTCCTCGGGCAAACCCATCATGGCGAACACTTCCGTGTTCGTCATGCCGACGCGCAGCTTCAGACAGGCTCGGTAGTTCTGCGCGGGCTTCTTAGAGCACGAAGCGGAAAAAAAAATCACGGCGAGGAGGATAAGCGGCGCCTTCTCCTTTATTCTCATGAGACGATTCCCTGCTCGCGAAGGTAATGGCGTATCTTCGAGCGCGCTCGCGCTGTTTTTGCGTAATTGAGCCAATCTTTTTTCGGCATCGAGCCCTTTTTAGTGATGATTTTGCAAATGTCGCCGGACTTAAGCGCAAAATCGAGCTTGACCATCTTATTATTGACCTGCGCGCCGACGCAGGAAAATCCGATCACCGTGTGCACGGCGAAGGCAAAATCAAGCGGCGTGGCACCGACGGGAAGAACCTTCACCTCGCCGACCGGTGTGAAAACGAAGACCTGCTTGAACTCAAGGTCGGTCTTGAGGCTGTCGAGGAATTCACGGGGCGAATTCAGGTCTTGCAACCACTCCATCCACTGCCGCAGCCAGTTGAGCTTCTCCTCCATGTGCGCATCACGCGCCGATTCGCCGGTCTTATAGCGCCAATGCGCGGCGATGCCGTACTCGGAGGAGCGGTGCATCTCCTCAGTGCGGATCTGAATTTCGACAAACTTGCCGGTCAGGCTGACGATAGTCGTATGGAGAGATCGATATAAATTCAATTTTGGAGTGGAAATATAATCGGTGAATGAGTCCGCGACCGGCTTAAAGTGGGTGTGAATGATGCCCAACAGCGCGTAGCAGTTGGCCACGGTGTCGGTGATCAAGCGCACGCCAAGCGCGTCTTGAATATCCTCAAATGCCTTTTGCTGCCGCTCCATCTTTCCGTAGATAGACCAAAGTGTTTTTCTGCGCGCCAGGATGCGGCAGGGGATGTTCGTGCCCGCCGTCACCTTCGCGATGGCGGCGCTGATCTCCACGAGGTTCTTCTCGCTGCCGGTGAGCATGGCCACGACCTTCTGCGCGAGCTCGGCATGCTCCTCGGGATGCAGGTATCTAAACGCGAGGTCCTCAAGTTCCCCCTTGAGCTTGAACATTCCCAAGCGATGCGCAAGCGGGGCGTAAAGCGCCATGGTCTCCGCGGCGATGCGCTCTTGCTTGTCGCGCTTGAGAAAGTTCAACGTCTTCATGTTGTGCAGGCGGTCGGCGAGTTTAACGACGATCACGCGGATGTCCTGAGCGGTCGCCAGGAGCATCTTGCGCCAGTTTTCGGCTTGAGCTTCGTCGCGCGACTCAAACTTCAGGGCATCGAGCTTAGTGACCCCGGTGACGAGCATGGCAATTTCAGCGCCGAATTCGGCGCGCAGTTGCATTTCCGTCGTCGCAGTGTCTTCAAGGGTGTCATGAAGCAAGCCCGCGCAGACCGAAGGCAAGTCCATCCGCCACTCGATGAGCGACTCGGCCACCGCCACACAGTGCGTGAGATACATCTCGCCGGAAGCGCGCGACTGATTGAGGTGCATTTTCTCCGCGAAATCCCAGGCAAGCTCAAGCGCGGTCGGGTCCACCTGCGGCGAGTAGACGGCGAATTTAGCGAGGAGAGATTCTTTTTCGATCATGGGTAGCGTGATCCCGCGAGAATGATTTCCGCGGCACGTTCCGCAGCGCCCGCTTGGCCGAGCAAACAGCGAACCTTCAGCAACTCGGCGCGCATAACAGCGGCCCTTGCCGGATCATCGAGTATGCCGGACGCCTCGGCGACGACATGCTCGACAGTGGCGGCATTCTGGATCAACTCCGGCACGATGGTCTTGCCCGCAAGGAGGTTTGGCATCGCGATGTGCTTGATATTCACTAAAGCTCGCGCAATGATATAAGTAGGCCAGGATAGTTTATAAACGACGACCATCGGCACGCCGAGAAGGGCGTTCTCAAGCGTCGCAGTTCCCGAGGAGCAAATCGCCAGGTCGAGCGTCGAGCGCAATTTGTAATCCTGCTCGCAGACGAGTTGGACGCCGTCGGGAATAACGCCGTAGGCTGAATTTTCTTGGGAGGACGCGACGAAGAGCAATCCTCTAAGAGCCGGACGCTTGCCGCGAAGAGTCTTAAATGCCTGAAAAAACAACGGCAAATGGCGACGAATTTCGGAAGATCGACTTCCGGGTAAAAGCCCGATTGTCGGCGCCGACGAAGAGTGCGGGAAACCGGGCTGGGCGATAATATCGAGCAAGGGATGGCCGACGAACTCGACATTGATTCCGGCGTCGCGATAGAGTTTTTCCTCAAATGGGAAAATGACCAGCATCTTTTTGATGAACCGGCCAAGAACCTGGATCCGCCCAGGGCGGGACGCCCAGACCTGGGGGCTCACGAAATAGAAGGCGGGGACGCCGGCGTCCTTTGCATAAGGAAGAATTCGACGGTTGAAGCCGTAGTAATCCACGCAAATCAGCGCGACTGGACGGCGTTCGATCAAAAATTTTTTTAATCGACTCGCGAGCTTGAGCAGAAATCCGATTTTAAGGACCGGCTCCCAGAAGCCGGTCACCCCGCGCGAGGCGAGGTCTTCAAGAAACTCGTCGGATGCGGCGCGGCACAGCGGGCCGCCGACGGCCGTCGTGCGGAGGGCTGGATTTCGGCGCTTGAGGGCGCCAATGAGGCCGGCGGCATGCAGGTCGCCTGAAGGGTCTCCGGCAACAATTAGGATATGAGAATTACAGCGATCCAGCGCCATCAGCTTCTCAGCATATCCTTGCCCACGGATTTGACGATCTTGCCTAGGTCCTGAGCCCAACTGGGGATCAAGGAGCGCGGGCCGGCGTGGCCGGAGAGTTCGTAACGCTCCAGTTCCTCGGCGATTTGAAGCGCCAACTTCAAAGCCTCCACGCCGCGCTCACCGCTCGGCCAGGGCTTGCGGTTGTGGCGGATGCAGTCGAGAAAGTGCTGCTGTTCGCTGCGCAGCGGGTCTATTGAGGACAACTTTGGGCTTATATGCTCGACATCCTTAAGATTCCTGATCACCGGAACCTTCTTGCGGTAGATCTTAAGGGCGGTCCCGCCATAGTCGAGCGAGAGATAGGAATCTTTTTGAAATACCCGCAGTTTCCGGCTCTTGGTCATCGAGATTCTGCTGGCGGTCAGGTCGGCGACACAGCCGGTCTTAAAGCGCACACGCACGTTGGCGATATCCTCGTGCCCTGAAAGCAGGTTGGCGCCCAATGCCTCGATCGACTCGACCTCGGAACCAACCAAGGTCAGTAAAATATCAAGATCATGGATCATCAAGTCCATCACCACCCCGATGTGGGCCATGCGTGGATCATAGGGGCCAAGGCGTTCGACTGTGATGTAGCGCGGGTCGCGTATATGCTTGACGGCTTCAAGAACGGCGGGATTGAAGCGCTCGATATGGCCGACCTGCAGAATGATCTCCTTAGCTTCAGAAAGCGCCAGCAATTCCTTCGCTTCATTGACGGAGGAGGCAAGAGGCTTCTCGATAAGGCAGTGTATGCCGGCGTCAAGGACAGCCTTGCCGACCTCGTAGTGAAATGGTGTGGGCACGGCTACGACTGCCGCGTCCACGCGGGCCAACACATCCTTGTAGTCGCGCACTGCAACGGAGTTGGATTGCCAGGCCGCGAGCTGGGCCTTCCAGATATTGGTATCACATACGCCGACGAGTTCAACGTCAGTGAGTTTTGACAAGGCGCGCGCGTGATGTGTGCCCATTTTGCCCGCGCCGATAACGGCGATCCTTATATTTGGAATATTCAAATCGGTCCTTCCACAGAAAATCCCGCGACGGCGATTCCCGCGGCATCGGCGTCTTGGACAAAGCGCTCTCTGTCAAATATTAAAGTGGACCCCGCCTCGAGCGCCAGAGCCCTTACTCCTGCCGCGCGGAAGTTAACAAGAGACTCGAGGCCGACCACGGGCAGGTCGAAGCGGAAATCCTGATCCGGCTTGGCGACCTTAACGACGACAAGCGCGGGCTCGCGCCCTAAGGAGCGGGCAAGAGTCGCGGCGCGAGTGACGCAGGCGTCGGTGCCCTCCATGCCCTCAACGGCGACGATGGCCGCACTTTGCACGACGACGGTCTGCCCGATGTCAAATCCCGCGACAGCCTTGGCGGCGCGCCAACCGAGAGCCGCGTCGGCCCGATCCTCTTTGATAAAAGCCCGCCTCGTCAGAGGGCCGGTGGGCGCCAACAAGCGCTCAAGATAAGAGGCCGAAGAGATGAACTCAAGGCCGTCCTTGGCAAACTCAGCAACTACGGCCCTCAGTATGGTGTCGGTGCGCTTATCCGAGAGCCCCATAAACATTTTGGCCGCGCGCCAGTCGGGCAACACGCCGCCGAATAAAGATACATGCTGGACCTTGCCCGCCATGACGACCTTGCGCACGCCTCGAGAATGCAAAGTCTTGATAGGGGCGTCAATCTGCCCAAGCTTAAACCAGGTGAGATCCTCCGCCGCAGCCTCGAACGCGGAATCAGTGATCCCGCGGATGCCCAACGCCACGATGGGCACACCATGCCGCTTCGCTTCCTCGGCGACGAGAAATGGGAAACGGCCGGCGCCGGCGATAAGCCCCAGCGGCTCCATTGCTAAAGAGCGGCCTCTTCGAGTCTATTGGCGCCGACGGCCGGGCGCGTGAAGCCTCGCTTGCCTGCCGCCTCGATAAAATCTATCCATTCCTGAACTTCTTTGCAGGGCTTGCCCCTCTTGAGCAAGGCAAGCGCCTCAGCCTGATTAAGACCGGACAGAAAAAGGGTGCGATAGGCGGACTTCAGCGCGGAAATCGACTCGCGCGGCACGCCGGCGCGGCGCAAGCCGAGGAGGTTGAGGCCGCGCATCGTCGCGCGGTCGCCCTGCGTGGTCGCAAACGGCAGGACATCCTGATCATTCATCGAGCCGCCGCCAAGCATCGCGAGGCGTCCAATGCGGTTGTACTGATGGATGGCGCACATTCCGCCGAGCACGGCGTAATCGCCGATGTGAACGTGGCCCGCAAGCAGAACCGCGTTGACGACGATCACGCCGTCGCCGAGGACGCAGTCATGAGCGATGTGGGAGCAGGCCATAAACAAGCACCCCGAGCCTATTTTGGTAAGACCGCCGCCCTGGGCGGTGCCGCGATTGATGGTCACGCACTCGCGCACGACATTCTTGTCGCCCATGACGAGGCGGGTCTTCTCGCCGGCGTATTTTAAGTCCTGAGGAGGCGTGCCAACAAAGCAACCCGGATGCAGGACGTTGTCCGAGCCAAGTGTTGCATGCTCAACGACAGCATGCGCGCCGATCTTGGTTCGCGGACCGATCGTCGTGTCGGCGCCGATCACCGCAAACGGCCCGATCTCAACGGTAGAATCAATCTGCGCTGAGATGTCGACGACGGCGGTGGGGTGGATGGGCATGACCTTATGCCGCCTTGTCAACGAGCGCGAAAGTCATATTCGCTTCTGCGATCATCTTGTCACCCACGAAAGACTCGCCTTTGAACTTGCCCGCGCGTCCAAGACGCAGTATTTCAACGTGATGCTTGAGGACGGTCCCGGGAAGCACGGGCGCGCGGAATTTAGCCTCGTTGATGCCCATGAAGAATGCGATCTTGTTCTCAAAGCCGCCCTTGGAGAGAAGCATGGCGCAGGCGGTCTGCGCCATTGACTCAACTATCAGCACTCCGGGCATAACGGGCTGTCCGGGGAAGTGGCCCTCGAAGAACTGCTCGTTGGCGGTGACCATCTTTACACCCACGCAGTATTTATCCTCCACGATGACCTCGATGCGGTCGATAAGAAGGAATGGATAGCGATGCGGAATCGCTTTTTTGATGCCGTTGATATCGAGCGTACGGACAGGCGCTGCGGAAAACGGGGTTTGAGAGCCGCAGTCGGCGGTTTCAGCGCTCATATTATTTTTGCTCCGAAACGAGGGTTTTTTGTTTTCGCAACTTCTTGGCCGCGGCATCGAGAAGTTTCGCGAACTGGACATTATGCGCGTGGCCGAGCCGCTCGGTCTCAATCTTCATCTTAAACAGAGGACGACCGATCAAGGTGAGGTCGCCGATAAGGTCGAGCATCTTGTGGCGCACAAATTCGTCGGGGAAGCGTAGGCCTTCTTCGTTCGTGTGAAAACGGTCCTTGCCGATGATGATCGCATTATCAAGGCTGCCTCCCTGGGCTAGGCCTGCGGACTTAAGAGAATCAACCTCGTGCTCGAAGCAGAAGGTGCGCGCGCGCGCGACCTCGGCAAGATAGCTCTCGCGCTCGACGATCATCGATAATGTCATTTTCGGCAGAAGCGGATGATCGTGCATAAGCGTGGCGACGATTTCAAATTTATCCGACGGCGTTGCGCGGTAGCGCGCGCCGTCGGGAGTCGCGTAGGAAACCTCGTGGGGAAGGTGCAGCCAACGCTTAGGTGCGTCAAGCGTTTTGAGGCCCGCGCGTATAAGCGCCTCAATAAACGGCAGGGCTGATCCGTCCATGATCGGCGGCTCATTGGCGGTCACGAGAATGTCTATATTGTCGATTCCGAGGCCCGTGCAGGCGGACAAAACATGCTCGACGGTGTGGACCCTCGCGTCGCCAAGGCCCAGGTTTGTGCCGCGCACGGTCGTCAATACGAACTCAAGACGGGCCGGAATCATCGGCGTGCCCGCAAGGTCGGCGCGAAAGAAGCGAATGCCCGTGTTCGCGGGAGCGGGGCGAAAAGAGATCCGAGACTTGTTGCCCGTGTGGAGGCCGACTCCTTCAAGTTCAACTTCCTTGGCGATCGTGGCCTGCAACGGATTGTCATTGTTCATAGATCATTGACCTCATATCGCAACGGATAGATGATACTCATCATTGGGCCGGCATACGCAGTTGTTTGAGGACTTTGTCCGTCAAATCAAGGGCGGGATGGCCATAAAGCATGGCTGACTTGTCTACGACGACGCTGATGCCCTCGTGTTTGGCGACCTCGGAAATGACCCGGTACAGGCGCGCGAACACCTGGTCGGTCTTTCTGCCTTCGGCGTCGAGCAAGGCATGTTCGGAATCGAGTCGTTCATGGTCGATCTCGTCCTGAATATGGTCAATCTGAACTTGCTTAGCGGCAATTTTCCCATCGAATTCAAGCAGGCGTTGGGCGACGGTAGGCCCAGTCACGGCAAGCGGCAAGACGGTTGCCGTTGACACGACAAGCGCTGCGGTTGTCGTGCCGACGGCAACCAAAACGGCATTAGGCGGTTCTGTCGATTTTGACGGAAGCGTCGAACTTAAGGGCGCCGACGGCGGGGCCGGCATTGCGGGCACGGACTTCTCAAGTTCATTGCGCTCGATCTTGAGCGAGCCAAACTCCTGGCGCAGGCGCAATAATTCCGCCTTTTTTATGTTGACGCGCTCCTCGGCTTGGCGGACGAGTTCCTCAAGGCCTTCTTTCGCCCGCGCGGCATCCGGGCTGGACTTAAACAGGCGCTGCATGTCTACATAGCCCACACTGCCGCGCTCGGCGCGATTTTCCTCAAGCGACAGTTCTATGGCGTGCGCTGTAGAAACGGTGAAAACGCATGTCAGAGCAACGCCCAGCATCAGGAGTCGAATTCGTTTCATTAGAATAGCGGTCCTAGGCCGAAGTTTATTTGATAAAGGCGTTCACCGGCGCGGTGATTGAGACCATAGCCGTAGTCAAGACGAATCGGGAAGGCGGGAGTGACAAAGCGCAGGCCGAAGCCGACATCGGTCTTGATGTCGCGATCGCCGGCGCCAATGCGTCCGGATAAATCCCGCACACGATCCCAGGCCCCGCCAGCGTCGGCAAACACAACAAACTTGACGATAGTTTTCTTGCGTTCCCGCGCGAGCGGAAAGCCGATTTCGACATTGGCCACGCTATAGACCTTTCCGCCTTGCCGAAAGCCCGCTTCGCCTGAAGGCGAATAGCCACGCAGGGAATCTTGGCCGCCGATGAAAAATCGATCCTGGACGGGCACTTGGACAGTTTTGCCAAACTGGGTCACGTAGCCGCCGCGGTGGTAGGCTGAGATCACGAAAGGCCAATCCTCAATGGTAAAGAGCGTATAATGGGCTTGGTTGGTGAGGCTTGGCTTGAAAAAGTGAATGTCTCCCTGGAACGGGCCGCCGGAAAATTGGAGGCCGATGCCGTGTCGAGTTCCACGCGCCGGATCCCAGATGCTGTCGCGCGTATCACGGGAAAACTCCATGCCGAAGGAGGACTGAATGCTTGTTCCCTCGGAAAGAGTGCCCTTAAACTGGTTTTGCACGTTCTGGATTGATATTTTCTCCAAGCTATAGTTCAGGTTGAGTTGATATTTATCTTCCTCGAACCGTGGTCCGAGGCGGATCGATCCACCGGTGCGCCTCTCGGAATAGGCGGAGAGCGCGGTATCGAAGGAATTGACGCGGCGCGTGTTGCGGACGTCAAAGCCCAGGCTCGTGGGATGATCGCCAAGCCAGGGGGTCGTCCAACTGAGCGAGTAATCCTGAAGACGGCGTCCAAAGGACCACTGCACGGATGTGCGCTGTGCGCGGCCAAACAGGTTCAAGTGCTGCATGGACAAGGTGCCGACGATACCTTCCACTGATGAGTAGGCCGCTCCCGCCGTCAGGCTGCCGGGCTTGCCCTCGGTAACGTCAAAGGTTAAATCAAACTTCTCCGGGTCTGATGGCGTTGGCTGCACATCGAGGTCCACGTCGTCGATAAAGCCCAGATTTCGAATCTTCTCGATGCTGCGGCGCACGCGCGAGGAGCGGAATATGTCGCCGGGTTTGATGATGATCTCGCGGCGCAAGACGAACTTCTTTGTCGCCCTGTTGCCATCCACGTCCACATGGCCGACGTAGGAGATGGGGCCCTCGATAATCTCATACTGGACATCCATGCGGTCGGCTTTAATGTCAAAGGTCTTGACCGGGTTGATGCGGGTGCGCAGACGGCCGCGGTCGGAATAAAGCTCCTGGACGGCACGGATTGTCTCCTCGAACTTCTCCTGGCTGAAAACATTGCCCTGACGGTACTCGATGGCCTTGGCAAGCTCTGTAGAGGTATAAATCAAATTCCCATTGAAACTCGTCTTACCGAAGCGGTAAGAGCGCCCCTCAACCACGGCAAGCCCTATGGTAATTCGTGTCTTATCGGCGCTGACGGTGATAATAGGACTTGAGATGATGACATCCAGGAAGCCCTTGTTTTTATAATAAGCCTCTATTTTATTGACGTCATCAGGGATGTCGTTTTTAAAATAAACCTTCTTGCGCCTATTCTTCATGAGCTTCTGAAGAGTTTTTGGCTTGAAGGCGGAAATCCCGCTAATTTCGACAAGTTCGATCCGTGATTTTGGGCCCTCGATAACCTTGAAAACAAGCTCCACTGTGGCTGTTTTCGTGTCGGTCATGACCTCAGGCTCGACGGCAGCGTCGAGGAAGCCTCTCTCGTGATACTTGGCGGTCAGTTTATCCCTATCTTCTTCAAGCTTACTGCGGTCAAAGGGGTCCTTATTCTTGAGGGTCAGAAGATCTGACAGCATCCCCCGCGAAAGCTTTTTTTGGCCCTCAAAACTGATCTTGCGTATCACCGGCTTCTCTTTAACGACAAAATTAAGCAGAACCTGCCGCTCGGCGCCGGCAACTTTTCTAAAATGCTCGGGGACGAGCTTCTCAAGCAGGACGATCTCAGCGCCGACGCGATCAAATAGGCCCAGGCCGAGCAAGGATTGGATGTCGCGATCAAGATCGGGACGGTCGTATAAGTCTCCCTTTCGGACCTTAATAGCGCCGCGAATGGTAGGGAATTTTGTGTTTTTGAGACCGTCGGACTTGATGTCACCGATCACCCAAGGACGGGGGACGACTTCGGGCGCTGTGATTATGGGAATAGAGGGGGCAGGATAAGCGGTCGTAAGGCCCGGAAGAGGCTGTGAGGAGACCGCGACTGCCGAGGCAGACACGATCTCGGTAGAAACCGCGGGCAGTTCAGGGGCTACTGCTTGACCTTGAGACGATGAAGACAGCGTGACCGCAAGGGACAGGAGGAGGCTTTTCACCGGAAAGCACAGTCTACAAAAATTAGGGGAATCGTGGTGCGCATTCCCGCTATCAAAAGGCCTTCAGCACCCTTTCCCCTATCAACAAGAACTCATGGAACAGGCCAGCCTCTTCGATGAGGGCTATGCTTTCAATTAAGGACAACCCTTAGCGGCGCTCGCGGCGTTGAGTATTCGTGCCTCTATTCTCACGGCGCTCACCCCGGCGCTCCATGCGCTCACCGCGCTTTTCACGGCGCTCACCTCGGCGCTCCATGCGCTCACCGCGTTTCTCGCGATGCGCACCTCGCTTTTCAAGCTTCTCGCCTCTGCGCTCCATTCTGTCGGCTGCTCTATCCTTACCAGCAGACTCCAACTTGTCCGCCCTGTTCTGAAGCTTCTCACCACGATTCTGCATACGCTCACCCTGATGATCAAGCCTCTCGCCACGTTTTTCTATGCGTTCGCCCTGCTTTTCGAGACGCTCGCCTCGCTTTTCAAGCGCCGGGGCCGGGCCGGCGGAAGTCGCCTGTTCGCCCACAACTTGCGGCTGGGTAGGCGCCGCATCAGACGGAGTCTCTTGCGCCGACACAATCGCCGACACCGATATTACGAAGCTCAATGACGCTAACCGTAGGATCATCTTATTCATTATTCCCCCTGGGCCGTCTTTTTCAGCGCTCTCTCAGTAATATACATCATCATTCTTTGAAAATCTATATGACTTCCATCACATCACATGGATTCTCAATATGTTTTAAATCCTCTCGAAATAGCGACCGCGCTCCCAATCGGTGACTGCCCGTTCGGCGGCATTTTGTTCAGCCTTGGCGGCATGCAGATAATGGGTGAACACCTCCGCGCCGAAAATGGCCCTGGCGGCGGCTGACTTCTCAAAGAGATTGATAGCCTCGCTCAAGGTCTTCGGCACGGGAGAAACATTGGCTTTGTAGGCGTCGCCCGCGAACTCCGCCGGAGGATCTATTTTGTTCTCGATGCCGTGCAGGCCCGCAGCGATCGTGGCGGCAAGAGCTAGATAGGGATTCGCATCGGCCCCGGGAATGCGGTTCTCGATACGCAATGATTGGCCTTCCCCGACGACGCGGAAACCACATGTCCGATTGTCGCGAGCCCAAGCAATTCGTGTCGGCGCGAAAGTGGCTGCTTGATATCTTTTATAGGAGTTGACCGTAGGCGCGAAGAATAAAGAAAATTCGCGGGCGAGCGACATGGCGCCGCCCAGGAACCAGTGGAATTCTTTCGTGGGCTTCCCCCCCGTGGAAAAAATGGAACGACGAGCGCTTGTGTTCCAGAGGCTCGCGTGAATATGGCACGAGGATCCTGCAAGTTTTTCGCTGTACTTCGCCATGAAGGTGATGGCCGCGCTTTTCTGCATCGCGATTTCCTTTGCGCCGTGCTTGTACAGCGTGTGCAGGTCGGCCATAGTGACGGGGTCGGAGTACTCGAGGTTGATCTCGTGCTGTCCCGGTCCCCACTCGCCTTTTGAGTTCTCAATCGGCACACCCGAAGCTTCCATGAGCTTGCGAATTTCTCCTATCACCGGCTCCTCACGGGTTCCCTGGAGAATATGATAATCCTCAATATAGGTTCCATAATGCTCCAAAGCCATCCAGTTCTTCTTTTGGGCTGATTCATAGGTCTCGCGCAACAGATAGAACTCAAGCTCGGTCGCCATCTTAAGAGACCACCCCTTAGCCGCCGCGCGCGCAACCTGATTTTTCAATATCTGGCGCGGGGCGACCTCAATTGGATGCTTGCGCGCCGCATCGAAAGCGTCAGCGACGACGAGCGCTGTTCCCGGCAACCAGGCGAGGGCGCGCCACGTCAAAAAATCAGGCAGAAGCGCCAAATCTTGATAACCCTTGTCCCAACTCGTTAAGGCAAAACCAGACAACGGGTCCATTTCCATGTCGACAGTGAGCAGGTAGGCGCAGGCATGCGTGCCGTGGCTTGCGACCGACTTGGCGAAATGGCGAGCGGTGAACCGCTTGCCGACCCAGCGGCCCTGCATGTCGGGCATCGCAAGGATCACGGTATGAAAAGTGTTTTTCTTGATTGCGGCCAGCAACGACGCTGAGTTCTTCATTGGGCTGAGTTTAAGATATAAGAGCAAAAATGTCCAGTCCTCATTATAAATAATTATTAAATGGTAACAAACAATACTAAATGATATCTAAAAATACAAAACAATCTTACAGAGCCAGCCGGTTGACAACACTGAGGCCGCATGCTAGTATTGCTATGCTGTTCTTATGCAAACAAATTCCAGTAAAAAATAGTTTTCACGAGTAAACACGATATGTCTGAAATTATCGCTATTGCAAATCAAAAAGGCGGGGTTGGGAAAACCACAACCGCTGTAAACCTGGCGTCTGCTTTGGCTATTTTAGGCCACGATACTCTAATTGTTGATATGGACCCACAAGGAAACGCAACTTCCGGGGTTGGGTTCAACAAACACGAATTTGATCCAAATATGTATGACGTATTAGTTGATCTTCATCCAATGGAAAAGATAATAAAATCGTCTCTGTTGAAAAAATTATCCGTGGCTGGAGCAAACAACGACCTGGCAGGAGCAGAAATAGAGCTTGTGTATGCATTGGCGCGTGAAAGTCGTCTTAAAGGGGCTATTTCAGCAGTTAAGGCTCGATTTGACTTTGTGATTATCGACTGCCCGCCATCACTAGGACTTTTAACTGTCAATGCGCTCAATGCTGCTGATAAAATTGTGATCCCAATCCAAGGAGAGTACTATTCTATGGAGGGATTGGCACAATTCACCAACGCTGTTGATCGAATAAAAAGTTCCTTAAATCCAAGGCTTGAGACAGAAGGCGGTGTTCTAACCATGTTTGACTATAGGATGACACTATCCAATCAAGTGAAGGAAGAGGTAAACAAGTTCTTTGGGGAAAAAATGTTCCAATCTATCATTCCCCGCAATATTCGCCTTGCTGAGGCGCCAGGTTTTGGGAAAAGCATTTTTCAGTACGATGAAAAATCAAAAGGTGCCGAAGCATACATGGCCTTTGCCCATGAATTCCTATCTCGGAGAGGACTGAAAAATAAAATTATGCCTGTCACCTTGGAAAAAACGGAGAACCAACTATGACCCGCAAAGCTCTCGGTCGCGGTCTCTCATCTCTAATTCCTGTTTCACCTGCGCAAATTCCACCAATAGAAGATTCTATTTACCCTAATGAGGGTAAATTCACCACTGTCCCCATTAACAAAATACGGCCCAACCACCTGCAACCTCGCCGTCACTTTGAGCCAGAATCTCTGACGGAACTTGCAGCGTCTATCAAACAACACGGCCTGGCACAACCCGTGTTGGTTTCCTATGACTCAACAAATCATTCCTATGAACTAATTGCCGGCGAACGCCGTTGGCGCGCCGCCGCATTAGCCGGCCTTAAGGAGATGGATGTCTTCATCCGCCAGCCTCGAGATGAGAAGCATCGCATGGCTCTGACCTTGATTGAAAATCTTCAGCGTGCGGATTTAAACCCGATAGAGATTGCCATAGGCTATCTTCGCCTCATGAAGGAGTTTGAAATCAACCAGACTGCCCTTTCTGAATATATGGGAAAGTCAAAAGCGGCAATCTCAAATACTTTGCGGCTATTGGATCTATCCGATGAAATTCAAAAAGCTCTACAGTTTGGACATATCAGCGAAGGCCATGGTCGCGCACTTCTGACCATAGCCGATCCAAACCTCCGGCACTCTGTTTTTCAGAAACTGAGCGTCAATAAACTTTCTGTACGTGAAACAGAAACACTTGCTCGCGAGATTGAAGGAAAAGAAGTCATTACAACTAAATCTGTTAATAAAAATAAAGTTAATGTAAAATCAGCAGATATTGCTTCCATAGAAGAATCGCTGCAACATATCCTCGGCACAAAGGTTGTCATTCGCACTAAAAAAAATGCGTCGAAAGGCTCGATATCCATCTCGTTTTTCTCTTTTGAAGATTTCGATAGAATATTAAAAATAATTAAAAAATAATGTTAATTTTAAAATTTATCGTTTTAATGACCCTGTCAGCAAGCGCAAATGATGGCCTCGCGCCATCATTATCTACAAGTTCTATCATCCCGACTATCATTACACTTGCGCCAAACCTGCATGATTATGGCCGGTTCGCTGATGGTGGCCCTGATGCGAATTGGTATGTCGGGTTCAATAATTCCTGGATCATAAAGCTACCCCCGGCGCCGGTTGGCGATTTCGCGCGCGCCTTCATCGGGGCTAAACTTGGACGCGCAAAAACTCGTCCCGTGCCGGGCAAGCCATGGCTGCGCGAGATAATTCCAGGAAAAGTTTATGCGGGAATTTCCACATCTCCATCCTGGACCTCGGAGCAAAGTTTTTTTCTTGCTGAAACTAGCGACATCCCCGCCGAGGCAGATCCGCAGGCGCATGTTGACGGCGTTGGCGCAGGGGAGTGGTTCTGGACAGAGGTTCATCTTGCTCAAATAAGCTTCACTGTGCCGAACTACTTAACTGTTTGGTCGCCGACAAGCTATTTTATAAACGCATCGAGCGCTCCGATTCTGGCCGCCGCCGCCATTGATGAACCCGACGGGAAAACCAACGCCTGGCTCAATCGCTCAATACAAGGCGTTCCGCCGCGTGGGCATGCAGACTCCCTCGAAACACCGCTCAACACATTAGCTCCGGCTATCGCCATCAAGCTTGTGCCGCCAACTCCGGATGAACCCGCGCTGTCCATCAGCGACTTCAGCGTCGCACGCGCAGGCAAGCGCGTTCTCGTGCGCTTCTCCGTTGCTGGTGAGGATGTCAGTGAGGCATGGGTTGAATCTTCCCGCGACCAGCTTGAATGGCAACGCATCTCTCGCATCCAGCGCAAACCTCCCTACCTGTTTTCTTTGCCTCTTGATAAGGTGCCAGCCCCAGGATCCTTT
This sequence comes from uncultured Elusimicrobia bacterium, assembly GCA_964529095.1. Classification (GTDB taxonomy): domain Bacteria; phylum Elusimicrobiota; class Elusimicrobia; order UBA1565; family UBA9628; genus GWA2-66-18. The sequence continues at coordinate 15,132 of CAZGVK010000057.1, forward strand.
CTGCGCGGCACGGCTCGAGACATCTCCGACGCCATCGGGGTCTCTGAGGGGTACATGATCCCTTATGGGCCGCACTGACGGCGTCATCGCCGGAATAGTAGGGGCCACCGGCATGGTCGGGCGTGAACTCGTCGCCTTACTCGAACGCCGTCGTTTTCCCGTCGCTGAGCTTCGCCTCTTCTCCTCTGGCCGCTCTCGCTCATCGGTGTGCTTTAAAAATAATGAACTTGCAACGCCCGGCGTCTCCATGGCCGCGCTGAACTCGTGCGACATCGTATTTCTCGTCAGCTCCGAAGAGGTCTCACTTAAGCTCGCTCCCAAGCTCGCGGCACGGGGCATCTGGACGATCGACGACAGCGCGGCGTTCCGGTTGAGTGAAAATGTTCCGCTTGTTATCCCTGAAGTAAACGCATCTGCCTTGCGGTCCGAGCGCCGCTTAATCGCAGGTCCCAACTGCACAATGACGGGTTTGGCTGTGGCAGGAGCGCAAATCCACCGTGCCATTGGAATTCGGGAAGTTCGCTTAGCGTCCTACCAGGCTGTTTCCGGCGCTGGCAAAGATGCCTTGAAAGAGCTGTTCTCGCAATGCTCCACATTTTCCACTCTCGGCTCAGGGTTAAGCGGGCGCTCCCCAACGCTCGGCCCAGGCTCATCCTCCGTATTGCCTCGCACAATTGCCTATAATGTTATCCCTCAAGTCGGCCAATTCGGCGCTGACGGCTATTCAAGCGAAGAAAAAAAGGTTGCCGCTGAATTGCGCAAAATATGGTCGTCCCCAAATCTTAAGGTCTCCGCAACCACCGTGCGCGTGCCCACGATCCGTGGCCACGCCTTGGCCGTATGGCTGACTTTGGCTCAACCGATTTCCATGGTCCGCGCCCGAAATATTCTCTCGAAGACCCCGGGCCTGGTCCTGTCGCAAGACGGCGACTATCCCACGCCGCGCTCAGTAGGCGGCAAGGAGATGGTCTATGCCGGACGTCTGCGCCGTGGCGCCGCGCCAAAAGAACTGGCGCTCTGGATTGTCTCCGACAACCTGCTCAAAGGCGCTGCCCTTAACTCAATCCAGGTCGCCGAGGAATTGTACCGCCGCGGCTGGCTCAAGGCTGCGAAATAATAAATGCATGAGAAAATAGTCGTTGGCAGCAGGAAGGTCTGTCATTTCCGTGGACACCAAGAAGAAAGAACTCATCGGCAACTACGTCAATAGAGGCAAAAAATAGTTGCCCGCGAAACGGCCCGTCCCAGTGAACGGGCCTAACTTCCCCGATCCTGCGGTCCCGCGCGCCTATCCGTAGGGCATCTATGACCTGGGGCGCAACACGGGTTTCGTGAATGTTTACACGGAACCATGACACCAGCGCGTTCGCCGTAGCCTCAATCCGTGGCTGGTGGCGTTTTGAAGGCCGATGCTTCTATCAGAAGGCCCGTGAGATTTTTATTACAGCAGACGGCGGAGGGGATAATGGGTCACGACTACGGCTATGGAAATTAGAACTACAAAAGTTGGCTGATGAAACGAGGCTTGTCTTCTCAGTCTGTCACTTTCCACTGGAAGGCTTACTATCGGGAAGGGTGAATGAGAATAGAGTCAATAGTATAATCACTAGGCCAAATATAAAAGCGCTCTCCGCTGATTTTTTGTCTGCCTTTTGGCCTCCCCGCCCTGCCTCCCTCACATTCCAAATGGAAGGAGCGGGGACATCCTTCTGAGTGTAAGTTGGGCCTACCTCTGCGAACTGCGGTCTGGGCACCTGCTGTGTGGACTCCTGCTCCCCGTAAACAGTAGGCACTCCTTCCTGAAACTGCGCGTCATACACCTGGGCAGTCGTGTCGAGATTTTCCGACAATGTTTCCAAGGTGTTCTTAGCAGCCCCCCCACTGTCAAATGCCATCGTTCGCGCAACACCCAATGTCATCACCAGGCTGAGAGCATTCATGCCCACTGCAAACTTCTTCATCGTATTAATTTTCATTTTATAGGCCTCACTGCCGAATTTATCGGACCTCCGCAGGATAGACGCAATCACGCTTGCAGAGATGGGCCAAACGGGTAAAATTTCACAGACAAAAGACCCATAGGAAAACGGGTCCGAAGGCCTAGATTATTTTCTAGTTGCTCAGTGAATACGCGCAAACCTATCCAACGTTGTCGCCAACGGTAGGGGTGAAAATCCACACGAGGCTCAAGCCGTTAAGAATGATTGGCCAGCCATGGGGCCGATTAAGCTCCGCCGACTCGTGGCGGGCATGGACGACATAGAGACGATCAATGCCTTGAGCAAGATGATGCTCGTGCATAAGACCAATAGCGCGCTGACGAACACGGGAGAGAAAATAAAACAGCTCCCATCATCACGCCGAAAGCGCCAGCAGCCATTGGTCCCTATAGCGCTCAGATAAATTTACCGGCCGTGCTCAGATAAAGTGATGCACCGCCTCACGGCATGGGGTGATTGCTTTATCTTCCCACGTAGTGGTTTTTTTCCACGTAGTGGAGGTAGGACATGTTGCTGTTTGGCCTACGACCGTGACGTGAGGACATCATTCCAATCGTGTCGTGTGGGCCGCAGGCGTCTTACGGTGGGGCGGAGTGCTAGCATTAAAAAAACTGATCCACTTCTCCGGAACTAGCAATATATTGTCTTCTAGAAGTCAGTGCTGGCTAGGATCTTTTCCTTTGTTATTATCAGCAAAAAACACAATCGTGGTGTAGAGGGGGCGTGGAGGCGCAGCCCTGACGGTTTGGCCTAGCTTGTTTACTGCCCCTTTCGGTTGACAGTGCCTCAATAGCCGAACCATGGAACCGTTTCCTCCACGCCCTCATCGAACTGGACGTGCAGATTTCCCTCATCCAGCTCTCGGACAGGTTTCACGTGTAGGCATGCGTCCGGAGGAGGCGCTTCATTTCAATCACCCCGAGAACGCCATATACCTCGGCGTAACCAAAACGACTCGTCGCGCTCCGCAGTTGATGTCGCCTCCTTAGGAGGTTGCGCACCCGATTTGCCACGTGAATATCCACGAGGCGAAAGGATGCGTACGGTGAACCATAGGCGAAGTAATTCGCCCACCCTCGGAGCTTCCGGTTGAGTTCGTCCCTGATTTCTGTCCAGCGCTCATTGCGTCCGCGCCAGAGGGTTTCGCTCACCGTCTCCCGAATCTTCTCCATTGCCTTCTTCGATGGCCGGGCTCCCAGGTACCTGCATCGAGTTTTCCGATTTATCATCGGCCCCAATTCGTACCCGAGAAAACGAAAGTTTTCTTTCCTTCCGTTGCGAATGCACGTCTTGGTTTCATTGAGCTCCAGCTTCATCACTGCAAGCCATCGCCTCACTCGCGCCAACGCTTCCGCGGCTCCCGTTCTGGCTACCACCACGAAATCATCTGCGTAGTTGATGATCCTCGCTCCGTGCTTCCTGCCCAGATCACTGGCCGCAAAGGCCTTCAGCAACCGATTGATGTAGATGTTCGCCAACAGCGGCGATGCCACACCCCCTTGCGGCGTGCCTTGCTTCGAGCGTTTGCCTCCGCTGTACCGAGGTCTTCCGTCCTTGTCCCTCTCCTCGACCGGCACTTTCAGCCACATCTTGATGAGGCTCAGCACCTTCCCATCCGCGATTCGCCGAGCCAGACTTTTCATCAGCTCGGCGTGCGGAATCGTGTCGAAATACTTCGAAAGGTCCGCGTCCAGCACCTCGGTCTTCCCTCGGACAAGTTCCCGATGCACCTCAGTCACCGCCTGCACAGCGTTGCGCCCGGGTCGATACCCGTACGCCTCGTCGCATAGATCAGCTTCGAAGATGGGTTCCAGAATGAGTTTCGCCGCCGTCTGCACCACTCGATCTCGAATGGTCGGTATTCCCAACGGCCGCTCTCCTCCTCCCGGCTTCGGTATCAGCACCCTTCGCACCGGCTGGGGCCGATAGGTTTTCCCTTGCAACTCTCGTTGCAACTCTTTGAGCCACCGTTCCTCACCGTACTCCTTGATCTGCTCGAAGGTCTGCCCATCAACTCCGGCTGCGCCTTTCTTCGACTTCGACTGCTTGAGCGCTTCCATCAGGGTATCCCACCGATGAATCTTGTCGTACAGCGCGTAGAACCGAAACGCCGGCTCCGTCTTGGCCTTCACGTATAGCTTCCCTCGGAGTTCTTCGAGTTTTGTCGTCTGGTCTGGTAGGCTCATCGCCAATCTCCCGCTCGTCTGCTCCTTGTGAAGCGTCCTGAACCAGGGCTCCTTCCCTCCACGGTCATTACCCGCTTCATCGGTACTGTGAGCCCCTCCGACTCCTGGTCGAGCCACCTCTGACGGCGTGTTCGGGTCGCGATCCCACTCCACCAAGTCTCCCGTGTTGCACACTTTTCCTTGCACGCATGCTGCGCCCAATGCCCCGGCAGACCGCTGGACGTTATTCTTCGATTGCCTTCCGTCCAGCACGGCGGCCTTCCCCATAAATTGGAAGGGTCGGCATCTGCGGCATCACTATCGGGACCTGCTCAGGCTTCACTCATGTTGCGGCCTGCGTACTTGCTCGACCTCCTCTCAGAGGCCTTCTGTCTCGGGGCATCAAGAAACCCGATCACCGAGGACCGCGCCCTTGCCCGATAGCTACCGAGGTGCATCGATAATTCCTCGGACGGGACTTGCACCCGCTGGAAACGCACACCTTCACGGCGCACCAATTTAGCTGAGCGGCATAGGGTCCCTACTCGTAGGGCGTAGCCGCCGGAGAATTTGTCTTCGTCTCATGGAAAATCCCGCTCCTGGCGAACGGGGCCATTGTCGAGGGGAGCGCGGCTGAGCAGATATAGCAGTGCGTCAATAACATTAAAGATTTTTTAAGGCCGTCGGTCTGACGCTTGACGCAGTGGACAAGACCACGGTGTATAGGACCGACCTTGGAAAGTTTTGGGAACTTAATGCGGTCTACGCAAAGCGCTTTTGCGCGCTTTTCCCGGCGCGCGCGACCGTGCAGGTCGGGGCCCTTCCCAAGGGCTCTGGAGTGGAAATCGACGCCATCACGGTGAACAGGTGTAGGCAATAAGGCGGATTTTTTTTCACCACGAAGGATTTTCTTCAAGCGGCTTCGTGCCGGGGATTTCCTGCGGCAGGTCCTCAAGCCCCCCAATGAGGCGGTCTGATAATCCCGTCGCCTGCAGCTGGGTCATTAAAAAAGACCGCACTGCGTTGAACTTGGCCTCTTCTTCCAGGCACACGAGAATCATGCTTGTTTTTTGGTGCCAGCGTTCAACGACCTCAAGCGGTATTTCCGCCTCAGGAGCGTTCGCGACTGAGTAGTGGAGAAGATGCCGCCTCAACACGCTCTCGTTTTTTCGATAGACGCCGAGCAAATCTTCGCGATTTCCAGCAAGAATCGAGACTGAATTTTTATAAGTTCGCTGAACAAGGTGAAAAAGAGATTTCGGGCCGTCGTGCCAGCGGCTCAGGATCTCTTTATGCTTGAAATCGGATTCCACCATGTAGGCTCGGAACGTAAAAAGTTCCGGTGAGTTCTTTTCGAGGTCAGCCAACACTTCTGCGCTTCCCCGCGTCGCAAGATACTCATCTTCCTGCGAACCGGCCAGAAAACGAATGCCTGTGGCAAGTCGAAGGGCCTCAAAGGTGATGCCGTGTTCCAGTTCGTGCGCAATGAGGGGAAGCATCTTGAGCGCTAAGATGCGCGGCGCTATGTCGGGGTCCACGCGCTGTTGTCTTAGATGCTTGGCGGCTTTTCGGAGCATGGCGGCATTGAGGTAAATACCGTCTTCCTCCCAGGTGGCATTAACCTGTCCCTCATTGCCGAACCAAGTCTCTTTTTTATTTCCAAACCAAACTGGTTCGACGAACTTAAACAGGAGCGGATGCCACTGCAAGTACGCCGCATACCGCGGATAGCGGAGCAATTCGCTCAGCCATAGAGCGCAGACGTCCCCCCACTCTTTGGGGCAGCCGTTATCCGGCGCTGCGATGACGAGTCTCGCTGTAGGTGGATTTTCCGCAATCGCACCCGTGGCCGGTAGTCCGATTTCGGCCAAGCGCGTCTCCATAAGTTCATGCGTGGGAACCTGCGCTATGGACGAGAGAGGAAACACGACGATTACCAGGAATAGAATTGGCGCTATTTTCGCGATATCAGGGATCATGACATGATTGTGGACTTTTCAGGAGAGCCCTGTGCGTTCACCAAATAGAACTCCCACTATTATGGCAACCAGTTTTGTGTTTCAGTATCAATTAAATATCACTTCATCGTATTCATTTTAATTTTGTAAGTCTCCTGGCAGATTTACCGTGCCTCCATATGATATACGCAATCACGCTTGCAGAGATGGGCCAAACGGGGAAAATTTCACAGACAAAGGACCCATGGGAAAATGAGTCCGAAGACCCATCCCCGCTATTCACCAACCTGCGCGGATGGGACCCCCGTTTTTTTCATGAACCTTAAGAAAACTGGGAAGTGAGAAGCTGGCGGTGTGGATATCCGCGTTGTACCATTTCAGCTTCATCTTCGAGGCTTTCACTCGCGTGGGCCTGAAATCACGCACAGGATGAAGTCCCTTGGTGGCGAATGTGAATGCCCAAAGACCGCCGGGATAGGTTAAATTATTGAAAAGACAAACCTCGACAACGGGAAAAATGGATTTCGCGATCCTGAAAAGATTTTTTATCGTCTTAATTTCATAGAACGGGGATCCGGCCTGGCTCACGACGATGCCGTCTTTGCTCAGGATACGACAAATATTTCTATAGAAATCATGGCCAAACAGCTCTTTGGCGGGACCGAAAGGCTCCGTTGAGTCCACGATCACCACGTCGAACTTTTCCGTCGTTTCGGAGACGAACTTCACGCCGTCCTCTATCAGGACGCGAACGCGCTTGTCGCGGAGAGCGTTCGCGGTTTGGGGAATATATTTGAGCGCTGCTGACACGACCAGGCCATCAATCTCAACTAAAACACAGCTTGCAACGCTTTTGTGGCGGAGGACCTCGCGCACGCTGCCGCCGTCGCCGCCGCCGATGACCAGCACACGACATGGTTTTGCGTGCAGAAACAACGCAGGGTGTGCGATCATCTCATGATAGACGAATTCATCTCGCTCGGAAACCATCGTCATTCCATCAAGAAGAAGAAGACGCCCGTGGCCCGCCGTCTCTACAACTTCCACCTTTTGAAATTGGCTCCGTCGCGCAAATAGTCTTTTCTTAAGGCGAAAACCAGTGCGCACGATGCCTTGATAAACTTCATCAACCCAAACTATTTTTTTCATCACAGCACGATCTCAATGGCCGGCGCTGCTCCTTCAATCGACTTGAAATGGTGGTCGAAGGTGACCCGATAACCGCAAGACAGGTTCTGACGCACGGCGCGCTTGATTGGGTAGTCGCAACGGATATTCTGACGAGAATTTTGCGGCTGGAATAGGATCACATCGCAAGACTGCGGCTTAAACAGACCGAGCACCCTCGTGATCGTTTCGTTAGCGTCGCCCTCGACGGCATTTGTCTCGAAACTGACATAGGAGCCGATCTTCTGCGGTGTTACATGAATGGTGTAGTACTTGGGCCCTCTGATCGCATTAAGAGAGTAGCCCATCGGCTCGAAGAGATGGTCTCCCACCTTGAATCCGGGAAGAATGGACCATATGCCGGATTTTTCCTTGATAAAGTCTTTTTTTCGGGCGGGGCCGCTCATAAAGACCCGGGACGCCTGCGGGTCGATGCCATGCATCAGTATTTCAAGCGTCAGATCTTCCAGAGGCGGAACATAGGTCTTATCGAGGTGGAAGAGGAAGACATGGTGATCGTCGCCATCGCCGAAACGGTAGGACTTCGAGGGCATGCGGTCGCTGAGCCGACGGCAGTCATCAAAAAAATTAGAAGGCTGGTACTCTTGATGATGCGCGTTTTTGCGCTCATAGACGAGATAGTGGAAAGCATCCACGCCGAAATCTTCGACAAGCTGAAGAACCGCGGCGACAAGGTCCGTACGGCCGCACGTGATCATCGTCAGCCAGGTGTCCGTGACGAACAAGCTCGATTCCGACAGCAGGTGCGCATCCATTGATTCATTTGAGATCGTCGAAATAATTTTTGCGTTTGCCTTGGCGACGATGCCATTCCAGTAGTCCGCGCCTTTCGCGCGCAGAGATGCTCGCCCCGGCGCCAAGGCAAGTTCAACTTTCTTCTCGGGTCCCTCGAAAAACATCTAGCGCCGACTCGCGCGCGCAATAACTTCCTTGGCGCGAAGGATGCGCTCCGCGGCCTTGATCGTCTTCCAATTCGCCAAGACTTCTTTAGAGTCGCGAAATTGGCGCGTGCGGCCGAAGACATGCGGGTGCCGACGCATGAGTTTTATGGCCTGGCTCTCGGCGACCGTGTCTAAATTAAATCGCCCCGACCGAGCGCCGATGCGTGAATGAAAGAGAATGTGAAAGAGCAGGTCCCCCAACTCATCCTCGATCTCATGCCAGCGACCGCCCTTGAGCGCTGCGGCAAGCTCAGCCGTCTCTTCTTGCAGGTATGGGATCAGGCTTTTGTGCGTCTGCTCTCGATCCCACGGGCAACCCCGAGAACCCAAAAGCTTGGCCACGACGGCGTCAAGTTTTCGGATGCCTTTGGCCATGATTTACAGCCGTTCAGCGCCGAAATAGGAGACCAGCGCCCGAGGAATTAAAACCGAGCCGTCGGCCTGCTGATTGTTTTCAAGGATCGCGGCGGCAAGACGGCCGACTGCAACGCCCGATCCGTTTAAAGTGTGCACGAGTTCCGGCGCGCTCTTGGACTCGCGCCGGAATCTAGAGGACATCCGGCGGGCTTGAAAATCGGAGCAGTCGGAACAAGAAGATATCTCGCGATACTTGTTCTCCGACGGCATCCAAATCTCGATGTCGTAAGTTTTTTGGGAAGAAAAGCCCATGTCGCCGGTGCACAGGTGTATCACGCGGTGAGGCAAATCGAGGGCCTCAAGTGTTGCGGCCGCATCCTGCGTCAATTGCTCGAGAGCCTCAAGAGAATCCTCCGGCTTCGTGATCCAGACCAGCTCAACTTTGTCGAACTGATGGTTCCGGATCACGCCGCGCATGTCCTTGCCGTAGGTGCCCGCTTCCTGGCGAAAACAGGCCGTCAGCGCCATGAGCTTCATCGGGAGATTCTCGACGGGCACAATTTCCTCGCGCACCATGTTAGTCAACACAATCTCAGAAGTGGAGATCAAATATAAAGCGCTTGCCTGGTCGCCGTCTTGATTGATTGTTTTGTACATCTCCGCTTCGAACTTTGGCAACTGGCCTGTGCCCACGAGCATCTCCGGCAGGACAAGATAGGGTGGGTGAACTTCCAGGTAGCCGCTTTTTTCATGACGATCAAGAAGGAAGTTTCCGAGCGCGCGTATGAGTTTGGCACCCTGACCCCGCCACAGGGCAAAGCGCGCGCCTGCGAGCTTAACTCCCATCTTAATGTCGAGCAGGCCGAGCTTCTCGCCCACGCTTTGGTGATCAAGCGGCGTGAACCTGAACTGCCTTCGCTCACCCCATATCCGGATGACGACATTGCCGGCTGCATCTTTGCCGATTGGCGCCGATTCGTGCGGAATGTTGGGGATACTCAGGATGGCGGCATTGATTCTTTTTTCGGATTCAACCAGCCTTGATTCCTTGATTGTCAATTGAGGCTTAAGCGCAGAGACGGATGCTTTCAACTCAATGGCCGCGATCTCATTATGAGCCGTCATCGCCTTGCCGATCTCTGCCGACGCGGTGTTCCTAAAAGATCTCATCTCTTCCACTTCTTTAAGAATCACACGGTGCTCTTCATCGAGCTTTAAAAGCTCATCAAAAGCGTCGCCTATCCTCGGATTGCGCGACGACAGCGCTTGCCTTGCTCGTGACGGGCTCTTACGCGCCGCGCCGAGGTCAATCATCTCGTCACCTCGAGCACGCTTTCCAGCGATTGCAAGACGACCGAGCCGGGATGCGGTTCGATCATGACCTGAAGCTTCACGCGGTCCGGCCACCACCCGGCACGCGCGAGCTTGGCGATGTGCAAATCAAAAGCCGGGGAGGTCATAAGATACACATCCTGCGTCTTTTTCAGGCCGACCTTCGGAACGCGCTTTTCCTCGATGGCAAACGGCACGCCCCAATATCCTTCGGTCTTCTCCCCTGCAACCGGCGCTATGTGCGAAGTCATGCTGTAACGCAACAGAATACCCTCGACTGGTTTGGAGCCGCTGTTATGTAGAGTCAGCCGAGCCCGCAGACGAGCCTTAAGCTTAGGCGGCCCATTAAGGAGCGCGGGGGAGTCTTCCCAGGAAACAATGCGCCCGCGCTCAACTCGCGCGCGTTGCCATGACAGACTCTCGATTAGAAGATCGGCGTGAGCGTCCGCGCTACTAATAACCGCCAATGCCAAGACACAAATAACCCGCTTCAATCCGCACTCCTCATTTCTTGCCGCCCTCAATCGGGGGTTCCACAGCAACGGGGGGCTCGACTGCGATGGGCGCCACGCGGGACACCTTATCCGCTTCAGCCAGGCGCACCAGACGCACGCCCTGTGTGTTGCGCGAGATGGTCTTGATATCATCACAACGCAAGCGAATTGCCTTGCCCTGCTCGGTCATCACCATCAGATCATCCTCATTGGTCACAAGTTTGACGCCGATGACGGAGCCGTTTCGGTCCGTCGTCTTGATCGTAATAATGCCGCCGCCGCCGCGATGCTGGCCGCGGTACTCGGAGAGTTCTGTGCGTTT
>CAZGVK010000058.1:0-12006 GCA_964529095.1 uncultured Elusimicrobia bacterium
AATGAGCTTAATCGAATGAATGAGTCGAGCTTTCATCTATGGTGTATTATACCATAACTGTGGATTTACGCAAGACCTAGGAAATGGGGGCGTCTAACTCTAATACAATGGATAATGCTGATTCGGCGTTCTTTTGCCAAGCATAACCCCATGCCTTTCGCGCGATCCTGGGAACCCGGCTGGAGCGGCCATGAACAGTCTCAGGACCTCCTCTTTAAGGAAGGCGCCGTCGGCGCGCACCGCCGTCGGCGACGGACTCGAGGATCTTCTGTGTTATCTCAGGGCCGTAGCCCGCCAGGTTCCAGCCGTTCGGGATGCGCGGGTCCATCATGCGGCCGACGCCGAGCGCCAGCGCGCCGGGCAGGCCTCGGGCCATGTTGATGTCGGTTCCGTTGCCGGTCACGCCGATCGCCAGACCGCTGAGCCTGAGGCCGAGACGGGTCAACCATGACTCCTTTTTTGCCGCGCGGGATGCGTACATCATGTCGCCGATGACCACCGCGTCCTTGGCCGCAATTCCGAGGAATTTCGCGATGAGCGCCGCGGACTCGGACTTGGTGATGGTTGTAAAGCTCAGGTAGGGCGGATCGGAAGCCGCGTTTTGAGGGGTGGCGCCCGAAACCTCGCCCTTCAACCTCTGTTTGGTGAACTCCTTGCGCATGATATCCACGGCTCTATTTATTTTCTCCGCATCGGTGCGGACGCGGAGCAGCAGCGCATAGCCATAGGCGCTGAACGATTCCTTGGGGTTCAATAGGTCGCCGGGGTGTTGCTCGATGCCGATCTTCTTAAGACGCGCGAGCGTGCTGGCGGCCGCGGCTTCGACGCGCTTAAGCTCATCCCTCTGAAGCGAGGTCGCCTCGTGGATCTTGACGGGAACGCCGCCTCTGAATTGGTAAATCCTGCCGCCGCTGTTGGCGGCGACATAGATGCCTTCGGTCACGTCGGCGGGCAGGCTCGCCAGCGACTCGAAGATCGTCAGTTGTGTTGAATTTTCCAGCTTCTCATCAAGGCGGTTGCTGACGATGGCAAATTGCTTGCCTGCGGCGCGGATGGCTCGTATCACGGCGACCTTCTCCGCAGGCAGAACCGCGTTCCAGTCAGCCAAGGTATCATCGAAGTCGGAGATCACGAGCTTCTTGTCGGCGGCGGAAGCGATTATTTTTGCGGTCAGCGCTGCGCCGGCTTGAGGCATCGAAAAAACAGCGCCGGTGAGCGCTGCGATCACCTTGAGCCCCCAGCGGTGGATCTGATAGGAGGCGAAGCTCTCGACAGTTTTGGGCGCCGGCGGGGCGGCGGCGGGGCGTTCCCGGATCTCCGGCGCGTAAGGCGCCAAGGTCGAGGCGGGAACATCGGGGATCGCGGCCAATACATCTGAATTGTCGGCGCTCTTTTCACCCGTGAGCACCTTCTCAATAGTTTGTCCCGCAACGCTCGCTACGATGCCGCCGGTCTCGTGATGGGCGAGCGACTCAAGCGCGGGTTCGATAGCGAACAGCTTTTCGGCCAGCATGTCCGCGGGGTTGACCTGCGTCAGCGTATTGACCGAGATGCCGAGAGCAAGCGGCAGCAACTTGAAATCTTTAGACGACGGGAGCTGCTTTGTGGTCACTGAACCAAACGAAAGCCTCTGTGAAAAAACGACGTCGGTGGCGCTCCGGCTCAGAGCGGCGGCCTGGCGCGCGGGGGGCAGGACGATTGCATAAATAAGAGCGAGCGCGATTCGGCTTAAGCGTCGGGTCATGCGTCGATTTCTCCGCGGGCCCAATCCAACGGCAGTCATCATTGTATCGGAATTCAGCTTTCCACTCATGGGCCTTTAGACCTAGAAAACCCTGGGTCTAAAGGCCCAGGCGCCGGACCGTGAGCGGGGCTATTCTTGGCTGTCGCGCTGAAAATAATTTTACGGGCGCCGATCCGCGGGACCTAACCCCGAGTTCTCTCGGTCAACCGGCGCCCGTCCTCTTTTAGTAGAATGCCCCGCGTGCAAAGCCGAGGGCCCCGAACCGCCGTATTCGCCGTCATCGCCGCGGTCGCTTTTGGCGGCGGGTTCGCTTTGCGCGCCGTGTCGGGCGTTCGCGCCCGCCATGTCCGCGAGTGCCGCGCTTTGGCGCTCGCCCTCGACAAAACTGTCCGTGAAAAATCCCCGCGCTATTTCGAAGGCATCGTCGAGGATCGCTATGACCGAAGGACGGGGCTTTGCCGCGCGGCGCTTGAATATCATTATAAACCCTGCGACGCGCTGTCGCTTAAGAAAACTCCTCTGCTCTGCGCCGGTCCCGATGCCGACATCGCGATCTATTCTTTCCAAGATGCCGGCGCACGCCCCCTCTTCATCTGCGAGCGGACCTATGCGAGCAATGAAGCGCGCTGCACCGAATCGGTGTACGGCGCCGACGGCAGTCTTCTCTCCAGTCGTGAATTCCCCCCTGAGCAGTTTCCCGCCATCAAGGCCGAGATGATAAATCCAAAGCCTTAAAATTCGATTGACACGGATCAATGTGCGCTCGTGCTGCCGCATGGTAGAATAGCCGGTGGATCAAAAAAACCAGCTGGATTTTCGCGGTTTAGGCCTCTGGGCGGTCATCCTTGGAGGCTCATCCGGCTTCGGCCTGGCAACCGCTAAAAGGCTGGCGCGAGCCGGTTTCAACATCCTGATCGGACACAAGGATAAGGAAGGCGCTGTCGAGTCTCTCATCAAGCCCCACTTTGACGAGATTCGAGCGGCTGGCGTCAGCCTCATCACCCACAACATCAACTTATTTGACGAGGACGGCCGAGGAGAAGTCTTTGAAAGCATCGTTTCCAATTGCGGCCACGGCAAAGTTCACCTGTTTATGCAGTCAATTGCGGCCGGCTCTTGCCGCCTGATGATCGAAGATAAAACTCCCGACTTCAAGGGCCAGGCCATCAAGGGCTTGGCCGACGCCCTCGGCCTCGCTCCTGAAAAGGTCAAAGCCGCGGTCAACTCCGCCTTCCATGAGAAAGGCTGCGACGCGCTGCACACGCTTGCCGATTCACGCATTCCCTATAAAGAGGAACTCCTCACCGAAGACGATCTCAAGAAGACGATCTTCATGATGGGTTATGATTATTTACTGTGGGGTCGAGAGCTCTGCAGGGAAAATCTTTTAACCAAGGATGCTCGTCTCGTGGCCATGACCTCCGAGGGCAATGAGATCGCCTGGAAAGGCTATGCTGCCGTGTCCGCCGCCAAAACCGCACTCGAGTCCTCCTGCCGCGCCATGGCCGTCGAACTCGCCCCGTACGGAGTATCTTCCTACATCATCCAAGCCGGCGTCACGGACACGCCCGCCGGCAATGCGATTCCGAACTTCGATCTGATGAAGGCGCAGGCCCGCCTGCGCAATCCGTTTCACCGGCTCACGACGCCGGAGGATATCGCCGAGACCATCCTGGGCCTATGCGGTCCCACATTGCGATGGGCCAACGGCTCGATACTGCGCGCCGACGGCGGCGAGGCGATCTCCGGTCTTTGATGAGCACGCCCTTCAATATCCTCGGCATGGGCTGGGCTCTTCCCAAAAACGAAATTTCCAATAATTTCCTGCATAAGGAAGTCGGCCTGAAGAAGACTCCCGAGTGGTGCGCCTCTCGCCTTGGAATTCAAACGCGCTACTCCGTCCTCTCCAAAGAATACCTCGTCAAGACGCGCAATAAAGATCCGCTGCAGGCAATCCTTCATGCCCGCGCCAACGGCGAGACGCCGGTGACCCTTGCCGTCCACGCCGCGCGAAAGGCTTTGGCCCAATGCGCGGTTAAACCGGACCGGATCGGCATGGTCGTGTGCAATTGCGACCTCCCTTTCGATCTCGTGCCCGGGACCGCGAATTTTATCGCCAACAATCTCGGCATCGGCAGCGGACCGCACCTCGACATCAACACGGCCTGCTCCTCCTTTGCGCGGCACATGATGTACTTAGGCGACTTGCAGCCGAACGCCTTCCCCGAGTTCGTGCTGGCCGTGCAGACGGGCTGCTACACGACGCGCACCGACTATTCCCCTGAAAATTTCGACGGCTACATCATGGGCGACGGCGCCGCCGCCCAGGTCTGCTCGCTCCGGCACCGCGGCCGCCTTCTCGTCGAGCCGCTCATCTTCGCCACCGACCCCGAAAACTGCGCGGACGTCTCCGTGGACGCGACGGGACACTTCGCGCAGGACGGCGCCAAGGTGCGCGAGTTCTCCATCCGCCGCACGGTGGAGATGTTCGAGACTATCGCCGCCGCCAGGAAATTATTCGCCGAGGATGTCTACACCGTCACGCACCAGGCCAATTTCATCATGCAGCGAAGCATACTCGGCCACCTGAACCTGCCTCAGGAGCGTCATATCAGCAACGTCGAACATCAGGGCAACATCGCCTCGGCCGGAATGCCCTCGGCGGTGGCGCAGCATCTCGACAAACTCAAGAAAGGCGACCAGATCGTCTACGCGGTCCTCGGCGCCGGCCTCGCCTGGGGCGGCGGAACGATGGTGGTGCAGTGATATCCGATATCGCGGTCGTGACCGGCGCTTCCGGCGGCATCGGCGCCGCGATCGCGAAGATCATCAATTTAAAGTCCGCAGGGCAGCTGCGGGTCTGCGTCCACTACAACGAAAATAAGGCGGCGGCAATGGCGCTCTGCGCCGAGATTCAAAGTTCATTCGCCGTTCAAGCCGATCTTTCAACAGCCGAAGGACGAAAACACATCCTGAATGCCGTTCTTGCCCAAGGCACCCCCTTCTGCTTGGTCAACAACGCCGGGATCGACCGTCCTCACGAGCCGGCCCTGCTGGTCACCGAAGAGGCCTACGATGAAATTCTAGACACCAATCTCAAAGCGCCGTTGTTTCTCATGCGCGACTTCGCCAAAGAGATGGCCCGCAATGAAGTGGGTGTTATCGTCAATGTGTCGTCGGTGTTGGCCCACAAGGCCATCGTCGGTTCAGCGCTTTATCGCGCGTCCAAGGCGGCGCTCGAAGCGCTCACGAAGCAATTCGCCGCTGAATTGGGCCCCAAGGGCGTACGCGTCGTCGCCGTCGCCCCGGGCTTTATTGAGACAAACATGACCGCGGCCATCCCTGAAGATCAGCGCGCCGCTATTCAAAAAGAGACGTCGCTGGGAACCTTCGGCGCGCCGGACGCCGTCGCCGAGAGCGTCTGGCATGCGATTGAAAACCAATATCTCACGGGCGCCGTCATCGCCGTCGACGGCGGCATGGCGCTGTGAGTGTTCTGATCGCCGCCGAAATCCTCCGTCTTCTGCCCCAGCGCCCGCCTTTGCGCTTCATCGATGAGATTCTGGAGATCGACGCTCAGCGCGTCCTCACCCGCTATACCTGGAAAGATTCCGACTGCGCCGGGCATTTCCCGGGCAATCCCGTGGTGCCCGGCGTCAAGCTAATTGAAATGGCGGCGCAGACAGCACTTTTCGCCTGGGCCAACTACCTGCTAGGCGCGCAGGAAAACGCCAAGAGGCTCAACTGCCGGCTCGCCTCCATCGACAAGGGCGCGTTCAAGAAAATGGTGCGCCCCGGCGACACCGTGGCCTGCCGCGCCATTTTCGGCGCGGCAGGGTTTTTCCGCGACGGCACGCTCAAAGCCGAAGTCGATGTGAAATTCTTCGGTGGATCTCAAGAGGGCGAGCTCGTGTTTTGCGGCGTGATCTCAGGACCGGCGAGCTTATCATGAACCGTTATCCTAAAAGGATCGTCGTCACTGGAGTGGGCGCTGTGGCGCCCAACGGGCTCGGTCTTGCTGATTACCGCGCCGCCCTGATGGCGGGGAAATCCGGCATCTCCCGTCATGAGGACCTCGGCAAACTTAAGTTTGCCTGCCAGATCGGCGGCAAACCCCCCGTCGGCCCGGATGAGGCCGAGGCCTTGCTCTCCGGTGCCGACCTCGCGAAGCTCAACGAGGCGATGGTGTATGCCACCATGGCCGCCGTCGAAGCCGCGCGCATGTCGGGCGTCGCCGTGGATCTCAAAAAGGGCTACAACGACATTCCGGTCGATTGGACGACGGGTGCGATCATCGGCTGCGGCATCGGGGGCATGGACACCTTGTGCGACGAGTTGGCGCCAACTCTAGCAACGGCTGCAAGTCAGGATCCGGGCATGGGCGCGCGCGGCATGGGCGCTGATATAGTTCCCAAGATCATGGAAAGCTCGGTCTCCGTCGCCGTGGGAAAATTTCTCGGCCTCGGGGGGCAGATCACCACGAATTCCTCCGCCTGCAACACGGGAACGGAAGCGATTTTCGAGGCGTTCAAGCACCTGCAAATGGGCTTTTCCGACTCCATGTATGCCGGCGGCGCTGAAGGCGTCCACCCGGGAACCTGGGCCGGCTTTGACGCGATGCGCGACGTGCTGTGCTCCCGGTTCAACGAGCGCCCCGAGATGGGATCCCAGCCGATGGGGGCCGGGGCCTGCGGCTTCGTGCCCGCCGGGGGCGCCGGCGTGCTGCGCTTGGAAACCCTTGAAGCGGCGCGGAGGCGCGGCGCTGTTATCTTGTGCGAACTGGTCGCCGCCTACTGCAACTCCGGCGGCCAGCGCGACGGCGGCACGATGACCTTTCCTAATCCGGACGGGGTGATGCGCTGCATCCGGCAGGTCCTGCTTGATAGCGCCGTGGATCCCCGCCGCATTTCCTTGATCAACGGACATTTGACATCGACAGGCGCCGACCCGAGAGAGGTGGGCAGTTGGATCAAGGCCCTGGAACTGCCGCTTAATAAATTCCCACTCATTCAATCCACGAAATCAATGATCGGACATGCGTTGGGAGCGGCCGGCGCCCTCGAGTGCGTGGCCGTCGTCGATCAAATCGTCAACGGCTACGTTCATCCTTCGATCAACAGCGCAAACGTGCATCCCGATATTCCCATCGGCGACAGCATCCCCCAGGAACGGATGAACAAAGAGCTCGAATATGTCCTCAAGGCCTCTTTCGGCTTTGGCGACGTCAACGGCTGCGTGCTCTTCAAACGCTGGGACGGAAAATAATAGAATAGGGCGGGCTCGGAGGAACGAAGAAAATGGCATTCATGCGCAAACAGGCGGTCGTTTCAGCTGTGGATCTCGACATGCTCGCTCCGGAAGTCGCGGAAAAAAGCATCATTGCTGGCGTCAAGAAGTACGCCACCAACGAGGCCAACTTCGCCGCCGCCGGCGCGAACACCCCCTATTTGGGTCACATCGTGGGCATGGGCATCGAATCGTCGAACCTCGCCGACATCACCATGTCCATCGAGCGGCAATTTCTCACCAAGATGACCGCTAAAGTTTACAGCGCCGAAGGCGCCGCTGATTTCACGCTGGCGGCGGGTGAGCTCGGCAAGTTGCGCATCTTGGATGGCCAAGACGCCCTCGCCGCGACCCCGGGCCTGTCGGTCAAGATGCTCATGGACTTAGGCCACATGAAAAAAAACGACGTCTATCTGGAGACCGTCATGTCTTTTGCCTATGTCATGGCGACCGGCGACGCCTGGAAGATGGCCGCAGCGCTCAAGAAAACGACGTTGAAAGCTGAAAATAGCACGGGAACTGAGCGCGATGCGGTCCGGTTAAATCTCAAAACTCTTGCGGCGCAGGCCCAGGACTATGATGCGCTCCTCGCCGATTCAGCAAAGCTCGCGGCCTCGAAATCGAAGGCTTACCTCAATGATCAAAGCGGCTGCGACGCGCTGAACATCGAACTTGACCTGACTTTAGCCAAGCTCAAGGGCATCTCCGCAGACGGCGACAGCGCGGCGCTGGCAAAACTTCGTGGCGAGGAAGCGGAAATCAAGACGCGCCTTAGAATGAGCACGGCGAAACTGCGCGTCTCGCGGGAAGTCGCCGAGGCCGCCGGCAAACGCCGCCAGGTCGAGAATGCCGCGGTCTCTTCAGCCCGCACGGCGCTTCAGCAAGCGATGTCGTCGGCGTTCAAGCTCTCCTGAAAAATGCCATTGCAGGCGGAGGAAATAAAAGCCCTCCGCCTGCAATGGCTGCTGAGCCGCGCGCTTGTCGTTCCCATATCGCTTCTTGTGGCGCTGATAGCGCGGATCGTTTTTAAATATCGCCTCGATGATAACATCGACGCTCTGCGCGCCGACATTTGGGCCAAGCTTGATGGCCACGACGGCCCGGTCATTTGGGCCGCCAACCACATGACCTTGATTGACAGTTTCCTCGTCTATTGGGCGATCTTTCCTGTTCTCCGCCTGCGCGAAGATCGCCGGATTCCCTGGTCCACTCCCGAGTACACGAACTACTACAGGCTCGGCGGACGCGTGCAGAGCGCTCTCGTGCGAGGTCTTCTTTATCTATGCCGCTGCATCCCCTTTTTGCGCGGCGGCGAGGATGCTACGGCGGAAACATGGCGGCAGAAGGCCTTCGACAAGTGCGCCTGGATCCTGCGCCAAGGGGGCGCTGTCTTCGTCTATCCCGAGGCCGCGCGCTCGCGCTCAGGCTGGCTTGAGCCCAAGCGACCGAAAGATTTTCTGGGCAAGCTGGCCCTCGAAGTCCCCGCGTCGAAATTTCTGTGCGTGTACCTGCGCTCCGACCGTCAGATCGCGACGACGGCCTGCCCTCCGTACGGCGACCGCCTGCGCGTCGTCGCCGATCTCATCGACGGCGCCGGCCCCGGCGAAACAAATCCGAGAGAGATCAGCCGGCGGCTGTTTGAACGCTTGGCCGCGATGCAGCAGCAGTGGTGGGAAGGCTCGGACATGGCGCGCAACTGCGCCGGCAACGACGTCGTGGATATGCGCGGACTTTTGCTGCGCGAAAATTTCTCCGATGACCTTCGGAAGGCTGATGCGGCTTGGCTTCAGCGGCATCTGACGATGAGGGAACTTAAGTTTTTCGCGGAACAAGGTCCGCAAAATCTGTTTCGCACCTTCTGGCGCTTCTTTTGCGCCAAGGA
The DNA here is from genome assembly GCA_964529095.1 of uncultured Elusimicrobia bacterium. Classification (GTDB taxonomy): domain Bacteria; phylum Elusimicrobiota; class Elusimicrobia; order UBA1565; family UBA9628; genus GWA2-66-18. The sequence continues at coordinate 8,913 of CAZGVK010000058.1, forward strand.
GGCCTGCCACAAAGCGCTCGGCCGCGCTGTGATCGTGATCCCCAACGGCGCCTTCCACGAGATCGAGGTGGATCTTTTTCGGCGCAAGGCGACACACCGGCCGACCGGCCTTGAGATCGACATCCGCTTTACCGATGACGACGAGGAGAAAATTCATTGCGTGGCGGTCTTGCGCGGCGGCTTTATCGGCGACGAAGAGACCCCCGGCGACATGCTCTGGACCGTGGCCGACATCCCCGCCGGGGCAGCGCCGGGCGCTTTCGTCCGTGATTTAGCCCTCGACTTCATCGCCTCAACCAACGATGAGATCAGCGCCGCGTCGCAGTTGGCGCTTACCGAGAATTTCGGCCTGCCCGGCGTGTTGTGGCGCGGCGTTCTCCAAGACTGGAGCCTTTCGCTGTCGCACTCCGGCCGCTTCGCGGCCGTGAGCTTCATGATTTCATGAGCGCCGATCACTCGCCTCTGGCCGTGCGCGCCGTGCCGCGCACGGGGGTCATCTTCGTGATGGCCGAGGCCGAGAAACTGGGCTACAAAACAGGTGCGGCCGACTGGTCGAATCTGGGGCAAGGCATGCCCGAGACGGGACCGCTTGCGAGCGGCCCCGCGCGGCGCGCGGCCATTGCCATCGACCCTGCCGATCAGGAGTATGCCCCGGTCGCAGGCCTCTGGGATCTGCGCACGGCGGTCGCCGACCTCTACAACGCGCGTTACCGTAAGGGCATGAAAAGCCTTTACACGGCCGAGAATGTCTCGATTGCCGGCGGAGGACGCTCAGCGCTCACGCGCGTGGCCGCCGCGTTAGGCGCGGTCAATCTCGGCCATTTTCTGCCTGATTACACGGCATACGAGGAGCTTCTCGATATCTTCCGTTCCTTCACCTCAATTCCAATCCTGCTTGAGCCCGAGGCCGGCTACGCTTTTTCCATATCGGCCTTGCACCGCGAGATCGAGGGCAGAGGCCTCGGCGCTTTATTGCTTTCGAACCCCTCTAATCCGACCGGGAAAGTTTTGGCCGGGGAGGAACTGAAGCGCTGGGTCGCCACGGCGCGCCAGTTCGACTGTACTTTTATTTTTGACGAGTTCTATTCCCACTACGTCTGGACCGGCGATGGCTCGCCGGTGAGCGCCGCACGCTTCGTCGACGACGTGGACGCAGATTCGGTGATCCTTCTCGATGGCCTCACCAAGAACTGGCGCTATCCGGGCTGGCGCATCAGTTGGATATTAGGCCCCAAGGCCGTCATCGAATCCATTTCCTCCGCCGGATCCTTCTTGGACGGCGGCGGCTCGCGCCCATTGCAGCGCGCCGCCGTCGAACTTCTCGCCGAGAAGAACGCCTCCGAGGAGGCCGCATCTCTGCAAACAGCCTTCCGCGCCAAGCGCGACTTTATGCGCGCCAAACTGTCTTCGATGGGCATAGTTCTCGACGGGCCCGGAGATGGAACGTTCTATTGCTGGGGCTCCGTTAAAAATCTTCCGCGGCCTTTAAATGTCGGTAAAGTATTTTTCAAGAAGGCCCTCGAATCAAAAGTCATCGTCGTCCCGGGAGAGTTCTTCGACGTAAACCCGGGCAAGCGCCGCGCCGGAAGATCCTCGCGCTTCGGCGCCCACGTGCGCTTCTCCTTCGGCCCTCCCCTGGAGAACGTGCGCCTTGCCTGCGAGCGTCTCTCCGCTCTCGTCTATAAAGGCGCGCATATTTAAGCAGTAGCCTCTAATACTTTCCGGCTATCTTGCATTGCCCCGAACGCTCGCGTTAGGCTTCGCCGCTAACGAATTTCAAGATTCCTGGCATCCTGGCGCATCAAGGGTGGCCGGTGAATTTTTCCAAGAACCCGCCCTTCCCCTTACGTCGCGTCCGTCCCGCAGAGCCCTACGGTAGACTGAAGTTCCCCTCCGACTTTACGAACCCGTGCCGACCATCGGAACCGGCATGAGCACTTCACCCGTTTATGGGCCGTCCATGGCACTTAGGCCGCGCATGAAACTTACCGGTGGACTAACGCGTGCCTGCTTATCCATAAACCACTATGAATAACCTTAGTTGTCTCCTTCACTTTTGACACCAGCAACTCCCGCGACTACAGCACGGACAGGCCTCCAACACACGAATCCTTCCAGCCAATCCGATAATCTGCATTCTCGTCCATACCCACCTTCGTCATAACTTGGTGGATATCAGATATTTTGTTTCCATCTGCTTTGTCTGAGTAAACTTCCCCGGTGCGTGGATCCATCGTGGTAGAACCTAACCATACCAACTTGTCTTTTTTAAACATCCCGCATTCCGATTCGGTGAGATTTTGCACCTCAGTAGATGAGAAGTCAAGAGATACGCCCTCCCCTAATGTATTTATAGTAGCTTCCATTACCTGGGAGGTGTTTTTTAAAGACGCGATTTCTTCTTTTGCTTTTTCGTAATCTCCATTCGTATCAATCAGTGTGCTGTTGAATTCGCCCTGGATTTTATGTGAAGCGATGAACTCTAAGATTTGAGCGCTGCGTTCGAGCACCCTGGTGAGGGTCTGTTTTTCTTCAATAGTGGAGAGTGTTTTTTTGTAAGACTTTAGCCGCGTGAAGTGCTGGGAGCCGGAAGTAGAGGCAGTTTCCCCGTCTTGAGGTACTGACGCAGAGCCTGCGCCACAGTTGCGATTGGATCGTGGCCGCGCAGTTTGAGTGTGCGGTAGACCGGCATCATCACGGCCTGCATGTGTGCGCCCCTCTGGCTGCGGTTGCAAAGCGAGTTCTTGCGAATAATGACTGCTGGGCGAATTTCCCGCTCGCCATGGTTGTTGTCCGCAGGCACTCCTTCGTGATCGAGGAAGGTAAATAATTGATCGCGATACTTGATGAGCCGATTGACCAGTCTCTTTGCGTCGGCATCCTTCCACGGCATCGCGGTAATCGCATCGAGTCTCGCGTCCAACCGCTTGCGGCGAGAGGCGTATTCGGCCGGCGAGAGCCCCTCGCGCTTTCCCAGTCGCAACGTGTCAAGTATCAACCGTTTGAGCCTCTTGCGAAATACAATCCAATTGGGCGATTGATTTCGGATGTCCACCTTCTTGAGTTCCCGGAGCAGATGCACGAAACACTTTTG
>CAZGVK010000059.1:0-6397 GCA_964529095.1 uncultured Elusimicrobia bacterium
CGAACGCAGAGCCTCAAGAGCCCGCGCGCGCCGTCGCGCGGCCGCGATGCCCTGCAGCACGAGCGGGTACTCGACATTCTCGACGGCGGTCAGCACCGGGATCAGATTATAGGCCTGGAACACGAATCCGAGCGTGCGTAGGCGGAAATCAGAGAGGGGTTTGATGCCCAATGTGGAAACGACGCGGCCGTCATAGCTCACGGTCCCCTGCGTGGGACGGTCGAGCGTGCCGATTAAATTAAGCAAGGTGGACTTTCCCGAGCCCGAAGGCCCGGCCAGAGAGGTGAATTCACCGCGCTCGATTGTCAGCGTCACGCTCCGAAGAGCCGGGACTTTATCGCCGCCGGGGTAGATTTTGTGGACGTTGATGACTTCGACGAGCTTAGACATGGCGCAGCGCCTCCGCGGGCTTCAGGCGCCCGGCGCGCAGCGCCGGAGGCAAGGAGGCAAGTAAAGTGATCGCAAAGACGGACGCGCAGGCAAAAACATGCAGACCCCACGCGGGACGCAAATAGATCACCGCCGGAAAAGGGATGAAGTAGGAAAAGGCCTTGCCCACGGGCAGGTTCAGGCCATGCCGCCCGAAATGGGAGATCAAGAGAGCGCCGATTGCCATGCCGAGCAGCGTGCCGATAGCGCCGAGCACGAGAGACTCCGCCAGAATCAGGCGCACGATCCAGCCCGGCCGCGCGCCGATGGCCATCAGCACCCCGAACTCGCGCACGCGCTCAAAGAGGCTCATGAGCTGCGTGTTTAAAATGCCGAGGGCCACGATGATGAAGATCACGATGAGCACGATGGTCAGGATTCCATTTTGGAAGGCTTGGATGCCGATAATTTCACGGTCTATCTTCTTCCAGCTGATCGCGCGGATGTTTCCCGGCGGAAGCTGGAGATCGATATCGGCCGAGACCGTTTCCGCCTGCGAAATGTCCTTGACGCGCGCGGCGAGCTGGTTCGCCTGGCCGGGGCGGCCCAGCAGATCCTGCATGGCATGAAGAGGCACCCATACGATCTGGCCGTCGAAAGACTCCGAACCGGTCTCGTGGAGGCCGACGACGCGGAAGACTTCAGCGCCCATCGAGCCGTCGACGGCTTGGGCCATGATCACGACCTTCTCGCCTCGACGCACGTCAAGGCGTCCGGCGATCTTGCGGCCCATGACGATACCCTTGCCATTGGAGTCGAGGTAGGTCCCCTCCTTGATGTAGGTCGCCATGTCGGTGAGAGTTTTTTCCTTTTCAGGTTCGACAGCGCAGATCAGAACGCCCAAGGATGCGTTCGGCGCGGAAATGAGGCCGGTTATTTGGATGCGCCGTCCCCACACGGCGATGCGGGGATCGCGGTCTAAGAGTTTTGCGGCGGGCTCGGGGTCGGCCATGAACTTGTCGGGAAATTTAGACTCATCGACGTCGCTGCGCTGAATCCGCACATGGCTCGTAAATGAGCCGGTCGCTTTCTCGATGAGCTGGACCTGAAGCGAGATCAAGAGGCTTTGGCCAAACATAATCGCCGCCAGGCCAAAACCCATTGCCGCCATATTGATTAAACTGCGGCGGCGGTTGCGCCAGACATTGCGCCAGGCAAGGCGGAACACTAGCCCCCCCCTTTTTGGAGGCGCTGGTAGCTGAAGAATTCCTCTGCAAGAGGAATGTCGAATTCAATATTATGGTAATGCAGAATCGTGCGCCGGCCTTTCTTGCGCTCGGGCACGCACTCCAGGCGCGTGGGCACGCGGCGTCCTCCCATGATCTTGATATCGGACAAGGTGATCGTGCGAATGAGTTCGCCGCGCTCGGAGTAGTCGAGTTCATTGAGTGGAACGACGCTTTGGTCGTCATAAAGCGCCACGTCGGTCAGCACCGTGCCCCAAACGACGGGCGCCTCCGGTTTCGGGGTCGCCGCGATATGATAAACCGTGCGGTTCTCTTCGCGTGTTATCTTCAGGATCTTGTGCGTGTAGTCCTTGACGATGGAGTCGGCCTTGACGATATCTTCGTAGGTGAAATCCGAGCCTTGCCAGGCCGAGTGCATCATCGTCGGCGGAATCTTGATGACGCGCTCGACTCTGGCCAGCCACGCCCACATCTCGGTGCGGCGGCGCAGAGTCGTATTGCCGCGCTCTTTGGCGGGGGCGAGTATCTTGATGAAGGCAAAGGTCCGGTCCTTGTTCCAGCCCTCGATTTCAAGCGAGCGCTTCCACTCCGGTGTCTCGATTGTCATGGTCAGGCGGCTGCGGCTTGAGTCGCCGCGGAGGGCTTTATTGGCCTTGTCCATGAGGTCGTGGACGCTGATGTCCGCCGCGGAGGAGGGCGCCGCTATAGCCAGAGCGCACAGCAGGGACTTCATGAACGCATTCTACTTTATCTGTTTTATAAACCTCGCCGGGAATAATAGTAGAGTAGGGCATGCGACGCTTTGCCTGCGTGCATGGGCATTTCTATCAGCCGCCTCGGGAGAACCCCTGGACCGGCGCGGTTGAACGGCAGCCGTCGGCCGGCCGCGACCATGACTGGAACGCGCGCATTGCGCGCGAGTGCTATCTCCCCAACGGCGAGGCCCGCGTCGTAGACGGCGAGGGGCGTTTAAGCGATATCGTCGACAACTACGCTTGGATGTCGTTTAACTTCGGCCCGACCTTGCTCGCGTGGATCGAAAAAGCTGAACCGGCTCTGTATGCCCGCCTCTTGGAGGCCGACAAGGAAAGCGTCCGACGTCTTGACGGCCATGGCAATGCGTTGGCGCAGGCGTTCCATCATTCGATTTTGCCTCTGGCCAGCCCTCGCGACCGCATGACCGAGATTCGCTGGGGCTTGGCTGATTTCCGCGCACGCTTCGGCCGCGAGGCTGAAGGGATGTGGCTTCCCGAGTGTGCGGCCGATGACGCGACCTTGGCGGACGTCGCGGCCGAGGGTGTCAAGTTTATCATCCTGGAGCCGCATCAGGCTGAGGCGGTCCGTCCCATCTCCGGCGGCGCCTGGAAGAACGCGGCCGAGGCCCTGCGTCCGGGCACGGCCTATCGCTGGAGCGGCGGCAAGCGCACTTTGGCCATATTCTTTTATGACGGACCGCTTTCCCGCTCGATCGCCTTTGAGCGCGCGATGAGCGACAGCCGGGCCCTTGCCGACCGCGTTGCCTTGCGCCTGCCGGCTGATGCTGAAGAGAGTTTGGCCTTATTTGCCACTGACGGCGAGTCGTACGGCCATCACGAATCCTTCGCGGAAATGGGCCTGGCGCATTTCCTGCGTTACGCTCTTCCCGAAAAAAGCATTGAGACCGTCAATCTCGGCTGGTGGCTGGGAAAACATGCGCCGCGCGAGGAGGTGCGCCTGCTCAAGGGAGCTACCTCCTGGAGCTGCCCGCACGGAGTCGAGCGTTGGCGCTCGGCCTGCGGGTGCGGCGCTGAGGGTGAAGCGAGCCTTTCGTGGCGCGCGCCCCTGCGTTCGGCGCTGGAAGGTCTTCGCGATCGCTTGGATGCGCTCTATGTGAAGGAAGCTGCGGCCCTGTTGCCCGATCCGTGGATTGCGCGCGACGCCTACATTTCCGTGGCGCTTGACCGTTCAGAGGGCAATGTCGATCGTTTTCTGGCCGTGCACGCGCCTGCCGCGAAGGATGCGCCGGCTTGTCTGCGGGCACGAATATTGCTCGAGATGCAGCGCCATGCGCTGATGATGTTCACGAGTTGCGGCTGGTTTTTTGGCGCGCTCTCGCGCCTGGAACCGGTGCAGATACTTCTCTACGCGGCGCGCGCCTTGGAGCTGGCGCGGACCTTGGGAGCGGATTATGAGGACGAGTTTGTCGCGGCATTGGAGGATGAGACCGGCGTTTGGCCGCGCCTTGTGAAACCCTTAATTACAACGCCCGACCATGTCGCCGCGGACTACGCCGTGTTCCGTCTTTTTGAGGACGAGCCCTTGACCCGCGCGCGCCCTCACCGAGTTGAGAGCGCGCGCTTCATGCGGCGAGCGGGAAAAGACGCTGCCGTCGTTGCGGGCCGTGCGACCTTCTCCGATGGCTGCACCGGAGCGAGATGGACGCGCACCTTCCGTGCGGCGCAAATCAAGCGCCAATGCGTGCAGATATTTGTCTGCGCGGATGAGTTGTCCGATGAGCGTTATGAGGAGCTGCTTTCATTTTCAGGCGGCGGCATTTCTTCCGTCCTGCCGCCTGGACGCGCGTTCTTATTGAGAGACCTGGGCTTTGATGCGCGCGAAAAGGCTCTGAGGTTGGCGCTCAAGCGCCGTCTCGTGTGCTGGGAAGCGGCGGAGCGCGAGGAAGGAGAGAACAAGCTAGCGCTTGCTCAGGAGTTTTGCGACCTTAGCCTCCCCTTGCCCTCAGGGCTTGAGGAGGAGGCGCGCTTAGCCTTCGCCTACGCGCTTGCCGAGGAGGCGCGCCGCTTCTCCGCGGGCGCTTTTGAAGCGCTCGCGGAAATTAAACTGCTCGGTTCGCGCGCCCGGGCGTCCGGCCTGACGGGCGCCTCGGCGCACGCGGAGGAGGCGTTTGCGCGCGGCGTGTCAGGCCTGATCTCTCGGATCGAGACCGGCTCGGAGGACGCCGCCGCAAAGCTCGTTGAGGCTATCGAGGCCGCCGCCGCCGCTGATCTCAGCCATTGGCGTCCATCGGCGCAGACGCGTATTTTCCAATGGCTTAAAAAGCCTGAATCCAATTCGCTTTCAGCGCGCAGGCTCGGCGACCTTCTCGCCATCAGGATGCGCAATGATTTCTAAGCGGAAATTTTAAGGGGCGCGGGCAACGCGCGCAGTTCCTCGCGCGCATAATGGAGGAATGCGGGCGCCAGCAGAACGCCGGGCACGCCCATGAGCGCCTCGCCAACGACGAGCCCGAGCAAAGTCATCCACATCGGGGTGTCGATGGATTGTCCGATGATGCGGCTATTGAGAACATACTCAAGTTTGTGGATAATGACGAGGTAGACAAGGCCGATTGCCGCAAGCTTCACGGAAACGGTAAAGCCGGCGGTGACAATGGCGGCGTTGCTGATGATGTTGCCGACGATCGGCGCCATGCCGCAGATAAACGCAGTCGGAATCAGGAAGGTCTTGAACGGGAAGCCCATCGCGTGGAGGAAGGCGGCGGTCAAAATCGTATTGAGCGTGGATATCGCGACCTGGGCGCCTACGACGCGCTCGAAACTGCGCATGAATAGACGCACGCGCGCAAAGAATTCCGTGCGCATGACCGTAAAGAGATTCTCCGAGACATCCGTGCCCTGGGGCGTCAGAAAGCGCAACGCGGCGGTCAATACGCCGGCGACGACCATAAAGAAGCTGCGCGTGAGCAGGCCGCTCGTCTTGCTGAGCGAGGCGAAGTTTTCTTTGGCCGAGGCGACGAGAAAATCACGCAGTTCGAGCGCATTGTCGACCGGGAAGTCGAAGCCGAACTCGACAGACAACGCTGTAAACCTGGGAAGGACGGTGTCGAGCAGCAGGGGCAGGCGGACGACGCCGAGACGCAAGAACATGATGAATATCCAGCTGAGCGCGACGGCCAGGACCGCAAACACGGCTAATGCGGCCCCTCGCGCCAGCCGGGGACGCACGCCCACGCCGATCAGAGCGCGCGCGGTCAGGCCCATGATCATGTAAGAGATCAACCCCGAGAGGAGGTAGGCGCCCAGGCTGAAGCGTGCGACGACGAACAGGATGAGCAGGAAGAGAACATAGGAGGCCTTGCGCGGACCGGAGATCACAGCGCTCATCGGCTCAAAGATTAGCAATTTCGAGCGCTTCTTCCCGACGACGCGGTGTTATGGTTATCGGCTAGAGGCCTTTTATTATTTAGTAAAATTGGGAGAGATTAGAGAGGAAACAGAATGAGCGATTATCTCCCCCGGCAGACAGCGTCCCGTCCATTCGACTGGGTCAATGTCGCTTTCCTGAGCGCGACCCCCCTTGTCGCCTTCGCCGGGACCGGTTGGTATGCCTGGCATTACGGCGTGACCGCCCTTGAGGTCGCCAACTTCGTCGTCATGTCTGCGCTGACTAGCTTGTGCGTCACCGGCGGCTATCACCGCTACTACTCGCATCGGGCCTACGAGTGTTCCAAAGCCGTCCAGTTGTTCTACTTGATCTTCGGCGCCGCCGCCGTTGAGAATTCGGTGCTCAACTGGGCCTCCGACCACCGCTACCATCACCGCTATGTGGATCAGGACGAGGATCCGTACAATATCCTCAAAGGTGGTTTGTACGCGCATATGGGCTGGATACTCTTTAAGGACACGCGCGATCAGGTCCGGCGCTTCGAGAACATCCCAGATCTCAAGCGGGACCCGCTCGTCATGTGGCAGCACCGCTGGTACCAGTGGCTCGTGGTGGTGATCACTTTTGCGTTGCCGACCTATATAGGATTGATTCAAGGCCGGCCTATGGGAGGGCTT
>CAZGVK010000060.1:0-8369 GCA_964529095.1 uncultured Elusimicrobia bacterium
GTGACGGATGCCAAGGCCGAGCCGAAGCTCGCTTGGGAGACGCCCTCTCTTGAGGAAGTTTCCGAGCGCGTGATGGCCCAGCCCTACATCCGCTTCACCTGATGGACCGGAGAGGGGCGTCCGTGGGCGACTACGGCGCCCCTCTCTTTCTGGCTTGGCAGTTGAGCAATCGCTGCACGGGCCGTTGCCTCCACTGTTGCGAGGAGTCCGGGCCGGACAAGGCTTGGCCCGATGAGATGAACCGAGAACAGGCTTTGGCGCTTGCGCGCCAAATTGTCGACATAGGCATAGCCTATGTCGCTTTTGGCGGCGGCGAGCCGATGGCCTGCCCGTGGGTGTGGGACATATTCAAAATCCTCGCCGAAGGCGGAGTGGAGATCAAGATCGAGACCAACGGCCTCGATTTGGATGACGCCTCGTGCGACCGGCTCGCAGCGCTGAGGATTGCCTGTGTTCAGATATCCATTGATGGGGCGACAGCCGCCGTTCATGAACAGCTTCGCCCGGGTTCCGCTTATGCGCCGGCGTGGGCCGCCATTGATCGCTTGGTGAAGCGAGCTTTGGAGCCGGAACTGGTTTTCATTCCAACGCGCATCAATGTCAAAGACGCCGTTGCCGTTTATGAAGAGGCCGCGCGGCGCGGGGTGCGGACCTTTGTCACCGGCCCGATGATGCGCTTGGGCCGCGCCGCGCATGCCTGGGACGCATTGGCCTGCGCCGATGCGGATTGGTCCGATACGGTGATGAGCTTGAAGCTTGCCGCCGCAGCGCTCAAGGGCCCGCGCCTGGCTGTCTATCCGTGGGGCATACAGCAGGAAATTTTCACCCGCGCTCAGAGCCCGCAAAGCATGATCTTGGTCGTGCCCAACGGCCGGGCAAAACTTCTCAATGCGTTGCCGTTTGCCGTGGCCGATCTTAAAACCGAGAGCCTTGCCTCGGCTTGGAGCAAAGTCGGCGCCGCTTGGAAGTCTCAGGCGGTTCAGGATTTCGCGCGCCGCGCGCAGACCGAGACCGCTCTGCTCAAGCATGCCAATGAGTGCTGGGACCTGGCGATTTCCTCTTGAGGGCGTGTTTTTTTTGTCGGAGCTTTCCGTTATAATGACTTCAGCCATGCCTTCCTGGTTCAAACCCATCGCCGTCTCCGACATCATGGACATGCTCCTGGTCGGCACGCTCGTGTACGGGCTTCTGCTTTGGTTTAAGCGGACGAAGGCCGCGTTTGTGGCTCTAGGGTTGCTTATGGCGGTGATCGTTTACGCGGTGGCTCTTATCTCCGACATGTACATGACCGTGCGCATTTTCCAAGGATTTTTCGCCGTTTTTATCGTCGCGGTGATCATTATCTTCCAGGAGGAAATACGCTCGATGTTCGAGCGTATCGCGATATGGAGCCTGACGGGCGGCGTGCTCAAGACCGCGCCAACCCATCGTCAGGTGGAAATCCTTGTGAGCTCTTTAGGGGATCTCGCGCGCGAGAATATCGGCGCCCTCGTTGTTTTGCGCGGCCTTGACCCGCTCGATCGGCATGTCGAGGGAGGCTGGTATTTAAATGGCGACCTTTCCGAGGCGTTGATCAAGAGTATTTTTGATTCACATTCTCTTGGGCATGACGGAGCGTTTATCGTCGAGGAGGGGCGCGTATCGCGCTTCGGTGTGCGGTTGCCCTTATCCAAAGATTTCGCCAAGACCACCAATCTCGGCACGCGCCATGCGGCAGCGCTCGGCCTATCGGAGCGCTGTGACGCCATGTGCCTCGTGGTGAGCGAGGAAACGGGGAATATTTCGTTTGCGCTGCGTGGATGTCTGGCCGCGGTGGTTGATCTCGAGGAACTCCAGGGCGGCATCCAGATATTTTTAACCAAACATCTGCCTAAGACCCCGCAGAACCGAATGTACTCCTTTGTGACTGAATATATGCGCGAGAAGTTGATCGCGGGCGCGGTCTCAATTCTGCTTTGGGTGTTCTTCGTCGGCTTTGGCGGGCACCGATGAAACCCGGCTTTCATGCGCGCCGCCTCATTAAATTATTGACCGAGAAGGGCCGCTCGTTGTCGCCTTTGACCATCCTGACGCACGATCATCCCGACCCCGATGCGCTGGCGAGCGCCTGGGCCTTGGCCCACCTTGCTCAGTGCCTGGGGAAGATTCGCACACGCATTGTCTACGGGGGAATGATCGGCCGCGCCGAGAACCGCATAATGGCCGAGCGGCTGCTTGTGCCCGCGCGCCCGTTGCGCAAAGGGGAACTCGCAGGCGTTGCGCATCTTGCGCTAGTGGACACCCAGCCTCCTTTTAGGAATAATCGCTGTCCGCCGCGCCGCATCCCGGACATGATCGTGGACCATCATCTACGCCACGCCGGGACGCACTCCGGCATGACGCTGATAGACGATGCCGTGGGCGCCACGACGACGATTATGGTCGAAGCAATTCAGGCTTCCGGCCTCCGTGTTCCGAGACGATTGGCGACTGCCATCGTCTACGGCATAGGATCAGAGACGCAAAATCTTGGCCGTGAGGCGACGGCGCGCGACATGCATGCCTATCAGGCATTCTGGCCGAAGGCTCATATGAAAACTTTATGGCGTATTTCCTATCCCCAGCGCTCGGAGCAGTTCTTTATGACCTTAGCTCACGCGGTGCGCGAGGCTTTTGTGGTTGGCCGCGTCGTCGGAGTAAACATCGGCGCGGTCAATACGCCTGACCGCGTGGCGCAGATGGCTGATTTTCTGCTTACCTTGGAGAAGATGCAGTGGTCAATTGTGACCGCGCGTTATCAGGGTCGCCTGCATATATCCCTGCGCGCCAACGATCCAGGGGCGGGTGCGGGACGCCTGCTCAAGCGTCTGCTCGGCGGGGGCAACCGCGGCGGCGGTCATGGAATGATCGCCGGCGGCTCGCTTGAGATTGGGGCGGAGGCACCGCAGACCGCGTGGCTTGCCGCGGAGGAGAAAATCATCACGGAATTTCTCACGCATCAGGGCTTGAGCGCGAGCGACCGACGTCGCCCCTTCCTGAGCGCCTAAACTTAGGATTGGCGCAAAAATAACTATATGTTTTTGTATGCCGATGCTTCACTCTAACTGCGTTGCTCGATCCCTTTCTTCGGAATTTCGGAAGGGACACTTCCTCGCCTTATGGCTCGGTCAATCCCTTTCTTTAGGATTTCGGAAGGGACACTTCCTCGCCTTATGGCTCGGTCAATCCCTTTCTTTAGGATTTTGGAAGGGACACTTCCTCGCCTTATGGCTCGGTCAATCCCTTTCTTTAGGATTTTGGAAGGGACACTTCCTCGCCTTATGGCTCGGTCGTCGGTCACACCCTATCGGTATGCTCCCTTCTCGCGCCTTGTTAGAGTATCGCCTCGACATCCAAAATTCACAAAGTTATTATTGCGTCAACCCTTAAGCTGCGACGGCGTGGCCTTTCCGACTTTTAATCTCGGCGGTGATCAGAGGCAGAATCTCGGCATATGCGCTTTGTACCGCGATGGTGGCTATCTGCATGAGCGGGCTGTCCTTGTCCGTGTTGATCGCGACGATGGTACTGGAAGATGACATCCCCGCCAGGTGCTGGATTTGCCCTGAAATGCCTACGGCAATATAGAGCTTTGGGCGCACGGTGCGACCCGTGAGGCCGACCTGATGGCGGTAGGCAATCCAACCTACGTCGACGGCGCGGCGGCTTGCGCCGACGGCGGCGCCGAGCGCGTGCGCCAAGTCAAAAATGAGCTTGAAGCCGTCAGGTCCGCCGAGGCCGAAGCCGCCGGAGACCACTTTCTCAGCGGCGCCGAGATCGATCTCGCGCAATTCCTCCGCCTTGAAGGAGACGAATTCGCTCGTCTGAGCGCCGGGGGCGAAGGCAATGGCATCAATGGGGGCGGCAACACCTTTTAGTTCCGCGCGCGGGAAGGTCATCGGCGCGATGCTCAGGACGGCGATCGGCGTCTTGAATTCAATTTCGGCGATGAGATTTCCGCCATAGTAGCTGCGGCGGATCGCTCCAGAGGGCAGTATGTCGGTCACGTCCGTTGCAAGCCCGGCTTTGAGGAGGACGGCCAAGCGCGCGGCGACCGCGCGACCAGCGACGGTGGAAGAAAGGATGACGCGCGCAGACCCCGCCTTCTCGACGGCAGACGCGGCGGACTTTGCGTAGTTTTCTTCCGTGAAATTAGACAATGCCGGGTGTTCGATGACGAACACTTTTTCCACGCCGCGGCGGGCGATGTCATCGGCAAGCTTTGACGCGCCCGCGCCGCCGATGACGGCGGCCGCAAGCGGTTGTTTGAGGGCGTCTGCCAAAGTTCGGCCCGCGCTGAGAAGCTCGTGCGAGGCGGCAGACAATATCCCGCGGGTGGGAAGAATGACGACGAGAATTCCGTTAGCCATGTTAGATGAGCTTCCTTTCAACGAGGATGTCGACAAGCTTGGCGGCTTTTTCAGCGGCGGAAGCCCCCTCGATTTTGAGGCCGGCGGAACGGACGGGGGGAAGATAGGTTTTGATCACGGTGGTGCCAGCACCGGCGGTGCCGACCTGACTGACATTGAGACCCAGATCGCCTGCGGTCCATTTCAGGAACACGGTTTTCTTGGAGGCCATTTTCCCTTTCAGTGAAGGCAGACGCGGTTCGTTGATCTCCTTGATCGTGGAGATGCAGGCCGGCAAAGTCAGCTTGAGCGTGTCAATCCCGTCTTCCATCATTCGGGTGACGACGGCGGACTGCTCGTTGATTTCGTCGATCTTCTTGATCGCGGACGCTGAGGCCCAGTCGAGCCACGCGGCGGTCTGAGTGCCGACGACGCCGGCGCCGATGTCGCTGGTGTTCTTCCCGAAGATCACCAGATGCACCGGTTTCTGAGCGTGCAACTTTTTGATCGCGGACGACAACGCGAGGCTCGTCGCGAAAGAGTCTCCGCCCTCAAATTCAGCGCCGCTGACAAGCACGCCTGAGTCCATGCCGCGGGCGATGGCTTCGCGCAGGACCTCGGCGGCGGCGTCGGGGCCTACGGTGAGCGCTGTCGTCGTGGAGCCTGGGATGCGTTCCTTGAGGCGGACAGACTCCTCTATGGCGAACTCATCGAAGGGATTCAAGCTCATCGGAACACCCGCAATCTTGGGGTGGCCGGCGTCGACGCCGATATTGACGGTGGAGGGGGTGCTTTTTACGCAAACGACGATATGGATCGGCATGTTCGGATGATAGCAAAAACCGGCGTTGGCATATATTTATGTTTGCCGCGGCATGTCGCGTCAACGCTCTCCTGCGCCGCAACTACAGCATCACTGGTACGCAAGTCAGCGTGGAGGTTTATGACGACCGCGTCGAGATCACCAATCCGGGAAGTTTGCTCAAGGGGCTCACAAAAAAGTCGCTGGGCAAGGGCATCTCGATCCAACCGTTTACTGACGCTATGGAAAAATTGGGCAAGAAAATGCGGTCGGGAGCGTGGATGAAAAGTCTGTCGAGATGACGCCAAAATCAACAAAAACCGCAAACTCGAACAAAGCCGAGTTTGCGGTAATCGTCGATTTGTCGACGAGGAAATGGTGGTAGGGACAGGATTCGAACCTGTGTAGGCTATTGCCGCCGGTTTTACAGACCGGTGCTTTTGACCGCTCAGCCACCCTACCGATACGAATTTACGCTTACTTTTTCTACCTCTCTCGGCGTCTTGATTTCCCGAGAGTCCGAATAAATCCGATTATTTGTCGAGATGCGTCCGGAAATTGCTGTTGAGGCGAGCCCCGTTTCTGTCGTGTCCCGAATTATGAACCGGCGGCAAACGGCTGTGAGCCACGTCGAATCAGGGTAGGGACATTATGCCAGTTTAGCCCAACTTCCGCAACCAGAGGATTTACCGTGGATTCCGATACGGCTTTGCCGTGGATACTGCCGCGTCCGTGGACGGCGTGGGACAACTCGCACTCGCTGAGTTGACGCACCCCGCCGCTTGGACATCGCCCCTGCGGGGGCGGATCATTCCGCCGACGTTCCACCCCGTATGCGGCTGCGGGGTCCGCGATGCCCACAGGACCCACCGCTGGGCGGCGGGATTTCTTTCGGACAGCGGCTCGCCCTGCTCCAACAACACCGTCAACCGAGAGCTCTCCTGCCTCAGCCAAATCCTGGAATACGGAGTTCAAGTGGACTTCTTGAAGGGGAATCCGGTGGAAGGGCTCAAGAGGTTGCCCATTGTACATCGCTCCATGTTCTGGCTGAACAAGACGCAGTTCGACGAGAAGTTCCTCCCGGCTTCTTCCAAATACCGGGATGGCGCTTACCGGGGGCTCTTCGAGTTTGCCGCTTACACGGGCGGGCGCCTCAACGAGGTGCTCCCGGCTCACAAGGACGATATCAACTGGGAGAGAGGGGAGATTCGTCTCTTAACGCTCAAGCGGCGGACGACCGAGAAGGTGTACCGCTATATCTCGTTCAAAGAGATCGGTCCTCGGTTGGAGGGCGTCCTACGGCGTCTCAAGCCGCACCCGGAAACCGGCTACTTCTTCACGAAGAGGAACGGGCAGCCGTGCAACGATGACCACATCGAGCACGTATTCGGCATTGTCCGCGCGGAGGCGAAACTTCCGCAGTACCGCTTCCACGATCTGCGCCACACCTACGCGATGCACCGAGCCATGACGGACATCACCTTTCGTCAGCTGCAGATCGAGTTGGGGCATAGCTCGCCGCAGTCGATCCAGACCTACCTAGACCAGGCAGTTCGGTTTGAACCGCAACAGTCCCTCTTCTTCCGCAGTTGAGCCGGCATAATTTTGCTCGACGGGTATTTTCCCAGCGTGTGCCATAATATACGGGTTCCATGATACTCACTGAACTCAGTGGCCTTGTAAGCCAGGGTGAAGGCCCTGGACTTGAATTCAAGCGCTCTACCCGCGAACTGCGGGAAGGGCTGCAAACTCTTTGCGGGATGCTCAACGCCGTGGGCGGCGCTGTATTCTTCGGGGTGGACAGGAAAGGCGTCATCCAAGGGCAGCAGATTTCCGAGCAGACGCTTCACGAGGTCACGTCCGCCTTCCAGCGGTTCGAGCCTTCAGCTCAAATTACCATTGAGCGCGTCAAAGTAGACCGCGATATGGAAGTGCTGGCTCTCTGCGTGGAACCAAACACCGAGTCGGTCCCGTTCACTTTCAGCGGGGTTCCTTTTGAAAGGGTTGGCAACACCACTCGGAAGATGTCCCAGGCGCGCTACGAGGCACTCCTCCTGAAGCGCGGCCACGCCAAGAGCCGCTGGGAAAACCAGCTGGCCGAAGACGTGCGTCTCAAGGATCTGGACCGCGAGGAGATCCTGCTCACGCGCGCAGCGGCCATCGAGCAAAGGCGCATCACGGCCGCGACCAGCATGGACGTCGGCGACATCCTCGACCGCCTCGGGTTGCGCATCGATGGGAAGATCACCAACGCGGCTCAAGTCCTTTACGGAACGAATTTTCTGCCTTACTACCCGCAATGCCTCTTGAAGATGGGCCGCTTTCGCGGCGTCTCCATCACCGGCGACATCCTCGACAACAAGCAGGAGTATCTGCACGCCTTCGCCGTGGTTCGCGAAGGCATGGCCTTTCTGGACCGGACTTTGCCCTTGTCTGCCCGCTTCCAGAAAATGGACCGATACGACGCCGCGCTGGTCAACCGCGAGGATCGACTCCCCATCCCGGCCGACGCGATGCGCGAAATCCTGCTCAACGCCGTCATCCACCGAGACTACTCCGCCGCCAGCGGCTATATCGCCATCGCGATCTTCGACGACCGCGTGGAAATTCAAAGCACGGGCCGGCTTCTTCCCTCGATCACGATCCCGGAACTCTCCACCGCTCACACCTCGCACCTGCGCAACCCCCTGATCGCCGGCGCCTTCCACCGCACCGGCGCCGTGGAGACCTGGGGCCGCGGGACCAACGAAGTCATCGACGCCTGCAAGAAATATGGAATCGAACCGCCGATCTTTTCGGAACGAACCGGCATGCTGGTGGTGACGTTCCGGGCCGCGATCTCCCCCGAACCGCGCCCTGGACTTGACGCCCCCAAGGGAGGCCAAGTTGATCTGAGCGTGCGGTCGCAGAAGATTTTGGAAAATCTGCGGCGCTCCGGCCCGCTCCGGGCCCCGCAATTGCTCGAGGCCTTGGGGGAGAAAATCTCCCTTCGCATAATACAGAAGGAACTCGGCCAGCTTCGCAAATCAGGTCATGTAACCATGTCAGGCAAGAGCCGCGCGACCATTTATGTCCTATCAAAAGGGCACTAACGTTTCGCGAACTATCGCGAACTATCGCGAACTATCGCGAAACGGAGATGGGACGCGCGACGCTGGCGGCCTCAACTTAGAGGTAAGGTCTGAGTCCGGGAATTGCCG
>CAZGVK010000061.1:0-25338 GCA_964529095.1 uncultured Elusimicrobia bacterium
CTGGAGCACCTCACACCTTGTCCTCTCGTAGGTGTACACGTGTACACCTGCTCCTTAGTAGCCGGTAATAAATCAAGGTATCAAGTTAATGCTTCCAGTTCGGCCGACAACATAATTCAATTTGCCACCTTTATTTATTTACGCCGCCTTAGCTCTATGGCGAAACGAAAATGGCAGAACGGCGACCGGCAGAACGGATCACAAGGGAAAATGATCGGGACAGATATGATAAAATCGTTTTCAGTGGCTTCTGGTGTTTCCGCACCTAGCCCCGGTGCCGCGTCAAATGACGATCGACCTGATTCCGGACAATCTGCGCAGGCTCTACGAAGTTCATGAGTGGAAACATGCCTGTGCCATTCTAAAAAACGATTTTCCAGCGGAATGGAAAGATATTGTCGAGGTTCTCTCCGCTTTCCGACTCCACAAGACGGATATCAAAGCGTCAGGTGGCGGGAAGTCGCCCATATCCAACAAGCTGGACGGGGAGTTCTTCAAGAGGGGCTGAAAAGGCTTTTGACACGAAGGTGGTCGTCGATAAGAAATCGCGAGAGAATCCAACTCACAAGATCGACTGCTACAAGAATCAGGTGGCCTTGGAAATTGAGTGGAATAACAAAGATCCATTTTACGACAGAGACCTAAATAATTTCAGAATCCTATTCGATCTTCGGGCTATCAGCGTTGGCGTTATTATCACACGGTGCGATGAGCTGCAAGACATCTTTGATCGTCTGGGTAAAGGGGCCTCTTACGGCCAGTCAACCACGCACATGAGCAAGCTTTTGCCCCGCATCGAAGGCAGCGGGGGCGGCGGATGCCCTATCGTTGTTTTCGGCATCAAAGACAAGCTCTACGTGGAGGACAAATGAAAGCGCACCGCAACGGCCAGAATGCTCATTCGATTGTTGCCGAGAATCTTCTATCTCTCGGGATGGAGAAATTCGGAACGATCCTTGCTGATCCACCCTGGCGGTTCTCCAACCGCAGCGGGAAAATGGCCCCCGAACATAAGCGGCTATCGCGCTACGCCACGATGTCGATGCAGGAGATCATGGAGCTTCCCATTCCCCAAATGGCAGCTCAAAAGAGCCATCTTTATCTTTGGGTTCCAAATGCGTTAATTCTAGAGGGACTTGAGGTGCTCAAGCGCTGGGGGTTTACCTACAAGACCAACATGATCTGGTATAAAATCCGCAAAGATGGCGGGCCGGATGGTCGCGGCGTCGGATTCTATTTCAGGAACGTCACCGAGATGGTTCTCTTCGGGGTTCGTGGATCCATGCGCACGCTGACGCCGGGACGGAGCCAAGTCAACATCGTATCCACCCGGAAGCGAGAGCACTCCAGGAAACCCGATGAGATCTACCCCATCATCGAGAAATGCAGCCCAGGCCCTTATCTGGAGTTGTTCGCTCGCCATTCCAGACCAGGCTGGGTTCAGTGGGGCAATGAGATCGGGATCAATGGACACAAGCCCTATACCAGCACCTATTCCCAATCAGATGTTCCGCAAATGACTCTCCTGGATCGCGGGAATGGTGGCCGCAACGGCTACCATCTGGACGGAAAGCCGCACCACAAACACCTGGTCAAGAGCTAACCATCGCATAGAGCCGACGGGCGCTCTGGGGGAAGGCCTGAGAGCGCCTGCGGCTCATCCATGGCGGTGTACACGTGTACACCTGCTCCTTAGCCAACAGAACGCGAGGCGCCAGCACCCATCGGCAGTAGTCAGCGCCAATCGCCCCATCGCTTGTGATTTTGGAGAAAAGTTCCAATATGAGTTCCGCTGCCATCTCGAATTGGCTGGCCGCGATGCGTCCGCGCAATTCCTCGATCCGTTGCGGCTCGGAGCTGTTCAAGAGGACTAAGGAAGTGTAAATATTATTTAGTAATTATCAGGTGCCTATCAGAGCATCCCCTTTCGCTCATTACTCCCGCGATGAACTGGAAGACGAATTGCGGAAAAAAATCACGTCTCAACGATGGGCGCCTCGCGCAGTTTCCTGAGAGAGTCTAAAATGCCGTTGACAAAACGGGTGGCTTCTTCAGTCGAGTACTTGCGCACGATCTCGATGGCCTCGTCGATGATGACGCCGGCGGGCGTGTCTCGGCGCGATTGGAGCTCGTAGGCGGCTAGGCGCAGGACGTTGCGGTCGACAGCCGCCATGCGGACCAGAGACCAATTCACGGCCTGCTTGGCGATGATCGCATCGAGGGCGGCGATGCGCTCACCGGCGCCGAGGCAGAGCTCGCGGGCGAAAGCGAGGGTCTCGGCGTCGGCATCGGTCCGCCGAGTTATGATTGCGAAGGCCTCGAGCGCTGGGGTGTGGGCCACGTCGGCGACATAGAGTGTCTGGAGGGCGATTTCGCGCGCCAGACGCCTACGACCCACGGAGCTCTTCCTTCAGCGCGATCATTTCGATCGCCGCCAGCGCCGCCTCATGGCCGCGGTCCGTTTCCCCCCGCGTTCGCGCCAGCGCCTGTTTCTGCGTGTTCGGCGTGATGACGCCGAGGATCACGGGGATGCGCGTGTCGAGCGCTATCCGGTGCAGGCTTTGCAGGAGAGACCGCGCGAGATGTTCGTTTTGCGGAGTTTGGCCCTTCATCACGCAGCCGAGAGCGATGACGGCCTGATAGAGATTGGTCTTGGCGAGTTCCTGCACGGCCCAGGCGATCTCCCATCCTCCGGGCACGGTGACGACCTTGAGTTGAGATTCGTTCCAGCCCCCCGACTTGAATGCCTTGAGACAGCTTGCAAGCAGGCGGGAGGTCACCGTCTCATTGAACCGCGATTGGACGATGGCGACTCTTTTCATGTCGTTTCCTTTGGGAGGGCCAGCAAATGCCCGAGTTTCTCATGTTTGGTGCGCAGGTAGCCGATGGTGTGCTTCGTGGAGGGCAGCTGTAGAGGAACGCGCTCGGTGACCGTGAGGCCGTACCCCTCGATGCCGACGATTTTGCGCGGGTTGTTGGTGAGGATGCGGATCGTCGTCAGGCCCTGGTCGGTGAGGATCTGCGCGCCGATGCCGTACTCGCGAAGATCCGGCTTCAAGCCGAGCGCTAAGTTAGCCTGGACGGTGTCGAGCCCCTTGTCTTGCAAAGCGTAGGCCTTGATCTTATTGATGAGGCCGATGCCGCGGCCTTCCTGATTAAGGTAGACGAGCACGCCCTTTCCCGCGGCCGCGATTTTCTTGAGCGCGGCATCGAGCTGTGCGCCGCAGTCGCACTTAGCCGAGAACAGCGCATCGCCCGTGACGCAGGAGGAATGCACGCGCACGAGCACGCGTTGAGCGCCCGCGACAGCGCCCTTGACCAGCGCAAGATGCGCCTTCCCGGTCAAGGTTTCCTCATAGGCGGAGATGACGAAATCACCGTATTTTGTGGGTAATCGAGCGCTCGCGCGGCGTTCAACGAGGCGGTCTTTTCTGCGGCGGTGCTCGATGAGGTCGGCGATCGTGATGATTTTAAGCTTATGCCTGCGCGCGAATCTCATCAGTTGAGGGGTGCGCGACATGGTGCCGTCGGTGTTGAGGATTTCACAGATGACGCCGGCGGGTGTCAGGCCCGCGAGCCGTGAGAGATCGATGGCGGCCTCGGTGTGGCCGGCGCGCACGAGCACGCCGCCATCCTTGGCCCGCAATGGGAAAATATGGCCGGGGCGGTCGAGGTCGGCGGGGCGCGTCTTGGGGTCAATCAAGGTCGCGATCGTGAGCGCGCGATCTTTCGCCGAGATGCCGGTGCTCGTGCCGCGCTTGGCGTCGACGGAGACCGCAAACGCGGTGTCCTTGCCCGCAACGGCGTCGGGGTTTTTTGCGGCATCGATCATCGGCTGGAGCTTGAGGGCGTCCAGGCGCGAGGCGGTCATGGGCACGCAGATCAGCCCGCGCGCATGAACAGCCATGAAATTGACGGCCGCAACGCCGCATTTTTCAGCGGCGATGATGAGATCTCCCTCATTCTCGCGGTTGGGATCGTCGACGACGACCACCATGCGTCCCCGGCGGATATCGGCGATAGCGTTCTCGATGGCGTCAAACCCTTTCATTTCGCCGCTGCCTCCATGAGGGCGGAGGCTGCAGCCAGGGCGTAGCGCGCGAGCGGATCGGCCTCGAGATTGACCTGAGCGTATGCCCGGCAGCTCCCGAGAGTCGTGTTCTGGAGCGTGTGCGGCACGAGCATGACCTCGAAATAATGACGGCTTGCGGATGTAACCGTCAGGCTCACTCCATCGATGGCGATCGAGCCCTTGACGGCGACAAGCCCGCGAAGTGTTCCGGGAAGTTTTACGCGCAGACGCCGAAACCCTTCTCCCCAGGATTTAAGGGAGAGAATGTCGGCTGCGGCGTCCACGTGTCCGGAAACGAAATGTCCGCCGATTTCATCGCCGAGGCGCAATGATGTTTCTACATTGACGCATTGACCGAGAGTGAGCGCCCGTAAATTTGTTCGGCGCCAGGTGTCAGGGCCGACGTCAAAAGAATAGCCGTCGTTCTTGGTCTTGCTCAAGGTCAGGCAGACTCCGTTGATCGCGATGGATGCCCCGATTTTCTGCTTCTTTATTTCAGCTTCGATCACGAGAGTCGTCGCCGTTTTCCGTGAAACTTTTCCCAAGCAATTGATGATGCCGGTGAACATTAAAGAACTCCTTGTATGAGCCAGTCGCTGCCCAAGCGCGATAGGCGCGGCGACTTGAGCCTCGGCGCGGAGTTCGGGTCAAGCGCCCCGGACAGAAGTTTCGGCGAGAGGAATACGCGCACCTCGTCGACGAGCCCGGCGCGCAGGAAAGCGGCGTGGATCGTTGGGCCGCCCTCGATGAGCACGGTGCCCACGCCGCGGCGCGCGAGATCCTTGAGCGTTGCACGCAGCGCGGCGGGGGTGCGCGCGCGATAGATTTCAGTCGGCGCCGCGGCGTTGAAGACGCGCGAGCTCGCCGGGATCTTCCGCTTGCCGGCCAGGACGACGCGCAAAGGATTTTTGCCCGCGCCATGCGCCGTCAGTTCAGGATTGTCAGCTAAGATCGTGCCCGCGCCCACGAGGATCGCATCGCACTCGGCGCGGAGCGCGTGGACGCAGGCCCGCGCTTTGGGCCCCGTAATCCAACGGGAGCGGCCGGAAGATGTCGCCGCTTTGCCGTCGAGCGAGAGCGCTGTCTTGATGATGACCCAGGGACGCCCGCGGCGCATGCGCGAGCAGAAGCCGCGGTTGAGAGCCTCGGCGGTGTTTTTAAAATTCTCCAAACGGCTGACGCGGACGCCGGCGCGGCGCAAAAGCAGGATGCCGCGTCCGGAGACGTTGGGATTGGGGTCGAGCGCTCCGCAGACCACGCGCGAGATTCCGGCGGCGGCTAGAGCTGCCGCGCAGGAGGGATTGCGCTTGCCCTCGAAAGAAGCGCAGGGTTCCATCGTAACGAATGCCGTCGCACCCTTGGCGCGGACGCCGGCGCGGGCGAGAGCGGCGGGCTCGGCGTGCGGTTTTCCATAGCCGTCATGCGCGCCTTCGCCGATGACTTTTCCGCCTTTGACAAGGACGCAGCCGACGCGCGGGTTGGGGCGTGTCGCACTCGGAGGCACGCGGCGCGCGAGCGCAAAAGCGCGGGTGAGGAATTTCAGGTCGCTTCCCGCGCTCAAGCGGTCACGACCGACTTGGGAATTGATTTATCCGCGTTTGCGGCGAAGAAGGCGGGAAGGTCGGCCAACTTCACGGCGCCCGAGATGATAAGCTCGGTTTTGACCTTGCCCTCAGAGAGCAGGCGCACGGCCTCTTTGAAATGCCGCGGCGTATGGTGAAAAATGCCGTGAATTGAAATCTGTTTGTAGTGGATCCGGTGAACGTCGAGAGGCAGCGTCGTTCCGGGAGCGCAGCCGCCGAAGAAACAGACTTTGCCGCCGGTTCGAACGAAGTCCACCGCCTTTATATGGGTTTCTATTTTGCCGACGGCTTCAAAGACATGATCCGGACCGCGACCGTCAGCCCACGCTCGGATAGCCTCCGCGCTCGGTCCATCGAGGGAGCTGAATGTTGCCTGAGCGCCCGCTATTTTTGTCGCCGCGAGGTTTTTTTCTGATCTTCCCAGTACGGCAATGCGAGCGCCTCGCGCGAGCAATGCATGCACGAGCATGATGCACATCGGGCCCGCGCCGATGATGAGGGCCAAGTCGCCTTCGCGGACGGACATGATTTCGACGGCGTGGATTGCGCTTGAGAATGGCTCGGCGAGCGCTCCGACGGCGAAGGCGACGGAGGCTTGAAGCGCGTGCAGGTTGTGGCGCACGATGTGCGCGGGCACGAGATCGAACTCGGCGTAGGCGCCGTTGTGAAGTTTAAGTTTTGGGCAAAGGTGGTTCTGGCCATGCGTGCACCAAAAGCATTCATCGACGGGAGCTGAGTTTGCGACGACGACGCGGTCGCCTTCCTTGGTCGTCGTTACATTTGCGCCGATGGCAGAGACGGTGCCGGCCAATTCGTGGCCGAATGGAGAGGGGTAGGTGCCGAGAAGAACGGGATGGCCCTGACGGTATGCCTTGAAGTCGGTGCCGCAGGTCATGGCGGCGCCGAGCTTGACGACGACTTCCCCCGGGCCGGGGGTTGGGACAAGCGCCTCTTCGAGGCGGATGTCGCGCGGGCCATAATAGATCACTCGTCTCATCGAGGCACCAAAATCGATTTCAGCGTTTGCCGTGTTTTGACGGCTTTGACGGCGTCGGCGAATGCGGAGAGGGGAAAGGACAAGGGCGCCAACAGCAACGGATTAAAACGCTTGCTTGCGATCAACTCGAACGCCTCTTTTAAATCAGCGAGAGAAGGAGAGTATGAGGAAAGCACCGAGATCTCGCGATGGTAAACTTGATTGAGGTCTAATTTCAGGAAGGGGTCGGGATGAAACGAGGCGAATATGTTGAGAATGCCGCCGTCGCGCAGCCACGAGACGCAGCGGGCGACGAGCGCGGGAGTGCCGGCGGAGAAGATGATGGCGTCGAAGCCGCGCCCGGAACTTTGGTCTTTGCCTAATTGCGCGAACTCAATAGCGTCAGCCGTGGCCTTGCCCCAACGGTTAAAGCGTTTGACGCGTTCCGCGTCAAGATCAAGACCCACGGATGCGGCACCGATCAGTTTGAGCAGTTGGCCCGTCATCTGGCCGATGGCGCCAAGTCCGATGATGCCGATCACGTCGCCGGGGCCGATGGAGAGTCTCTTGACATTTCGGAGTATGCAGGCCAGGGGCTCGGTTTGAGAGGCCGCGATCGGGTCGAGCCCCTCGGGTGCCTTAAAAGCGGCGTAGCGCGCGTGCAAAGCGGGCACGCGCACGAACTCGGAGAAGCCTCCGGGATCGATATTGGTCGAGCGGAACTGGCGGCACATGCTTTCCTGGCCCTTGCGGCAGTAATGGCAGGCAAGGCAGGGGACGTGGTGGGAAACGACGACGCGCTCGCCGATATGAAAAGGAGATCCGCTGCCCTCGATTGACACCGTTCCGCACAGCTCGTGGCCCAGGATGGCGCCTTGGGCGCGAGTGTCGAGCTTCATCACATCGGTGCCGCACAATCCGCAGGCCTCAACCGCCAAAAGAAATTCGCCGTCCCCGATCACGGGGACGGGAACTTCGAGGAAGCAGGCGTGGCCGTTGCGGGCCAAGATGGCCTTCATAAAGAACTGGGTCAATGGTAGAATATCGCCGGTTCCTCCGACAACAATCAAAATGCCCGCGCAACTCCACGACACGGCTCAGTCGGTCCGTCGGAGTCATGTCCTCGGCAGCCGGATGTTTTCGCCACTCTTCCATTCCTGTGCGCGGGATCCCTCTCTGAGGCCGCTGTCGGCATGCTCGCTTCTCGCGCCTCGAAATCGTCTCAACATCAAGCCTCCGAATCGCACCACTTATTTTATCGCGAGCCTTAATGAAGGCCGCGAGGCCGGTGCAGCTTGATCGGGACGTGCCGGGCGTAGAGTTTAAAGTCCGCGTCGCATGTGAGGATCGGCAGGTCGCGGCGCTCAGCCACGGCGCAGATCAGGAAGTCGGTATTAGCTCCCTGAATCCCGCGAGAGCGGCAAAGGTTGAATATTTCCGCGGCCCGCTCGAAATCTTCGGATGAGGTTTCCAGATCGGGAAATGGCCCCAGGTGTTCGCGCAAGGACTTGAACTGCGCCGCATCTTTGATCCCGGAGAGAAGTTCCTGGCGAATGGGTCCGATGAGGCAGGCACGGACCTCTTGGATGAGTTCCTTGAGTTCTCTGACGGAGGGCTCCTCGGTCGTCGGCTTGCCCCTGAGGGCTGCGGACCAGACGCAGGTGTCCACCAGGATGTTCATCCGCGACGGCGCTGGGCTTTGTAGTCGTGGCCGGCGTCGTAGCGGATATTGCCGAAGAGGTTGAGCAGCCCCGCCTGTTTGCGGCGCCGGACATATTCTTCGAGGGCCTCGGTCACCGTGGCCTTCTTGGTTGGGTGTCCGCCCACGCGCAAGGCCTCGTTCAGGAGGCGGTCGTCAATCGCGAGATTCGTCGGCACAGTATCCACCTCCTGGAATGTATACACAGAGTATTACACATGCATATACACATTGTCAAGGGCGATAAGGAGAGTCACATCAATGCACGCTTCGACCACTTCGACGACTTGGCTGGAAAGATCGCGGTGCCGGGCGCAAAGGCCGAGAGGGTTCGCGATCAGGACGACAAGAAGGCCTAGAACGGCGGCATCGAACTGAAGTACCCCTCTCACTTCGAGCCGATTCCCGGACTGAGGCAAGAAGTTTTACTTGAGGCGGGTTTCGCGCGGACTGTGCCCAACGAGCCGAGGGACTTCACGAGTTGGGCGCTGGAGAAGGCCCTTAAGGTTAAGCTCGTCGTCGCGGACAACCGTGCGCGAGTGGTCAAGTGCTTCAATCCCGAGTACACAGTGGTGGATAAGCTTCAGACGATCTGTCGGCGCTTCCGGTAGCATCGGAACCGCAACGACCCGAAGGCCGATCGCCCGCGGAAATTCCTTCGGCACTATTTCGACCTCTATAAGCTGCTTGAGGTGAAACGTGTCCGGCAATTTATCGGGACGCCAAACTACGAGGCGTACAAGAAGGAGAAGCTTCGCGGGGCGGACGTGCAAGAATTCGCGTCCAAAGTAGCCTTCATCCTGCCCGAAGAAAATATTTTTCGGCTTTTCGAAGAAGAGTTCGCGGTGATGAATACCTTGCTTCTCTCTCCGGGGCCGATGTTCAAAGAGTTGATCGACATCTTGAGACAGAAGGCGGCAAGCTTCTGAGATAGCCGAGGACCCGATGAATATCAATAGGTGGAGCATACCGAAGGAACATTGCCGTCCCGTGAGTGTCATAATTCGATGACTAAACTATACGCCGTCGCCGCCCTGCTGTTCGTGCTGCCCGCCGCCGCTCAGGCTCCTGCCGTCCCTGATGCGACCACATTCGCCCTGGCCCTGCATCGCCGCGTAGCGGGAAACACCAACGTCATGACCTCGCCGTACAGCCTGCGCCAGGCGCTCGGCATGGCCTACGTCGGCGCGGCCGGCGAGACGCGCTCCCAGATGGCCCGCGTCCTCGGGGCCGGGCCGGCATTCGAGGCCGATGAAAAGTCGGGCCGCAAGTCGCTCGAGGCTGCGAACGGCCCCGCGACGCTGAAGGTCGCGAACGCGCTGTTCGTCAAGGAGGGCTACGCCCTTTTGCCGGGGTTCATTCAGGCGGTGCGCGACGCCTTTGGAGCCGACGTGTTCGTCCGCAAGTTCGGCCCGGCGGCCGTCGCGGAAATAAATGCATGGGCCAAAGCGGGGACCAACGGGAAAATTCCCAAGATCCTCGACGGCCTTACGGAAGACGCCCGCGCGGTGCTCCTCAACGCGGTGTACTTCAAGGGGAGCTGGGTCACGGAGTTCCCGAAAGAGAAATCGGGGCCGTCGAAGGCGAGACGAGACGGGGCCAACGGCGGCCCACTGCCGGAGACTTTCCATCCGACGAAGGGCAAGCCGTTTCCCGTAAAGCTGATGTCCGTGAACGAGGAGTTCGCGTACGCAGAGTCGCCCGGCGTCTGGCAGGCCGTGCGCCTACCTTACAAAGGCGGCAGGCTCGCGATGATCGTCGTCCTGCCCGATGCCGTTTCCTCGTCGGCCGCTTTTCGCGAAAAGCTCGACGCCGCTTCGTGGCGGAACCTGCGCGCCGAGCTCCGAACGCGTTCCGGTCTCGTTGCGATCCCGAAGTTCACGTTCTCCGAGACGCACGAGATGATCGCTCCGCTGCGCAAGCTCGGGATGACCCTTCCTTTCGACCAGGCTCGCGCGGATTTTTCGAGCATGTCGAAGCCCGGGGACGTCCGCGAGGAGCTCTACGTCGGCAAAGTCGTGCAGAAGACCTTCGTCGCGGTCGACGAGGAGGGAACCGAAGCTGCCGTCATCACCGGCGTGGGGCTCGCGGTAGGTTCTTCGATGAAGCGAGAGGTGCCTTTTCATTTCGTCGCGAACCGTCCGTTCCTATTCGTGATCGAGGAAATCCAAAGCGGAACGATACTCTTTATCGGCGAGGTCCACGACCCGCAGTAGGGTAAACGTAAGCGTTCAGGGGGCCGGGCAGAAAATTCAACTTACGCGACCTTGGCCGCTGTCATGGGCAGCAGCGATTGGGGACGCTCACCGCGCAATCCGCAGGCCTCAACCGCCAAAAGAAATTCGCCGTCCCCGATCACGGGGACGGCGAATTTCGAGGAAGCAGGCGTGGCCGTCGCGGGCCAGGATGGCCTTCATAAAGAACCGGGTCAATGGTAGAATATCGCCGGTTCCCCCGATAACAATCAAAATGCCCGCGAAGCCTTGGACGATAGACGCCGCCGAACAGCTCTACAACATCAAAGGCTGGGGCCTTAAGTATTTCAGCATCAACGCCAAAGGCAATGTGACGCTTCAGCCTCAGCGCGAGCCTGAGGGCGCTATCGACATTCTCGATGTCGTCGACGCTGTCGCCTCGCGCGGAATCAAAATGCCCGTCTTAATTCGCTTCCAGGATATCTTGCGCCAGCGCGTGACCTTAATCAACGAGGCGTTCGGCGCGGCGATCAAGGAGTACGGCTACGGAGGGCGCTTTTTCGGCGTGTACCCGATCAAGGTCAACCAGTTTCGCGAGGTGGTCGAGGAGATCAGCGCCGCAGGTCGCGCCTGGCAGTACGGACTCGAGGCAGGATCCAAGGGCGAGCTTCTGGCCGTGCTCGCGATGAACTCATCTGAAGCGCTGACGATCGTCAACGGTTATAAGGACGAGGCGATGATGCGCCTGGCCATGATCGGCCTCAAGCTCGGCAGGAAGGTCGTCGTCGTCGTGGAGAAGTTGTCTGAGCTTCGCCTGCTGCTCGACGCCGCCAAAGAGGCGGGCGTGCGTCCGTTGATTGGTCTGCGCGTGAAGCTGCAGACGCAGGGATCGGGGAAATGGCGCTCCTCGACGGGGCATTTCGCCAAATTCGGCCTTACGACCCCTGAAATCCTCGCCGCCGTCGAGACGCTCAAGGCCGAGGGCTTGAGCGACTGTCTCAAGCTCGTTCATTTTCATATCGGCTCCCAGGTCTGCGACATCCGCACGATCAAGGATGCGGTCAAGGAGGGCGCGCGCTACTATGCGAAGCTGCGCAAGATGGGCCTCGGCGTTGAGTTTCTCGACTGCGGCGGCGGTCTCGGCGTCGACTATGACGGCACGCACACTGCCGTCGACAGCTCGATGAACTACGACCTGCGCGAGTATGTCTCGGATGTCGTCTACGCGGTTCAGGAAGTCTGCAAGCAGGAAAAGGTCCCCGAGCCGAATCTGATCACCGAGTCGGGACGATCGATGGTCGCGCACCACGCGTTGCTTGTCGTCAACGTATTCGGCTCAATTGAGACGGGCGCCACGTCGATCGAGTTCCGCGAGACGCCCGATGAGCACCAGGTCGTGCGCGAGCTGCGCGAGGCGATCAAGACGCTCAACCCAAAGAACCTCGCCGAGAGCTTTCACGACGGGCAGCAGCATCTTGAAGAGTCCTTCACTTTGTTTAAGCTCGGCTACCTCGGCCTCGAAGACAAGGCTAAGGTTGAGAACCTGTATTGGAAGCTGTGTCTGGAGATCGGAAAACTCCTGCCTAAGGCGAAATTCGTTTCTGAGGATTTGCTCGAGATGCAGAAGGCGCTCAACGACCAATATCTGTGCAATTTTTCGCTGTTCCAATCACTGCCGGATTCTTGGGCGATCGGCCAGTTGTTTCCGACCATGCCCCTGCACCGGCTTCATGAAGAGCCCTTGCGCCGCGCGTCTCTCGTCGACATCACCTGCGACTCCGATGGCAAGATCACCAATTTCGCCTGCCATCGCAGCGCGGGGGGGACCTTGCCCGTCCACGCGCTTGACGGCAAGCCTTACTATCTGGGCTTCTTCTTGATGGGCGCCTACCAGGCCACGATGGGAGACATCCATAACCTTTTCGGCAGAGTCAACGAGGTTCATGTGTTCCAGGACGCCGCCGAAGAGAATGGCTACTACATCGAGGAGACCATCTCCGGACAGACCATCCGTGATGTTCTCTCCGGCATCCAGTACTCCGACTTCGAGCTCGTGCGCATGATTAAAGAAGCCGCCGACGCCCAGATCAGGGCGGGGGTCTTGAAGCCGCGAGAGGCCGCCGACCTCGTGGATCGCTACGAGGCGGTCCTGTCTGAGTACACCTATGTCGATCATCTGCCCATGGTCGATGAGAACGCGCTACAGCCTTCGCGCGCGCGCAACAACAGCGCCGTCAAGCCCGCTGAAATGGCCGCGCAGGAAAAAATTCCCAGCTGAGTCATCCCGCGAACGGCGTTTCCAATCTAATCGCGAGTCCTAACAGGAGCGTCGCGTCTGTCCATTGCCGCGAACGATGAATTTCTCGCAGGTCAGTCCGGCGAGCCCGACCGGCCCGCGCGCGTGGAGCTTTTGCGTGCTGATCCCCACCTCCGCTCCGAGTCCGAATTCCCCGCCATCGGTAAAGCGCGTGGACGCGTTCACATACACAGCGCCCGCGTCGACCTCTCTTAAAAATCGCCGTGCGCATTTTTTGTCCTGGGTGATGACGGCTTCCGCAAGGCCGGTGCCGTGTCGGGCGATGTGCGCGACGGCCTCATCAAAAGATGAGACGACCTTGATCGACAGAATCAAAGCCAGATACTCCGCGTCCCAATCGGCCGCCGTCGCCGTTTTGACGCCCGGAATAATTTTCCGCGTCTTTGCGTCGCCCCTGAGCTCGACCCCGGCCGCGGCATACCGCCTCGCCGCCGCGGGTAGAAATTTTCGCGCAATTTTCTCATGAACCAGCAGCGTTTCCATCGCGTTGCAAACTCCCGGCCGCTCCACCTTGGCATTCAACGCGATCTCGACGGCCATGTCGAGATCGGCCCGCTGATCGATGTAGGTATGGCAAAGCCCCTTGTCGTGCGCGAGCACGGGGATGAGCGACTCGCGGCGCACCGCTTGGGTGAGATTCGGTCCGCCGCGAGCGATGACGAGGTCGATCAAGGCGTCCAGTCGAAGCAGGCGCCGCACGGCGGCGCGAGAGGGATCGTTCACGAAACCGACCGCCCCTGCGGGCAGACCGGCTTTGCGCAGCCCCTCGCGCAAAGCCGCGGCGAGCATCTTGTTCGTTTGGAATGCTTCCGTGCCACCGCGGAGAATCACGGCGTTGCCGGCCTTGAGGCATAATCCGGCCGCATCGGCCGTCACCGTCGGACGCGATTCGTAAACGACGGCCACGACACCGAGCGGCACTTTCATCTTCCTGATCGCCAGGCCGTTGGGACGCCGGGAAAATGCCGTTGTCCGCCCCACCGGATCGGCAAGCATTGAAACCTTCTCCAAGGCGGCCGCGATGTTCTCAACACGGGCGCCATCGAGCGTCAGCCTCTCTACGAAGGCCGAGGTTTTCCCATATTTTTTAGCCGCGAGAACCTCGAGGCTGTTGGCCTTTAAGATATTTTTTTTGTGCTTGCGCACCGCCTTCGCCATTTCGCGCAATGCCGTATTTTTCACCGCCGTGGATGCTTGCGCAAGCAGCCGCGACGCGATTTTAGCCGCTCGCGCCATTGTTTCGATGTTCATCGTTTTAAAATCACCAGGTTGTCTCGATGCACGATTTCATCCGCCGGCTTGTGCCCAAGCGCTGATTCGATCTCGGAGGATTTCAGTCCCCGTATTTCCGCTATATCCCGAGAGCTGAAGTTCGTCAGCCCCCGCGCAAACTCCACGCCGTCCTCGACCAAGCCGACCACGTCCGCCGGCTCGAAGGTGCCCGAGAGTCCCTTGACTCCGGAGGCCAGCAGGCTCTTGGATTGAGTCGTCAGCGCCGCGCGCGCTCCGGCGTCTACAACGATGCGGCCCTTGGGGTGCGAGGCGAAAGCAAGCCATTGCCGCCGCTTGGCCAAGGGCTTTTCCGCGGGCGGGAAAATCGTCGCGATGGCCCGCCCCGCGAGGACCGCAGACAAGGTCCCATGCTTTGTGCCGTTGGCGACCACTGTGCGTATTCCTCCAGCCGCCGCCTGGCAGGCGGCGCGCACTTTTGACTCCATGCCGCCCCGGCCCAGCGGCCCCGCCTTGCCTATTTGCGCCGGCCGCGTCCCCGGCTTCACTTCGGAAATAAAAGCCGCCGCCCTGTTCCCGCGCGGGTCCGCGGTGTAAAGGCCGTCCTGGTCGGTCAATAGCGCGAGGAGGTCGGCGTTCACCATCACGGCCACGAGCGCTGCCAGTCCGTCATTGTCGCCGAACTGAATTTCCTCGACGGCGACCGTGTCGTTTTCATTGATGATCGGCACGACGCCAAGCCGCAAAAGCGTCAGCAAGGTGTTGCGGGAGTTCAGGTAGCGTCGGCGGTGAGAGAAATCATCGCCGGAAAGAAGCACCTGCGCGACTATGATTTTGGGCCGGGCGAATGCCGTTTCCCAAGCGCGCATGAGCCGGCTCTGCCCGACGGCGGCGGCGGCCTGCTTGAGTTGAAGGCTGGGACGCTGAGTCAAGCCTAGACGCTCTTGGCCCGCTATAATCGCGCCCGAGGATACCACTATTATTTCGTCGCCGGCCGCATGGGCCGAGGCGATTTCGCTGGCAAGCCTCATCAGGACTGCGGCGTTGAGGCCGGGCGCTGATGCGCCCCCGGAGAGCACGCTGGAGCCCACTTTGACGACGATGCGTTTGCTCATGGGAGTGCGATGGTACGATTTTATCGATGCCGGAAGTCAATGATGGCTGGGTTGATGTGGAATATTTCCAGAGGAAGCGTCCTTTCCTCAATCCTGAAGAAAGGGATCGAGGCAGTGAGAGCATCGCCTCGACATCCAAAATTCACAAAGTTATTATTGCGTCAACCCTAAGAAAATGAGCTATCCTGTATTCGACAGCGTCAGAACTTCAACTATCAGGATGTGTTCATGAAGCAAGAACGCCCTCTTATCTCGCCGAAGGTCCGGGCTCTTTGTGAAAAGAAGGCCAGGGTTTTAGCGGGCGGAGGCAGTGCTCGTCACGCCATGCAGAAGGCCGCGGGCAAGCTTGGGGCGCGAGAGCGCATCGAACTGCTTGTTGATGACGACAGTTTCGAGGAAATCGACGCGCTCGTAGAGACTCGCGCTACCGAGTTCGGCCTCGATAAGCAGTATCTCGCCGCCGACGGCGTGATCACGGGCGTTGCCCGCATCAACGGCCGCCCCGTGTGCCTCTACGCGCAGGATTTTACGGTTATGGGCGGCTCGCTCGGCCTCGCTCACGCGATGAAGATATGCAAGGTGATGGATATGGCGATTTCCGCCGGCGTTCCGGTCATCGGGTTGTGCGACTCCGGCGGCGCCCGTATTCAAGAGGGCGTGGAGAGCCTTGGTGGTTACGCCGAGATTTTCTATAGAAACGTTGATGCGTCGGGCTATGTGCCCCAGATATCGGCGATCCTCGGCCCCTGCGCCGGAGGCGCTGTCTACTCTCCGGCGCTGACCGACTTTATTTTCATGGTCGAGGGCACAAGCCATATGTTCATCACCGGTCCCGAGGTCGTCAAGGCGGCGACCGGTGAAACCTGCGACTTTGAGACGCTCGGCGGCGCCGACACGCACGCGCGTCTGTCGGGCGTGTGCCACTTTACGGCGGGATCCGAACACGATTGCTTCAGGCAAATCCGAGAGCTGCTCGATTTCCTGCCACAGAACTGCCGAGAGAAGCCGAAGGCGGCGCTTCCCGCGGACGATCCCAAACGAGAGAGCGATCTTCTTGAGCGCATCGGCGAACTCGAACCGCGAAAGGCTTATAAGATCCATGACGTCATATGGGAAATTGCGGATAGCCATCAGTTTTTGGAGGTCCAGCGCCGCTTTGCGCGCAATCTCGTCGTGGGCTTCATCCGTCTTGACGGCGAGTCCATCGGAGTGATTGCCAATAACCCGCAGGCGCTTTCCGGCGCTCTTGATATCGACGCCTCCGAGAAGGGCGCCCGCTTCATCAATTTCTGCGACTCCTTCAATATTCCTCTTTTGACTTTAGTGGATGTCCCCGGCTATTGGCCGGGCCTGGAGCAGGAGCACGGAGGGATCATTCGGCGCGGCGCAAAACTGCTCTACGCCTATTGCCGCGCGAGTGTCCCCAAGGTGACCGTGGTTTTGCGGAAAGCGTATGGCGGCGCCTATGATGTGATGAGTTCCAAGCATATCCGCGGCGACATGAACTATGCTTGGCCGTGCGCCGAGATTGCCGTTATGGGTCCTCAGGGCGCGGTCAGCATCCTCCATAAGGCCGAACTCGCGGCCGCCAAGGATCCGGCGAAGCGCCGTGCCGAGCTTGTGGCTGAATATGTGGAGAAGTTCGCATCTCCGTTCCAGGCCGCCAAGCGCGGCTATGTTGACGAAGTGATCGAGGCGCGCAAAACCCGTCCGAAGGTTATTCGCGCGTTTAAGTTTCTGAAGGGCAAGAAGGTCTCGCGTCTGCCGAAAAAGCACGGGAACATCCCGCTGTAGACATCATTGAACACAGGAGGTTTGTTTATGGCTCGAACAAAAATAACGGTCGTCGGCGCCGGCAATGTCGGGGCGACTCTTGTCCAGCGTCTGGCGGAGATGGAAATCGCAAACGAAGTCGTGGTCGTCGATATTCCCGCAACCGAAGGCATGCCTGCGGGCAAAGCGCTGGACTTGATGGAGTCGGGCCCGGTCATGGGCTATGACACGACGGTGACAGGCGCCACCTCGTACGAGCCGACCGCCGGCTCGGACATCGTGGTCATCACTGCGGGCATACCGCGCAAGCCGGGCATGAGCCGCGATGATCTTCTCAACACAAACGCCAAGATCGTGGCGTCGTGCGCGGCGAGCGTCGCTCAGTTTTCACCGAACTGCGTTCTGATCATCGTCTCCAATCCGTTGGACGCGATGTGCCAGGTGGCGCTCAAGACCTCGAAGTTCCCCAAACACCGCGTCATCGGCATGGCCGGAGTCCTTGACTCAGCGCGCATGCGTTGGTTCATCGCCGAGGCGCTCGATGTCTCGATGGAGAGCGTGCACGCGATGGTTCTCGGCGGTCACGGCGACACGATGGTGCCGATGCCCCGCTTCTCGACGGTCAACGGCATTGCCATCACCGAACTCTTGTCAAAAGAAAAAATCGAGGCGATCAATCAGCGCACACGTGACGGCGGCGCTGAGATCGTCAAGCTGCTGAAAACGGGCTCGGCCTATTACGCCCCCGCGGCGGCGGCGGCTGAAATGGTCGCCGCGATTCTCAAGGACAAGAGAAAAATTCTTCCCTGCGCGGCTTTGCTTGAGGGCGAGTATGGAATCGAAGGCGTCTTCGTCGGCGTGCCCTGCAAGCTTGGCGCGCGCGGCATCGAAGCCATTATCCAGCTCAATCTCACGGTCGAAGAGCGAACAGCTCTTCTCAAGTCAGCCGGCGCGGTGAAAGAATTAGTCGGCGCCCTTAAATAAATTGCTGCTTGCCGTCGATGTCGGCAATACCAACTTAACGGTCGGAGTGTTCGACGGGGATCGTCTTCTGCGCCGATGGCGATTAGAAACCGATCCCCATCGTTGCGTTACGTGGTACGCGCGAGCTTTAAAATGCCCGTTGCGCAAGGTGGGCGGTCTGCCCGAGAGGGTCGTTATCGGTTCCGTTGTTCCGAGCGTGGACGCTGTGCTATTGAAGGCGATAAAAAAGTCGTTCGGCTGCGCTCCGCTGCGCATCACGGCCGGTTCGCCGTTGGGCCTCAAGCTGAAGGTCCGCGCGCCCGACAGGCTCGGCGTAGACCGCCTGCTCAATGCCTTGGCCTTGCGCGAGCTGTTCAGCGGCCCTGCCATCGCAATTGATTTCGGCACCGCGACCACCTTCGACTGCGTGGACGCCAAGGGCGCTTATATCGGCGGCGCGATTCTCCTGGGGCCGAATTCGGCCGCGCGCGCGCTGCACGAGTTTACGGAGAAGCTGCCGTTGATCGCAGTGCGCAAACCTAAGACCATCATCGGCAAGGACACCAAGCATTGCCTTGAAGCGGGGCTGTACTACGGCTATCTTGGAATGATCCGCGAGGTGTTGTCGGGAATGAAGCTGGAGTTGGGGGGGGCTGTCGCCGTCGTGGCCACGGGCGGCTTGGCGCCGCTGTTCTTAAAGGACTTGCCGGGCGTTCGCCATGAGCCGAACCTGACGTTGAACGGCCTGCGCCTTGCGAGCGATATTATTTCAGAGGTTTCAGTTGAGGCCGGACCTCGTGATAACGCATAATCGGCGGGCATGCTGCGACTCGCTCTTGCCGCCGTACTCCTGTCTGCCGTATCCGCCGGCGCGGAGCAATTTGACGGTTTCGCGCGCTATGCCGACGCGAGTTCTCTGAAGCCTTTCGCGCGAGACCTTGGAGGCATTCTTGGTTCGGCGACCTTCCAGAGCGGCCGATCGCTGGGCCTGACTGGCTTTGACCTTGGCGCGCGATTTGGCGGGCAATTTTATCCGTCTCCAGGCAATCGCATCATGCGCAATAATGGCGTGCGCGCGTTCGGCCTGCCATGGGTG
The DNA here is from genome assembly GCA_964529095.1 of uncultured Elusimicrobia bacterium. Classification (GTDB taxonomy): domain Bacteria; phylum Elusimicrobiota; class Elusimicrobia; order UBA1565; family UBA9628; genus GWA2-66-18. The sequence continues at coordinate 19,020 of CAZGVK010000061.1, forward strand.
CAGGCCGAGGTGGGCATGATCTTCAAGCTCAGCGGCTTCATCCGCGGGGTCTCCTTTCAGGGCCTGACGATTGCAGGCGGCGGCATTCGTTATGGGCTTTACGCGACGTCCGATAAGCCGTGGGCGCCGCAGATCCTCGTCTCGGTCGTCGGCCATTCAGTGGTACACGAGGATTTTTCCGCGTCGCATTTCGGTGCGAACATCGTCTGCTCGGCCGGCACGCCGCTCTGGGCGCCTTATGCAGGCGTCGGTCTTGATCGCATTCATCTTCTCGTGCGCCGGTCAACGCTTGACCCGGCGCTCAACGGGCGCGCGGCCAACACACTCGAGAGCCGATTCACCCTTGGCGTGCGTCTGACGCCCTACCAGTTCACGTACTTGAGCTTGGCCGCGACCATGGTCCACGCTCAAGCCGGGGCCGAAGCCGGGCTCGGCGTCCGGTTTTAGAAATCGGGGTGCGGAATCGCGCCGCTTATTTCGTTACGCTTCCTTAGCCGCGGTAGACGCCTTTAAAGCTTTTCTCGGCCTCACGGCGAAGGTCTTTTTTCTTCAGAGAGTCGCGGCGGTCGGCGCCGGTTTTTCCTTTGGCCAGACCCAGGGAGACTTTTGCCCAGCCGTTCTTGAAGTAGACCTCGAGCGGGATGAGGGTGAGACCTTTGGTCGTGAGCTTTCCGAGTATTTTTCTGATTTCAGCGCCGTGCAGCAGCAGTTTTCGGTTTCGGCGCGTGTCCGGCGGCTCGAGCGCGGCCGTAAAGACATAGGGGGGAATGTAGAAATTATGAAGATAGAGTTCCCCGCCGTCATTGGGGCGGGCGTAGCACCCGTCGAGGCTCGCGTTGCCGCCGCGCAGGGACTTGACCTCCGGTCCGGATAATTGGATGCCGGCTTCGACGATGGTCAGTATTTCATAGAACTGACGCGCTTTCCGGTTGGTCGCAACGACCTTTTTTTCGTCCGTGTTGTCTTTGCGCGCCATGATATCGTATCATCGGATTGTAGCACTTCATCCCGCGCGGCGGGCAGGTGGCGGAACTGGCAGACGCGCACGGCTCAGGACCGTGTGGGCGCAAGCTCTTAAGGGTTCAAGTCCCTTCCTGCCCACCAGGCGGGATGAAAAGCGTGCAAGGGTGTGACTCTAATCACCATGATTTTCCCTTGCGTTTTCCTTATGTTTGCTTGACAGCTTCTAAAACGGCGGTTATACTTCAGGGATTGACCGAGCCTGTCGATATAAAAAATATTTACTCTTTATTCATAAATAAAACGACACAAGGGGGTCATGTCATGACTAAGTTGAAAGAGTTGTCCAGGAAGGGCTTCACGCTTATTGAGCTGATGATCGTCGTTGCGATTATCGGCATTCTCGCGGCGGTCGCCATTCCGAAGTTCGCTGAGCTGATTCGCAAGTCGGGTGAGGGCGCTTCAAAGGGCAACCTGACCGCGTTGCGCGGGGCCGTGAGCATCTATTACAGTGAGATGGAAGGTCAGTACCCCGCGAACTTGACGTCGCTGACGATCGCCGGCAAGTACATAGCCACCATCCCCGTAGCCAAGACGCCGAACTACCACGCAGACAGCAGCGGGATCGTGTTGCTGACGGTGTCAGCCACTCCCTCGGACGCGGCCGGGTGGTATTACAACGATCAGACGACCAACGCCAATGTTGGCGCTGTGGTTGTCAACTGCACGCATACCGACACAAAGGGTAATCTCTGGACGAGCTACTAAGCTAGACGCTTGACGATGTCGGCCCCCGAGGTCGAAAGATTTCGGGGGCCGATCTCTATGCTATTTCATATGGACCCTTCCCCTTTTCTCGCCTGCCTGTTCGGCGGTTTGTTCGGAAGCTTTTTAAACGTCGTTATCTGGCGGCTTCCTCGCGAGGAGTCGGTCGTGGTCCCGCGTTCGCGCTGTCCGCGTTGCGGACAAATGATCTCATGGCGTGACAATGTGCCGGTGCTTTCCTGGCTGCTTCTGCGCGGACGCGGACGGTGTTGTCGTGAACTCATCTCGGTCCGCTATCCACTCATTGAGGCCGCGATGTCTCTGCTCGCGGGAGGCTTGTGGCTGAAATGGGGCCAGACGCCCATCTTCGCGGGCGCTTCCGCCGCAGCCTGCGGTGTTTTGCTTGCTGTAGCGTTCATCGACTGGGATACATTTTTGATTCCTGACGAGCTCTCGTTCGGGCTAGTCCTCGCCGGGCTGCTCTTTTCGCCATTTAATCCATACAGCGGCGCGGATCATTCGGGCGCTTGGGCTTTGGCGCTGTGGTGGAGCTTCAGGGGCGCAGCACTTGGCTTTGCATTGGGATACTCGGTCGCGGTCGTCGGATCGTGGATCTTTAAAAAGGAGGCCTTCGGCGGCGGGGACGTGAAGCTGTTGGCGGGGATCGGGGCGTGGACGGGAGTAACCGGAGCATTCGACTGCCTGATGATCGGCTCTTTTCTAGGCTCAATTTACGGCTTGGCGCTTCTCAGCGCGGGCCGCGCCAAACGCTACGATGCCATCCCGTTCGGGCCTTTTCTGGCGACCGGGGCTATTTTCAATTTCTTCAAGCTCCTTCCTATCGGCTGGCCCTTCAATTGACGGCGGGCGCGTAGACGGTTGCCCGCTCCGCGGGTTCCGTATAAAGTTTTTGGAAGAATCGCGTGTCATCGAGCCGATGGTATATCCGCTCCAGATTCCGGCGCGGCATAGCCGATGCGTCAGACTCGAGCCCGTAGTCCTGGCCATCGACACGAAGGATCAAGGTCACGCGCGCGGCCTTCAGAGTTGCGTGGAAATCCTCGTCGCGCTCGATGAGAGGCAACGCTCGGCTGGGCAGGCCGGAGAGCCAGCCATCGCGCACATATTCAGCGCTGCTGAGCAACGCCGGTCGCGGTCGTCGGGAAAGCCAGGAGTAGGTCTTGGCGAGCTCCGGTTCGGCCCATGGACTTGGGCGACCAAGACGAGGAATGGTTTGCATTGCCAACTGAAGGATCAAAAGTATAGCCAGCGAGGGCTTGGCCGCGCCGCCGAGGCCTTTCGCGAGAGCCCAAAGCAGCAGCGGCAGAAGCGGAATCAGGTAGCGTTCATATTGCCAGCCCCAGATGCCGAGCATGAGCGCTGTTCCCACGAGCGCCCAGGCGGCGGGGTCATTCCTGCGGTGATGCAGAGCTAAGAGGAGGCCGCGCGATGCCGCAACGGCGAGCAATATGCCCAAGACGCAGGCGGGAGCGCCGCCCAAGAATAAGGGGGGCGTAAAGCAGCCGCCCCATTCTTCGGCATAGTAGCGCATGTTTGAGACCGCAACGTATGCGAGTTTAGACAGGGGATTTTCTCCATAGGTCAGGGAGAACATGTTGAATTTATCGACGGAATGAATCTGCGACCATGACCAAGCGGCCCACGCTCCGAAGGCGAGCGTGGGGAGAAGTAAAGCTCGCGTCGCGTCGCGTTTGTTGTCATGAAAAGCGATCGCGAGGGCGGGCATAACGGCTAGTCCGGCCGTGCGCGTGAGGAGCAAGACCGTTGCGGCGAGCCCGGCGGGGAATGCGAGGCCTGTCTCGGCGGTGGCGAGAAAAGCGAGCAAGGCGAGAGTGAATGGGGCTTCCGACATCACCGTGCCTGCCTGCGACAAGACGATGGGTGATGACGCGAACAAGCTGGCGGCAAGAAGCGCTGTCATCTCGTCGGAGCGTCGCCGGAGCCAGGCCCATATCGCGATGGGAACACCGGCAAGCAAGAGCGCGGACAGGGCCTGAAATGGCTCCGTGCGTTCGGTGAGATATGCCAGGGGCGCCAGAAAAACGGGCCATGCCGGGTTGATCATCGTCAGCGGGGGGCAACCGGGGGTGGTGAGCAGACAGTAACGGCCCAGCGTCAGCGCGTGCGCGCCGATGAGGTACAGCGCGTCGTCCTGCTGGCGGCCAAAGTATTGCGCGGGCGCAAAGGCCAGCACAAGCAAGGCGCACGCGAGGAGGACGACAATGGGGCGCGAGGGAAGCGAGCGTGGAGCTTTCAAAAACTGGCGGAAGAGGAGGGATTCGAACCCTCGAGGGCTGTTACACCCTACACGATTTCCAGTCGTGCGCCTTCGACCGCTCGGCCACCCTTCCAAATTATTTTACTGCTTAAAAATAGTAGTAAATTCCATACTTCCCCGGTCTGAGAATAATGCGAGCGCAGTGCTTGCGTCGTGTTCTCGGATATTGATCGTCGGCACCGCAGGATGGCTATTTCTCAGCGCGATATTATGTCTTTCCAGGGAACAATCGGCGCACCTTCACGCTATTCTCCATTCCGCGCCCCTCGTACCGAATTTGCCGCTGCTGATTGAAAGAATGAAAGGCCTCGATCCGTGCGAGGGCGCCGTTGGCCGGGAAAACCGGCACGGCCCCCTGTATTCGATAGATGAGTTCTTGAATATCAAGCTTGTCGTACATTGAATAAGGATCGCAATTCAGCAAGTTCTTCCGCGCTGAAAAAACCTAAGAGCAGCAGTCCCGCTGGATAAACGGCAAGGAGCAGAAAGCGCCCGGCAACGCCTACGTTCGCAGACGACAACCACAACACTGCCGTCCAGCTCGCGAGATGCGCGAGCCGCTTCCATTCATAAGAGACAGGGAGCGCGGAAAGCCCCAACGCCCACACCGTCACCGTCATCGTCGCGTACGCCGCGCACGTGGCCCACGCAGCGCCCATCATGCCAAGTTGCGGAATCAAGAACCAGTTGAGCGTCAAGTTGACGAAAGCGCCCAGCCAGGTCGCGGCCGAGACCGCGAGGGTGCGTTTGTCCAGCATCAGCGGCGCCAGCATGACGAAATAAAGACCATTGAAGAGGTAGGCGAGGGTCACGACCGGCACGACGGAAAGACCGCTCCAGAATGAAGGATGGATGAGGGGCTTGCCGCCGAACAGCGGCGCGGTAACCAACGGTTCGATGAAGAAGACGATGGCGAGCAGCGCCCAAGCGCCAAGCGCGCTGAAATAGGTGAGCACGAGCGCGATGATGGCACCGACATCGGGGCGATTGGAACGTTCTAAAATAAAGGGCTTCCAGGCCTGGTCAAACATGCCGACGAGCAGCATCATGGCGATTCCGAGCTTGTAGCAGGTGCCGTAGATGCCCGCCGCGACGAGCCCTGCTGTTTTTGCGAGCAGGGGACGGTCGGCGACCTGTACAACCATCGAGCCCAAGCCCGCGAGGATTAGAGGCAGGCCGAAGGACAGCATCGTCTTGAGATGCGCGCGGTTGGGCGCGCCGAGGCGGTCGACGATGACGGGCGCAAGCATTGCGAGGCTTGAGAGCGACGCGACGAGATTGGCCAGGAATACGCCGCGCAGGCCGAGATCGAGAATGCGCACGAATACATAAGCGAGGACAATGTTGATGACGATGCCCGCAATCTTAACGCCCGCATAAGCCCCGGCACGGTGCGCGCCGCGCAACTCCGCATAGGGCAGCAGCATGGCCGCGTCGGCAGCGAGAATATACGCGCTATAGCGAAGGAGAACGGCGGATCCGGCGGGGAGGCCGATTGCAAGCGACAGGGGCGACGCTGCGAGATAGAGCAGACCTGACACGGCCAGCGCCGCGCCTGTGATCATTATGTAGGCCGAGCCGAAAGCTGCTTGATCGGCCTTGCCGTCGCGGCGGCCCAGACGCAGGTAGGCCGTGTCGAGGCCGAGCCCGCAGATCACGGAGAAAAAGGCGATGCAGGCGTATAGCGCCTGCATCGCGCCATTATCTGCCGGCGATAGAAGATGGGAATACAGCGGCGTGAGCAGGAAGCTCAGCATACGCCCCAGAACCGTGGACAGTCCGTACACCGCCGTCTCGCTCGCGAGGCCGCGCAACTCCCTGAACATATCGGCATCCTACCAAAACCATTATGCTGGAGACATGCCGGCATTTTCCGAAGGTCTTTCGGCCTCTATGCTTATTCCTCTAACAACCCCGGACGGCCAAGTGAGTTGACGACGTGCTATAATACGTCAATATTTTCGGGCAGTTAGCTCAGCGGTAGAGCACTGACCTCACACGTCAGGGGTCATAGGTTCGAATCCTATACTGCCCACCAGTTTTAGACGCACTAAGGATTGGCGCAAAAATAACTATGTGTTTTTGTATGCCGATGCTTCACTCTAACTGCGTTGCTCGATCCCTTTCCTTGGGATTTCGGAAGGGACACTTCCTCGCCTTATGGCGCGGTCGTCGGTCACACCCTATCGGTATGCTCCCTTCTCGCGCCTTGTTAGAGTATCGCCTCGACATCCAAAAATCACAAAGTTATTATTGCGTCAACCCTAAGTTCTCTAGCGGGGTCGGCGGCGCAGG
>CAZGVK010000062.1:0-3089 GCA_964529095.1 uncultured Elusimicrobia bacterium
TGCAGGAATAGTTTCTCAAAATTATTAAACTTAATTTTTTCGAGGTCGGTGTCTGAAAAGCCGTCCGATCCCAATTCCTGTTGTGAGAATTTTTCCAAAGCAGCGATGGATTCCTCCATTGAGAAAAACGGAAAATCGGAAGCAAAGAGAATATGATCTATGCCTATGAAACGCAAGTGCCAAACAAGGCTTTGGCGTAATGAAACGGGAGCGTTTCGATACTGATAAATCGTGGCGCTGACATCGAGGTATAGGTTCTCAATGTATCGAGGATCTCCTGCCAGTCCGAGGTCCGAGAGCATGGGGAAGTTGCGGCTCAGCGCATGAGCAAAAATGGTATTCGCGCCCATAACAGACTGCGACATTAACTCCCACCAAGATTTTTCATCGTTAATCTGTGGATGCACCAATACCACCATCCCAAGCGCCGCTGCCTTTTCTGAAATCATCCGATAGCGCCTTCCCATCGCTGGCTGCGCGAGATCGATTTGATTGGTGGCAAGATGGAGTTTTACGCCCCTGAGTCCGATTTTATGACAACGGTCTAATTCCGCATCGATCCAATCTTCTAAAAAAGGAAAACTGCACAATCCAATCAGACGACCTCCAGATTTTTTAATTTCTGAGGCCACGAAATCGTTTTCCATCTCCACTTTTTGGCGTCGGTCGGAACCTTCGTAATAGTGGTATAAGTAGGCGCCGCTGAGGACCGCCGCATGGGAGACCCCCAACCGATCCATCTCCTTTAAGACATCTTCTCCGGTGACAACAGGTAGTAATGGGATTCTCAAGGAATCAACAAGAGTCTTGCTCTGAAGATGGACATGCGAATCAGCGATTAAAGAGGGTGAAGACACGCCGGAGATAGCCAAGGAAGGCGTAAGAATGCAAAAAATTACGGGAACAAGGAGCAGTTTTTTAACGTGAAAAGAATGCTTCATATGAAGGAGTTTAGCTGTTTTTTCATTATTAGAACAAGCACCCAAAACAGCCAAAGTCGATAGCGCTCTTGTCGATTTTTTTATATTGTTAGTCTAATCCTGACGCCGATTTTTGTCAATGCTTTTTGATTGCCTTGGCGATGTCAGTACGCGGAGGGCCTGAGGACCCACTCTTCCATGCGGGAGCGCAATCCCGCCAACAAGAAACCGAGCGCCGCTCCGCAAACGCACGCGACGGCCCCGTGAGCGATGGCCGCTAGCGGCGGTGCGCCGCCGGCGCCGATTGCGGCCACCGCCCCCGCGGGCGCGAGCAGGCCGACGATCAGCCATCCACGCGGATCGACGAGGACTTTTAAGAAAAATGTCCCCGCGTCGTCTTGAGTCGCGGTCTTGCGCCTGCCCACCAAGATCAAGGCAAGGACCAGGCTCGGCGTGCCGATAAAAATCTCGCGCCAACGCCACGGCCACCACCAGAGCGCGTCGGTTGCAATGGAAAAACGGTCCACCCGCTCCCAGAGATCGGCAAAGCGCAAAGTCTCCCGAGGCGTCAGCAGACCGAACAATACCGCTGTCAGCGCGAACGCTATGACCAGGTCGCACACGCGCAACGGAGATCGCCAGCAGGCGCGCAACGCGCGGCTTTCCGAGATAAACAGCGCGATCGCGCCTACGACGAGCGGCGCCGACAAGGTCCACAAGGTCCAATTGCGGGCGAAGGCCTGTCGCACTTCCGGCCCTGCCGCCACAACGGCAAGCAGGCCGGCAATCGAGGCTGCGGCCAACACGACGGCAAGGCCGGCCGCTATCTCGGGCACCGGCGCCGCAATCGGAGCGCGTGCCGCGACCCAGCCGCGGACCTTGCGCTCAGCGCTGAGCCCGGACCGCATGGCCAATAGCGGCCCCAGAAGACCGATCGCGTATAAGAGGAAAATACGCGCGCTTCTTTCCAATCGAGACATTGAAGCGCTGGGTTCTGAGGCCGGAAGCGCCTCCAGCAGGCCTGCGTTTTTTATAATCTTGAGCGCTGCTCGCAGTTGTTCCAGGTTCTTCTCAATTCCAACATCGGCGGACAGCCGGAAAATGAGCAGGCGCTGAGCGCGGGCATATGCTGTGCGCAGGATCTCCGACGGCCGCGCGGCGGCGGGCACGGAGCGTATCCAAAGTTTGTGCCCGGCAACGGACACAAAAGGGCGCGTCGAGGCTACGACCGGGATCAGTCCCGCGGCCGAGACGGCCGCGACTGTCTCCGGGTCAAAGCCCGCCGACACTTGAGTGAGATCTGCGCCCAGCGGCAAATTCAAAGAAACCAACGCAGGGGACGAGGAATTTCGCAAGGAACCCGGAAGACGCGCCAATATCTTCGCATCCTTGGCCCACAGAGAATCAGTCTGCGGACCTCCGCCTGCGGAGATGAAGCCGAGCAGACGCCACTTCTCGATTTCAGCGCGGGAAAAGTGGAGAGCTTCGCCACGCGCCACAAGTTCGGCTGCGGTTTCCTCGCGAAGCACCACGGCCGCCACACCCATCACTTTCAGTCGTTCCCATAGTTCGGGCGTAGACGCCGCCGCGCGCCCGGTCAGAAGAGTGAACGCCTCAGCCTCGACCGCAGGAAGAAGCGAACGCGGCGGCAATGCCCGCGTCTGCCACAGAACAACCGCCGTCGCCGTGCTCAGCGCGGTGAATAATAAAACTGACCGTGAGACGCGAACCTTCATTGGAGCATAGCCTCATGAAAAATATCCAGATAAATATCCACGGAGCGGTCCCAGGAGAAATCCTCCGCCATCCCGGAGAGCACTCGCGCATCCCATCCGGGTTCATGGAATGCGGCCAAGGCCCGGTCGAGCGCCCGCGCAAGATCCTCACCATCGCCAGGCTTGCTCAGAAAGCCGTTGGCGGGCCTTCCCTCGTGCGGAGACTCAAATACAGTGTCGTTTAAGCCTCCGGTCTTTGCAACCACGGGGACAGCTCCGTAGCGCATCGCGATCATCTGCCCAAGACCGCATGGCTCAAAACGCGAAGGCATCAGGAAAATATCGGACGCCGCGTAAATACGGCGCGCGAAGGAGTCGTCGAACGCGCGGTGAAAGCGTACCGAGCCATTGTGGCGTCTCTCAAGAGATTCGAACATTGCGATCAGCGCCGGAT
>CAZGVK010000063.1:0-2870 GCA_964529095.1 uncultured Elusimicrobia bacterium
CAGCCCAAACCAACAGCTTTCTGCAACTTGTGCCACGACTGTGCGTCGATCATAAAAACCTCCAATAAAGTAATCTTTAGATTACATATAGTAATGTATATATTACATTTTGTCAAGCAAAGTACGCATGATAAAAACACATAGTTATTTTTCGCCAACCCTTATCCACAGGTTGTTCACACTGTGGAAAACTAGGTCCAAAGACCTAGTTTAATATAGGACTTGCGGACTAGAAATATGTTATATGGTTTTTAGTCGGGCGTCGCGAGGGGTCGCGGCGAGATATTACTGGAGGGTTTATGATTAAAATATTTGTGGCGAGATTTCTCGCGCTATCGCTCCTGCTTGCTTCCTCATCCGCATTCGCTGTCGAGCGCCGCATCGTCGTTTTCCAACCGGGCATGAGCCCGGCTCAGCGCGTGGCGATGGCGGCGGCTTCCGGAGGAACCGTCGTAAGGGAGCTGCGGCTCATCAACGCCGTCGTGGTCGAATACCCTGAGATCAATATCGCCGAAAGCAAGCTGCAGGCGATGAGTGAGATCAAGAGCATCGACAGCGACCCGAAAATAAACTGGCTAAAAATGGCTGATGCGCGCGGCATAGACTTTGCGCTTCCCTCGACTCTTGAAATATTCAGGAGCATTGAGGCTCTCAAGAAACTTCCAGGGGTAGCGGCGCCCGCTCCGAACGGACAAGAGACGCCGTGGGGCATCTCCCGAGTGAAAGCGCCGGACGCGTGGACGACCACTCAGGGAAAGGGCGTTAAACTCGTGGTCATCGACACGGGTATTGATATGACCCACCCCGAGTTCGCCGGCATTCTCAAAGGCGGCTGGAACGCAATCTCAACTGCGGCGACCTTTAATGACGATAACGGCCACGGCTCGCATGTCGCGGGCACGATCGCCGCGAAGAACGATAAGCAGGGTGTCGTCGGTGTCGCGCCGCAGATCGACCTCTATGGCGTTAAGGTTCTCGATGCGGCAGGATCGGGAACCTATGACGATGTTATCGCCGGCATGCTCTGGGCCATCGAGAATAAAATGGAGGTTGCCAGCATGAGCCTCGGAGCGGAGCAGGGCAACCAAGCCTTGGCCGATGCCGTCGAGGCGATGCGCAAGAGCGGCGTGATCCTCATCGCGGCGGCCGGAAATTCCGGTGGCGCGGTAGGCTATCCGGCGGCTTATCCTGGCGCTATCGCCGTCGCAGCCTCGGATATGAACAATAAACTTGCTCCATTTTCAAGCCGCGGACCGGCTGTTGCGGTCATCGCGCCAGGGGTAGCCGTCAAATCCACTTATAAGGACGGTAGCTACAGCACGCTCTCAGGGACCTCTATGGCCACGCCGCATGTGTCCGGCTTAGCGGCGCTGTACGTCGCGACACATAAGGGCGCTACGCCTGAGCAGGCACGGACGGCACTGGCGGCCGCGTCGACGAAGCTTCCGGGAATACCGGATATCGGCCAAGGTGCTGGCTTGCCTACCGCTGACAAGCTCGTTCGCTGATAGAAGCGCCCCCCTTCGTTCCGGCGATTGCCTTCCCAGTGAACGCGGAAAGGCAATCGCCTGTCCAATGGGGGTGCTTTATTTTCTATGATCCTCACGATATGTCGCGTTCTGTAAGCTGTGTTGAACCAGCCGGTGCAAGTTCGGTCCGGGTAGGCGCCCCCGCCGGCGCCTGAGTCTTGCCCATGGATCGACTGCCCCGCCTGATCGTTTCCTCTGCCCTCGTGGTTGCCGCATGCGCGGGTTCTTTCCTGCTCGCGCGTCGCGCCCGCAAGCCCTTCTATTCCCCAGCGCCCGATTATCGTACGCTGGGACCGATCAATGCGAAAGTGACCATCGTCGAGTTCTCTGATTTCGAGTGCCCCGCCTGCCGAGACGCCGAGGCGCCGATGCGCGCTTTACTTAAATTATACGATGGTAAAATTCGCCTCGTTTACAAGCATTTTCCTCTTGAACGCATGCACCGATGGGCGCGGATGGGCGCGATCGCCTCCGAATGCGCCGGCAAGCAGGGAAAGTTCTGGGAGTTTCATCACAAACTCTACGACCGTCAGGAAGAATGGACAAATGAAAAGTCCTCAGAACTTCTGACCTTTTATGCGAAACAACTGCAACTCGATCTTGCCGCATGGAGCACCTGCCGCCAAGAGCCCGCCGTCAATGCGCTCGTCAGCGCTGACGCCACAGACGGTCGCAACGCCTGGGTTGGATCCACGCCGACCTTCTTTATCAATGGCAAACGCTTCGTCGGCTCACGACAGCTTTCCGCGCGAGGCGCACTTTGGATTGAGAAGGAATTGAAAAAATGAATAGGCGCATTCCATCTGCCGTCGCCCTCTCCCCAATAAAGAGCAGATGGGAAGCGTTCTCTCTTTGTGGCGCAGTCGGCCTAGCCGCGCGCGTGCTTGTCGGCGCTGTCCTCGTGTACGCGGGTGCGACAAAGGCCGCCGGGCCGTCTGAGGAGTTTGCGATCGTGATCGGTTCATATGATTTTCTTCCCCAGGACATGCTCCTGAGTGTTGCGACCTTCCTGCCTTGGATCGAGCTCTGGATCGGATGGTCTTTAATCCTCGCCCTGCGCCTGCGCGCGACAGCGCTCAGCGCCGGAGTGCTGTTTGCCGCATTTCTAGGCACGTTGCTTTCGGTCCAAATCAAAGGCATCGAACTTCCCAACTGCGGCTGTTTCGGCGAAGCGGTCCACCTGACGCAGCTTCAAGCCTTGCTCGTTGATGGCGGCCTGCTTGCGCTTTGCTTGTTGGCATGGAAATCAGCGCCCTCGCCACTGAGCCTCGATGCTTGGATAAAAGGAAGCTGCGCCGCGCCCGATTGAAGTAGCCGCACGGCGAAGGTGTGACGTAAACC
>CAZGVK010000064.1:0-3832 GCA_964529095.1 uncultured Elusimicrobia bacterium
GTTTTGGCAGAACTACCGCGATTATTCTCGGAACGGCCATCTTGAAATGTTGTAAGACTTTAGCCGTCTGAAGTTCTCGACGAGTCAGCGGCTGCCACCTGGTATGCGGTGATGTCTACCCATTGATAGGCCACGGGGAGCGGCGTCAGGCTTCACAACTCAGGTCCCGAAGTTCTTTCCCTCCTTGCGCAAAACGTCCGATTTCCCGATGAAGGATCGACAGGTTCTTCGTACCAGCCTACCGCCGTAATTCCCAGGCCCGAAACCCTCCCCACAGACCTCTGAGCAAACAGCCAGCCTAAAGTAGTCCTCGACGGAGAAGGTTTTCAAAAATCCCTTGCGGATTTTTGATTTTTCCGAATTTTGATAGGATGCCCCCAAAGGAGCATTCTAATGGGCGTGGAAAATCTAAACGAGCTAGCGTGAGTTTACCTGCATTGAAGACGAACTGAAGATAAACATTTATAAATACAGGCTAATCCAGAGCGTCGCTGTATACACTAAACGCAAATATTTCGGTTCCGTTGTGAAGATATTGTTCCCCCCGACGGATCGTGCATCCCCCCGTAGGGGGGATGCACGGGCTCGGGCGCCTACGGCGCCGAGCTCAGAGTGCTGATTTTCAAGACGTCAATGAGCCCAGCCACCTCAGGATCAATTTCTTCAAGCTGGGTGGCAACACGAAGGCTCCCCTTGCGCGTGGATCGGGCAACGCTCGTGCGACGAACTTCAGCCAGGGTCTCAATCAAGCGCCCCATGCTCCGCGTGTAGCCGGTCGATTGTTGTGCGCGCCGATGCAGCAGGCGAGCTAGCAGATAGCTGATCACGCAAGTAAAGACGTGCACATGTAGTTTTTGATCTGTCCAATGATGCTGCGGCCGTAGCATCACATGCATGGCTTTGCCGGAAGGACACCGGCGATGCGCTATACTCTGTCGCGCACCCCGCCTGTGACTATACTTCTCAGTTGTCAAAACCTCACCAAGAGTTTCGGCGTCCGCCCGCTCTTTGAAGGCCTGTCGTTCGGTCTTTTTGAGAAAGAGAGGACCGGCCTGATCGGCCCCAACGGCGGAGGTAAGTCCACGCTATTGAAGATACTGGCCGGCCTTGAGACCGCAGATGAGGGGAAGATCGTTGCGCGCCGCGTCCTGCGCGTCGGCTACCTTCCGCAAGAAGACCGGATTGAGGCCCTCAGAGAAGCCTGGACCATCTCTGACGAGTTGAATCGCTCGCTCCAGGGTCTCGACCTTGAGGACTGGGAAATCGACATGCGCGTGTCGGCGGGCATGGAGAAGGCGGGATTTCCCGACCCGAGACAGCTCGTGAGGAATCTTTCCGGTGGCTGGCGCAAGCGCCTTGCGATTTTAGCCCAGGTCTTGCGCGAGCCCGACCTGCTCCTGCTCGATGAGCCGACGAACCATCTTGATCTTGATGGCGTGCGCTGGCTAGAGAGCTTCCTTTCAAACCTCACCTTCGCGTTTCTGACCATCACCCACGACCGTAGTTTTTTAGAACGAGCCTGCAATCGCGTCGTCGAACTCAACAAGCGCTACAAGGACGGACACTTTTCAAGCTCAGGAAATTACAGCGAGTTTCTTGAAAAACGCGAGGCTTTGTTCAGCCACCAGTCGACGCTTCAGCAGACGATGCAGAACACGGTGCTCGGCGAGATCGCCTGGTTGCGCAAGGGGCCGAAGGCGCGCGCGACCAAGCAACAGGCGCGCATTGATCGTGCGGGAAATATGATCGCAGACTTAGCCGAGCTTAAGTTCCGAAACGCCCAGGTCCGTGCGACCGAGATCGATTTCGACGCGACGCAGAGGCAGAGCAAGAGCCTTTTGCGCGCCATCGGCGTCGAAAAATCTCTCGGCGGCAGGAAGCTTTTCGGTCCGCTTGACCTGATCTTGAGCCCAGGCGATAAGCTGGGATTATTGGGCGAGAACGGCGCGGGAAAGAGTACCTTGCTCAGGATCCTTGAGGGCACTCTTATGCCGGACAAAGGAACGATTAAGAGAGTGGAACGCCTCAATGTCGTAACCTTCGATCAGCGCCGAGAGCAGCTCGACATGGGGAAGACGCTTAAGCGTTCCTTGTGCGAAGCGGGCGAGCATGTGGACTTCAGGGGCGTTCGCATTCATGTGTATGGCTGGGCCGAGCGCTTTCTGTTTCGCAAGGAGCAAATGGAGTACCCGATGAGCCGCCTGTCAGGCGGCGAGCAGGCGCGCGTTCTCATCGCGCGCCTGATGCTTCGCCCTGCGGATATATTATTGCTCGATGAGCCCACCAACGATCTCGACCTCCAGTCCTTGGAGGTTCTTGAGAACAGCATGATGGAGTTTCCGGGAGCGCTTGTGCTTGTGACCCATGACCAGTATCTTCTCGATCGAGTCTCCCGCCGAATACTGGCTCTCGACGGCAAGGGCCAGGCGAATTTCTACTCGGATATTTCTCAATGGGAAGCCGCGCGCCTGGAGGAGGATTCGCGCGGCGTCTTGCGGCCTTCAGTCTCTGCTATGCCGGCAAAACCGGATCTTTCAGCGAAGGAAGAGAAGGAGCTCCAGAAGATGGAGACGAGCATCAAGGCTGCGGAGAATGAAGTTGCGCTGGCGCGCGCCGCGCTCGATGATCCGCGGGTCGCGTCTGACGCTCCGGAATTAATCAAACGCCAGGCGCGTCTCGATGAGGCGAGGCAAAGCATAGAGGCGCTGTTTGCCCGCTGGAACGAGCTCGAAGCACGTCGTTAAGAGGGAGCGCAAAATAACTATGTGTTTTTGTATGCCGATGCTTGACTCTAACCGCGTTGTCCGATCCCTTTCTCTAGGATTTTAACACGGGGCGTCAATGGGGTTTGTTGTTCCGCTCGAATCTACGCTCTTCCATCCGCCGCGCGACTACCGGTATCCGTTCCCCGGGCGAGACAAGCAACAGGGCTAACAGGCGGGAGCAGGGAATAATTTGGCGGGTTGGATCGTATGCGGCATGAGCGCATTTCTCAAGCTAAGGAAGTGTAACGAAATAAATGAGCGATTTATAACGCCGATGCATCCCGCCTGGCTGCGTTGCTCATCGCTCACATACCTAGCGGTATGCTCGCTCTTCGCGCCTTGCCAGACGGGTGCCTCGCCGCCATAAATTCACTCATTTATTTCGTTACGCTTCCTAATTGCGGGCAATGGCGAGAAGGTCCTTAAAAACATCAGCGACCGTCTCTTCTTTGTAATCTCGGAACTCACCTGCATCGAAGAACACGCCGTAGCAAACAGAACATGACTCATAGCGAATATGGGGTTGGTTCAATACCACCATCTTCAGCATCTGGGCATGGCACTTAGGGCATTCAATATCACTCTTGAAGTCGAGTTTTTTTCCGGCCATGGCGTCACCGATATCAATTTTCTTCGCCGCCTGTAGCTTCTTGAGGTCCTCTTGTTCCAACATATCGAACCAAAGGCCCTTGCAGGCCGTACACCGGTCGATCTCGACGCCTTCATACTTCACAGATTCCATCGCTGCTTGGCATTTAGGGCAATTCATCGAAATCTCCTCACAAGTGGGGTCCGCGGTTGACCGATCTTGGAACGTAACTGACGAGGGAACAGGCATCATCGCTCGCGTTCAGGTCGAGGTCTCTACCGCTCCAAGAAACATCTATTATGGCATCCCGAGAGCCAGTAGCTAACGCAACAGTAATATATTTTCCGTTGATGTTGTAGTCGTATTTTTATCCGTTTTCCTTGTCGTCGTTGTCGTGGCCGTTGCCGTTAAGAATTGATTCAAAGAAATGCCGGTAGTGTAAACGGGGGCCGTAGCCGTTGCCGCCCAAAAATTATTA
>CAZGVK010000065.1:0-19588 GCA_964529095.1 uncultured Elusimicrobia bacterium
GTCCGCGCACAGCGTGAGCATCTTCTCGATGCCCCCGCCCCAGCGTTCAATAAGGCCGGCGTAGAAGAACGCGGCGGCGACCAGGCGATTGCGTTGGACGGAGCGGCGGTTTTTCTTGAGCGTTTTTAGGAAGAGCCCCTCGGGCAGGCCGCCGGAGTTCCAAACCATGATCTTGTCGTCGTAAATCCGAATCTGCGTGTGTCCGCCCCCGATATGGTCGCGGTGGCAGACGGCGTTCGTGACCGCCTCGCGCAGGGCCTCGAGCGGGTACTCCCAGATCACGTCCCGCTCAGGCCGCCCCGTCATCACGAAGCGCGTGTCGAGTTTTTCCCGGAAATAGTCCATGGCACCCGCGACCTGCTCGAACAGCGTGCCGTGGACCTCGCGGTCGTCTACGATGAGAGTCTCATTTCGGAAGCGTCCGATTTTCAGGAATACATGGCCGTAGAAGCGCTGCGGATTCTTGCCGAAGAGCAGGACGGCGGCCCTGGTCGGGCGGCCGTCGTGTAAAAGTTCCAGTCTCTTAAGAAGCTCCCGGGGTTGAATTTTCGCGGGGAGCGGCCGCCGCTTTTTTTCTTTGACGAGCTGGATGAATTCTCGAACTTTCGGCAAATCGATGTCGACGAGGGACGCCCGGGACTCCGCCAGTTCGTCCCAGGTGATGCCGGCGTTTTTGAGCACGGTCCGAGTCAACTGCTCCTGACTCATGAGCCGCGTGGTGTTTCCGACCCTGACGTAAGCCCGGCCGTGGAACATGACCGGCTTGATGCGGCTTTCCTCAATGCAAATGACGAGAATGGTCTTGCCGTGGGCGCTCGCGGTCTCGACCGAAGGGTGAAGGCCCGTTCCCTGAGCGATCTGATTGGCGGCGTCTTTCAGCGAGCCTTTGCCGATTTGGACGCCCTGAACGTTGCCGCTATCAGCGACTCCGACGAGTACGACGCCGCCCTTGGCGTTGGCGAAGGCGCAGACCGCCTCGACGACCTCGCGGCCGAACGATTCCTTGAACCCAACCGCCTCCGATTCACCCTGGCGGATCAGGCGAAGAATCTGCGTGGAGGTCTTCATGCGCCGCTCCCGCAGCATTTCTTGTGCTTCTTGCCGCTGCCGCAGGCGCAGGGGTCGTTGCGTCCGATCTTGGGCTGCTCACGCACATGAGGGACATGCCGTTCAAGCAGCGCGAGTAGGGGGTTGCGCGGCAGCGCGGCCTCAAGGACCTTCGCCTCTTCCCCTTTACCGGTTTCCTTGAGAACGGGGATGAGCTTAAAGACGGTCTGGTTGTAGTCTCGTTGATCGTCCTCCAACTCCAACGAGCGGCGATAGCACGATTCCGCGGCGGCATGGTCTTTCAGCGCAAGATAAGCGTCGCCGGCGCAGGAGAGCATCTCGGCGTCCTCCGTGAAACGCTCGATGTTCCTGGCCAATTGCTCGCGGGCGGGGCCAGCCTCCCCGGCCTGGGCGAGGATTATGGCTCGGTCGCTCAGGAAAGTCTCGGGCTGCATGATCTCGGACCAGGATTCGCACATGCGGGCGGCCTCATGGACGAGACCGGCGTCGGCCAGAACATCGGGAGTCATCAGCAGCCAGGAGTAGAGCGCGCCCTCGCAGTAATTGTCGAATAGCGCGAATTTCGAACGGGCTTTCTTGATCGCCTCGCAGAACTCCATGACCACGGCGTATTCCCGCTGCGCTTCCGGCTCGGAAAGGCATCGTTGATCTCGCGGCTTAATCGCCTCGCGGACCTTCCGGGCCAACGGCGCAAGACCGCCGAGTTCTTTTAAGATGGCCGCGTCATCGAGATTGGGCGTCTTATCCATTGGTTCGTCCCAATCCGGGTACTGCGGAGGCGGATTGCCGTGACTTTCGACGATTCTCGGGTAGCGTGTCCCGTCCGAGTCATCGAAAATCTCCAGAAGCTTGATCCTATGCCGCCATTCGTCTCCGTAGTCGAAGAGATAGGCGATGCGCCGCCCCACCGCGAGGCCAAGAGAATCGATCTCGGTCTCATTCGCCATTCGCGGTTTACCGTCGGTGCGGGGCGAGGAGTATTCGCTCGCTTGATCCCAATGACGGCCGCTCAAGTAGAATGAGTAAAGATGGTCGTCGTCCCAGTTGAAAGCCGACTGGATGGCGCAATGAAGGCGATCCAAGTTCTGGTCGCCGCGGATCTCGATAATCCGCCAGACCTCAGCCGCGCGTTCCAGCTCGACTTTGAAGCGGTAGACGCTCAGCGGCCGGCCCATTTGTAGCCCAGTCCCGCGAAGATTTTCTTGAGCTCGCCGTCTTGCCGGGCCGAATCCTTGCCGAGCCCGGCGAGGTCGTTGAGAATATCCTGAATGTCGCGGTGCTCGGCGGCGACCGCCGTATCGATATAGCGCGACGGGGAGAGATTGGCGTCGTTCTTGCCCAGAATATCGTCGGCCTTGACGGACTTGGCAAGGCGCTTCATGTCCTTGCCGGAGCGGAAGGCCGCGGCGATCTTCTCGATGGCCGCTTCGGGGAGGAAATTCTTAGGGCGGCCCTTTTCGAACTCGGCGTTTGCGTTGATCATCAATACGCGGCCTTTACGGTCCTTCGGCTTGGCGCAGTTAAGCACGGCAATGATTCCGGCCGCCGTGGTGTTGTAGAAGAGATTCTCCGGAAGCAGGATCACGGCTTCGAGCAGGTCTTGCTCCAGGAACCAACGCCGGATCGTTTTTTCCTTGTTGTCGCCCGCCCCGCCGCTGCCGCGACCGGCGGCGCCGGTATCCAAGACCACGGCGGCGCGGCCTTCCTTCTTAAGGGAAGCGTGGATATGCTGAAGCCAGGCCCAGTCCGCGCTCTGTTTCGGGGCGAAACCGCCGCGGCCGGCGAAACGCTCAAAGGGGTCGTTCTCGAACTGCTGAGCGTCGAAATTATCCTGGTTCCACATCGGGTTGGTGACGACGATGTCGAAGCGCTTGAGCTTGGAGCCGTCCAGGAACTTCGGATTCGTCATCGTGTTGCCGCGCGCAATCTGGCCTTCCATGTCGTGTATGACCATGTTCATGCGGGCGATGGCGAAGCTGGCTCCGGTCAACTCCTGACCGTAGAGCTTGAGGGGCTTGGAGACGCGGCCCTCGCGCTCGGTCAGGTCCAGTTCGCACTTGATGAGGAGGCCGCCGGAACCGCAGCAGGGGTCGTAGACTTCTTCGCCTTGTTTGGGGTGGAGGAGCTTGGCGATGAGCCGTCCGACCTCGCGCGGAGTGAAGAACTCTCCAGCGCTTTGGCCCTGGCCTTCCGCGAACTTGCGCAAGAGGTACTCGTAGGCACGGCCGAGGAAGTCGGGCTCGACGTCATTGAGGCCAAGGCGGTGGCGGTTGAGGAGCTCGATCAGTCGCGAGAGGGCGGTGTCGCTGATCTCGCGCTCTCCGTTGCGGGTTTCATTATAGTCGATCGTGTCGATGACGCCCTGGAGGGACTCGTTTGTCTTGGCGATGGCACGGGTGGCATTAGTCAGCATCTCACCGACGGTCTTGGGGACGCGGCCCCCGGGCCAGGCAATCTTACGGCGGCCGGCAAGGACGGGCCAGCGCGCGCTCTCCGGGATGTAGAAGCGGACCAAGCTGTGGTCCTCCTCGACGACCTCAAGGGCGGTGTTCTCGTTGCCGTAGGTTTTGATGAGTCGGGTGATCTCGTCGTCAAAGACGTCGGAGAGGCGCTTGATGAAGACGAGGGGGAGGATGTAGTCCTTAAATTTGGGGGCGTCCTTTTCGCCGCGAATCGAACAAGCGGCTTGCCAAAGCATGCCTTCCATGGTCTTAACATCGAGCATGCCCCCCGGTCTGCGAACGCTGGGGGATTCATCATCGGTGGGCTCTTCTTGAGATTGAGCCTCTGTCGGGGGGAAGAAATCCGCTATAATATCGGCGCACTCATTGCGACGTCGGAAGACGAACTGGCGTATAGCGTTGAGCATGGCCGGCGGCGGAGAAGTTCTTCCGTTCTCCCAGCGGTTGATGGTGGGGAAGGAGACATGGAGTTCCTTGGCAAGCGCCATCTGGGATAGGTCCAGTCGTTTACGGAGCTTCTTGAGTAAATCGGGTGTATTTTTCTTTTCCATAACTTCTGATATAATAACTGATATATTAATGACTGTCAATAGTTTTAACAAAAATTGCATGGCGCGCGGGCTATAGGCGTGGTATGATCGTGGTAGAAACGTGGTGTACTGGAGGTCCCGATGTCTACCGCCAGCCCTGAAATATTTTCGAACGTCGCCAAACAGGACTACCTTAAACTCTTCGACGAAGACCGGCCAAAGTACCAAGAGATCATGCGCGTCTTCGAGTTCCAGAAGCAGGATGTGTCACGGGCGACTGGGGTCGCGCAGTCTTCAGTACGTTGGGATGAGCACGTCCCGTCCGAGGTCAGGGAGCGCTTTCGAGAGTGGGCGAACCTGCTTAATCTTGTCGCCGAGTTCTTCGAAGGCGACGTGAAGAAAACCGTCCTTTGGTTTACCCTCCCCAATCCCTCGCTCGGGAACATCGCGCCGCGCGATATGATCCGCTTCGGCCGCTTCAAGAGATTGATGAAGTTCGTCGTCACCGCGCTTGCGGAGAACCGTCGCTAGACGGCGCCCATGTCCAAGCGACGCCCCTCTCGTCGCCAAGAAAAGAATCAGTAGCCGTCGTTCTTCCTCCTCGATCAGTTCTCCCTGGAAGACATCAGGCGATGGACAGCCCTTCGAGACAAGATCCTCAGCTACCACTGGGAGTACTACAGCAGCCTTGCCTATCAGCGCTCAAGAATCACCGATGATGTCCGCGCGGCGCTCGTCGAGGCCGCCGAAGGCCCGTTTCCGTTTACCGGTTGACAGCGCATCGTCAAATATCAGCACACGAATACGCCTCTTTCGGTCGCGGGCAGCTTGACCGACATCGGAGGGTGCTTCAATATCGGGGACATCGGCACTGAACGTTTTACCCCGTTCCCCGCGCTTTACATCGCCTCGGACCGGGAGACCGCAATGCAGGAGGCCCTGGGACAAGGATTGACGGAGGATCGACTCAGCGGCCTGGAGTTCGCCCTGGCAAAAACCGAGTCCATTACGGCGGTGTCCGTAAACGGCACCCTCGACTCCGTCATTAATCTCAACCACCCGGAGAAGCTTGATCGATTCGTCAGACTCATCAAGGATTTTGTCGTCGCGGGCAAATTGACGCAGATGACCAAGGAGTCAGGGTGGGAGCCGCCGGGGCTGATCCGAACCGTGACGCAATTGCTGGACGGCATGCTCTACCGCGACTGGCGTCAGTGGGCGAACCTCTATGACGTGCCTGTGGCGTCTCAAATCTTCGGCCAACTCGTCATGAATGCCGGCATCGAAGGAATCGTCTATCCGTCGAAGTTCAACGTCCGCGAAAATCTCGCTGTTTTTCCACAGGCGTTTACAGGCGACTCATATCTAGAGCTGGCCGGAGCTGTTCCCGCCGAGGTGAAGATCAAGAGACTGGATGCCAGCACGGCCAAGAACCTCCCGTAAGGGCATGGCGTCGCGGAGCATTTTCTCAGACTGATCCCTTGATTCGCAGACGTCGCAAGCCCCGAATTTGAGCGGCGGGCCTCGACGCCGCTATCCGCCGAAGGCCGTATTCAGTCACGCGATCACGGCCCTCCGTCGGTGGCAGGCAGATGATGGCGCGGCGGACCTCCGGGGAAAGCTTGAGCAGGTTGAGGAGCTGGCAGAGCCGCGGCGGGGTCATGCCGAGGCGTCCGGCCAACTTGCGTAGGCTCAGCCCCGGCTCCCGCTCCAGCATCCGGCGATACTGGGCAGCCTGCTCAAGGAGCGCCTGAATTCGCTGTGGATGCTTAGGTTTGACCTTTGGCGACGCCTTGAGGCGCGGGGGGAGAGAAAATCGAACCCGGAAGGTTCTTTCTATCGCATCGCTCGGGGAGTTCGCTTTCGACGGAGTTTAAGAGGTCCCCGCAGGTTGACGAACTGCTAACCAACGGGGACCCCTTCTCTTTTCCTGCCGCGTTTGGATCGTATCAGAAATTAAACTCGCCGAGGATAGGAAGGCAAAGAAATGGACAGCGTCTTGGTTGTCTCGATAATCTTCTCCTTGACATCGAACGTTAGTTCGATTATCATCATGTCATGGAAAAGAACGGCTTGACCCCGCGTCAGCAGCAGATCCTCGAAATCCTTGGTCGCTTTACCTCAGACCACGGTTACCCTCCCACCGTGCGCGAGCTGTGCCGTCTCGCTGGCGTCAGTTCTCCGGACACGATCCAGTACCATCTGGATAAACTGCGCGAGAAGGGACTGCTTGAGGAGGCCAAAGGACGCTCGCGCTCGGCCCAGATGACGAGCATGGAACGAGTATGGATGATCCCGCTGCTTGGTCTTGTTCCCGCCGGCCCGACAGGGGGCGCCTATGCCGAGCAGCTGGGTCACATTCCTGTTGTCGCAGACCGAGGCGACCCGGCCCAGATGTTCGCCTTAAAGGTCAAGGGCGATTCCATGCACGCCACCCTCCACGACGGCGACACCGTCGTCGTCCGCTGGCAGGAAACCGCTTCGAGCAACGACATCGTCGTCGTGCGCTATGCCGACGGCGAAGCCACCGTCAAGCGCCTTAAGGTCAAGCCTGCCGGCCTCATTCTCATTGCCGATAATCCTCGTTATGAGCCCTTCCCGATTGGCGAAGGGCGTATCGCGGGCAAGGTCCTCTCCCTGATCCGCAAGCTGTAGGAGAGAGCGAGCGAAGTTGAGTCAGTGACCAAATATATATTTGTACAATGCCTGCTCATTCACCAGGAGACTCGATGCTCACCGCCATGACAAACGACTACAAGGTCAAAGATATTTCTCTCGCCGCGTGGGGCCGCAAAGAAATCACCATCGCCGAGTCCGAGATGCCGGGCCTCATGGCTCTGCGGGAAGAGTACAAAGGAAAGAAGCCCTTGGCCGGCGCTCGCATCGCCGGTTGTCTGCACATGACCATCCAGACCGCCGTCTTAATTGAGACCTTGCTCGAACTGGGAGCTGAGGTGCGATGGTCCTCCTGCAACATCTTCTCCACGCAGGATCACGCGGCTTCCGCGATTGCTCAGGCGGGGAAGGCCGCAGTCTTCGCCTGGAAGGCGATGAATGAGGAAGAGTTCGACTGGTGCATCGCGCAGACGCTTATATTTCCAGATGGCCAGCCCCTCAACATGATTCTAGATGATGGCGGCGACCTGACGAATATGGTCTTCGACAAACATCCGGATCTTGCCCGGGGCATCAGCGGCCTCTCTGAAGAGACGACCACCGGCGTCGATCGCCTCATCCAACGCGCCGCGGCGGGCACTTTGCTCACGCCTGCGATCAACATCAACGATTCATGCACTAAGTCTAAATTCGACAATCTCTATGGTTGCCGCGAGTCGCTTCTCGATGGCATCAAGCGCGCCACCGACGTGATGATCGCGGGCAAAGTCGCCGTCGTCGCCGGCTACGGCGATGTGGGCAAGGGCTCCGCGCAGTCTCTGCGCGGCCAGGGTGCGCGCGTGCTGATCACCGAGATCGATCCGATCAACGCCCTCCAGGCGTGCATGGAAGGCTATCAAGTCGTTTCGATGGATGATGCCGCGCCAACCGGCGATATCTTTGTCACGGCGACCGGCTGTCGTGACATCATCACGCGCAAGCACCTCGATGCGATGAAGTCCCAGGCGATCGTTTGCAATATCGGTCACTTCGACCTCGAGATCGACATCGCCTCCCTGTCGAATGACAAGATGCTCAAGAAAGTCGAGATCAAGCCGCAAGTGGACCAGTTTGTCTGGCCCGACGGGAAGGTCGTCACCGTGCTCGCCGAAGGCCGCCTTGTCAATCTCGGCTGCGCCACCGGACATCCGTCCTTCGTCATGAGCTGCTCTTTTACCAACCAGGTCATGGCCCAACTTGAGCTCTGGAATAACCGGGGCACAGGCAAGTATAAGAAGCAGGTCTACCTCCTCCCGAAAAATCTTGATGAGAAGGTCGCCATGCTCCACTTGGGCAAGCTTGGCGCAAAATTGACCAAGCTCACTTCTCAACAGGCTGAGTATCTCGGCATAAATCCCGCAGGGCCGTTCAAAGCGGATAACTACCGTTACTAGCCCGGTGCCGGGCCCCTACGCGCTAAGGTCTGAGAAGGCGCTCTTGAGAGGGGATTCTTCCCCGACGACCACCGTGACGAGTTTCGTGGGATCGAGCCGGGAGCGCACGGCGGCCAACGCCGATGCCGGGGTGACCGCCGCCAAGCGAGCCTCGTACTGAGCGATGGTCTCGCGAGGATCGCGGCCGCTCTCGGCGACAGACGTAAGGTAACCTGCGATGCGGTCCAAAGACGACAGGCGCATCAGGAACAGGCCACGCAGATGTCGACGCGAGTTATCAAGCGCGTCCTTGGGGATCTCTTCGGAGCAAAGCGCTTGAACCTCGGACAGCATCTCATTGAGCGCTGGCCTAGCGACTTCCGTGCGGCAGTCGACTGAGGCCGACCACACGATACCGCGACCGTATAACTCGATGGATGAGTACGCGCCATAGGTGTAGCCGCGGCGCGTGCGCAGGTTCATAAATAGTCGTGAGTTGGCCGTTCCTCCCAGGACGTGGTTGGCCAGCATCAGCGCCATGTAGTCGCAATCATGGGGAGAAGCGATCGCCGTCTGCGCGAGAAGAATGCTCGCCTGCATGGAACCGGGCCGAGGCACGATGATCGTGCGCCGGGTGCCGCTATCAGGCAGGGGCGGCGCCTCGAGGGCAGTCGAGCCCGCCTCCCAGGATGAAAGCGCGCACTGAAGAGTCCGGCTCACGGAATCCGTGTCGAAGTCGCCGACGAGGACAAGGTGGCCGCCGTTCGGGCGTAGGCGCTCGGCATGGAAGGCGCGCATGCGTGCTGAATTGACCGCTGTGATTTGTTTTTCATCGGCGGCGCCGCGTCCATAGGGATGGGAAGCAAACAATTCCGCCCGAAGCCGTTCTCCCGACAGGAAATGCGGCTGGGCGCGGCGTGAAATCAGGTCCTCCAGCGCGTTCTCTCGCCACAACTCGACTTCCTCCTCGGGATAACTTGCCGAGTTTAAAGTCTTGGCAAGCTGATCGAGAAAAGGCCCCAAGTTGCGCGACAAACCGGAGGCCGACAGCGTAAGCCACTCCGCTTCGCACGAGGCGCCGAGCGACCAGCCAAGTGTCGAGTAGGCGCGCGCAACGGCAGCCGCATCCTCGCCTGCGCGGCCTTTCAGCAGAAGTTCCTCGGACGCCTGCGCGAGCGCCTCCTGGCCCGGACCTTCCTGAACGCGGCCCGCTTTGAGGGAAAGACGCAGCTCCACGAGAGGCAGGCGCTTGTCGCGGGCAAGCCAGATTGTGAGGCCATTGGCCATGTCGATTTTCACGATGTCCGGAGGGCGGGCAAATCGAGCGGCGCCGGGCGGCGGCGGCGTCAGGCCCGGCTTGCGCGGCCTCTCCGGAGGCAGCTCGGCTTGCGCGGCTTCGGCAACGGGCTCGACGGGTTCGCCTGGATCAATTTGAAGAACAATGCGTCCACGCGAGCGCAGCCAGCGGCGTGAAGCACGAACGCAGTCGCGACGGTTGATGGATAATAATGTATTGATATCTTTCCAGAAACCGTCAGGGTCGCCGACAAGCGCCACATAGGAGCTTAAGGTTTGCGCACGATCCGCCAAAGACTGCTGACCCTCAAGCCAGGAACGCTCAATTTGCGTCTTGGCACGCGCGATCTCGCCGTCTTTCGGGCCAGTCTTGAAAAAACGCTCGAGCACGATATCAAGGCTGTCGGTGACGGTCTTGCGGCTCACGCCGAGACGACCGGAGATAAAGAACGCGAGCATGTCCGGGCCGCGAGCGGCGACATGGCTCGACCAGTAGGGAATATGGCCACCTGCAGAAATAGCGAGGCGGTCGTCTTTGACAAGTTTTTCGTGCAAGGGACTGTCTTCACCGTCGCCGAGGATCGCCATCACCACGGTCAGGGCCCACCAATCGCGGCAACCACGTTCAGGCGTATGCCAGCCCACGACGGTCAATGGCGTCTTCGCCAGCGGGTCCTTCACGGTCTCGGCGCGCTCGCCTTTCAAGCGCGGCTCGTCGAGCTTGAGCGGACGGGGACGCGGACGCCGGAGAATGGGGCCGAACAGTCGTTTGACGAGATGCCGGACTTCTGAAACCGAGGTATCGCCGGTCACGGCGAGCACGGCATTATTCGGTGCGTAATGACGGTCGTAGAACGCGCGGACGTCGTCAAGAGAGGCCGCGCGGATGTCTTCAGCGTCGCCGATCGTCGGGTGCGCGATCTCCCAGCGCGTGAAGGCGAGGGAACTCATGACCGTGTCGGTCGCACGACGATAGGGTTGGTTTAAGTAGGTCGAGCGCAGTTCTTCGAGCACGACCTGCTTCTCAACAGCAAGTTCGCGCTCTGAAATCAGCAAGCCCCGCATGCGATCAGCCTCGGCCCAAAGGACCGGCTCAAGTGCGTTGGAAGGCACGACCTCATGATAAGTCGTGTTCGTCTTCATCGTGTAGGCGTTGTCCACGCCGCCATGCGATTCGACAAGGCGGGAGATCTCATTGGGAGCGAGGTTCGCCGTCCCTTGGAACATCAAGTGCTCGAAGAGATGCGCGAAACCGGCGCGGCTTTTATCTTCATCGAGCGAGCCCACCTTGTAGGTCAGCGCCACGGCAACAAGCGGAGTGGTGCGATCTTCCTGCACGACGACGGTGAAGCCGTTTTTGAGCTTAAAGACGCTGACCGGAAGACCCCGCAGCAGATGCTTCCTCGTCATTTTTTTAGGGCGCGACATCGCAAAGAGTGTATCACAAACGCTGCGGCGAACCAGCGCCGCGATCTTCATCTAAGGTGCTCCGGGTTCTTCGGACCACTGTGGACCTGATTTAAGGTGGTCTTTTCTGTTGCCGTTGTAGCCGTAACGTCAAGATAAATATCCGTCGAAGTCTGCTTGTAAATTATGGGGGTAACCTGAAGGGTTATCCCAGCGAGGCGGGAAGCGTCGTGTAGCGGTCCTTGTTCCCCTTGCCGGCGTGCACGAGGAGCTGGTTTTGCGCGAAGTCGCGGTCCTTGACCCGCAGGTTGCAGCATTCGAGCAAGCTTCGGACGGCGTCGAGCGCGTGGGCCATCAGTCGTCTCCGGAAATGCGACCGCGCTTGGCCTTCACCTCGGAGCGATGCCGCTTGTTTTCAAGCATACGCGCCTTCGAGTTCTTTGAACGGCCGCGCTTCGCGCGGCGAACGCGTTCGGCCTCGCGCCTTACCCGAGCCGCGCGTTCATGGGCAGCGCCCTCCAGGCGGTCCGCCAGCCGCGTACGCGCGATGAGGCGATTCTGAGCCTGGGAGCGCTCATCGGAACAGCGCACCGCGATGCCCGAGGGCCTGTGCACGAGCAGGACCGCGGTTTCAACCTTGTTGACGTTCTGGCCGCCCGCGCCGCCGGAGCGCGTGAAGCTTTCCTCGAGGTCGCCGGGGCGCACGCCGAGTTTGGCTAAGCGCGCTTCGACTTCGGGCCGGGAAAGCATGCCTAATTCTAGCTGATTAGCGGCGTGCGAATATCTCTGTCATAAGTCTAGAAATAGCGTATGATTCGAAGATGCCTCATGAGGCGGCGTTCGCGTCGATGTTTCAGTCGTCGTTGCCTGGAAAATTTTTTGTGAAAATGCAGCGGGGAAAAGGAAGAGAAGCGCATGCGCGTCGATAACGAACCTTATGACTCGATGCTCTACGTCGACATGGGCTCGCATCCGACAATCGATTCGTTCGCGGACCTTGACGCTTCCGTCCAAACACGGCAAGCTCGTCAAGCGGCCTTTGATCCTACTCAAGGACCGCGGCCTTCTCGGGTTCAGGAAGAAGAGTGGAAGGAGACGTTTAAGTGAAAGTTTCCGTTCTTATTCCCGCCTATAACGAAGCCCGCACCATCGCCCGTTGCCTTTCGGCGGTGTACGATCGCAATGCCGGGCGGGAGCTCGAGATCATCGTCGTCGACGACGGTTCGACCGACGGAACTTACGAGGTGGCCAAGGCCGCCGCCCGCCCCGGCGACAAGGTGTTGAGGCACGAAAAAAATTACGGCAAAGGGACCGCGATCCGCACCGCGCTGGCGGCGGCGACGGGGGGCATCACGCTCATTCAGGACGCGGATCTCGAATACGATCCCGCGGAGTATTCGATGCTGCTCAAACCCATCGAAGACGGGAAGGCCGAGGTCGTTTACGGCTCGCGCATCCTCAACCCGAACCACGGGCGCTCCTACGCCCGTTATTATTGGGGCGGGCGACTGGTGTCGTGGTGGACGAATCTTTTGTACGGCTCGTCGATCACCGACGAGCCCACCTGCTACAAAGTGCTCAAGACGCCGCTTCTGCGGGAGCTTGACCTTCAATGCGCGGGGTTTGAATTCTGCCCCGAGGTCACGGCCAAGGTCCTCTTGCGCGGCATCCGCATTCACGAGTTGCCGATTTCGTATCATCCCCGCCGCATCGAAGAAGGAAAAAAGATCCGCTGGACAGACGGCGTGATCGCCTTCTGGATCTTGCTCAAGTTCCGTTTCTGCCGTGTATAAGCGCGCCGCCGCGTTTTCGCCGTGGGTTTGGGCGGCGCTGGCTGTTTTCGCGGCGGCCGCCGCCTTGCGCTTTACGGCCATCAGCTACGGACTGCCGCACACCTACAACGCCGACGAGCCGCACATCATCAACATGGCTGTGTCCTTCGGCGGGGGCAGCCTGCGGCCGCATTCGTTTAAGTACCCGGCCTTGTGGCCGAGCCTGCTTGCCGGCCTGTACGGCCTATGGTTTTCCCTGTGGTCCGGGTTCGGTCTGCGTAAAGCCCCGCTGGACTTCGCCGCGCTGTACGGCTTTGAGGCGACCGGCTTCTACCTGATCGCCCGGGTGGTCGCAGCACTCTCCTCGCTGGCGGCGCTCGTCGTCGTGGCGCGCGTGGAGAGAAACAATACTACCCCGATGCGCTGGCCTTACGGCGCTTTGGTTCTGGCCTTTTCCCCGGCGCTTATCGACCTCGCCCACGGCGCCAAGCCCGATTCTTTGATGCTCCTGTTCATCACGGGGGCGTGGGCTTGCGCCCTGCGCTTTCAGGCGGGCGGGCCGAGAGGCTGGCTTTACGCCACGGCCGCTCTCGTGGGTGCTGGGTGTTCGACGCAGTACACCGCCGCTCCGGCCGCGCTCCTCATTCCGTTGGCCTGGCTTTTACGCGACGGGGGCCGGCCGGCTCTATCCTGGCTGATTCAGGCTGCTTTGTTCGCGGCCGCGGCCTTTTTTGCTGGCTCGCCGTTCGTCGCCATCGATTTCCGCCGTTTTATCGCGGATTGGAGCGACTACGCCGATTTGTGTCGTCTGCGCCAGCATGACGCCGCGGCGATGGCTAAGACCGTGGCCTATAACCTCTGGACCTACGGGGGGGAAGGTTCCCCGGCGGGCGCGGCCGCGGTTTTCGGCCTTCTGGCATTGGCGCGCCGCCGGATGCGGCGCGCGCTGCTGCTGTTTGCGCCGATCGCGGCATATTTCGTCGTGCTGACGGGGAGCGCTGACGGAGGCTGGCAGCGCTATCTGTTCGGCGCTTTTCCGGCGCTGGCCATCCTCTCGGGCGAAGGTCTCGCGCTTCTCGGCGGCGAACGGCCTTGGCGCCGGACTGCGGTCGCCGTACTCGTCGTGGTGCCGGCCCTGCTGTTGTCGGCGAGCTACGTGGCCGATCTCCGGCGACCGGACACGCGCGCCGTGGCCGAGGCCTGGATGATGGCGAACATTCCGGTGGGTGAAACGATCCTTCTTGATCTGCCGCACGCGTCGCCGCGCGCAATTCCGTCCCAGGAGCAGTGCCGGGACCTCGCCGCGCGCACTGCGGCCGCCGGCTCTCCGCGGTCCAAGCTTTGGCGGGCCATGGCTGAACGGCATCCGGGCGGAGGCTGGCGCATCTACCGCATCCAGCGCTCAGCGGGGGATCTATTTTCCTCGCCGCGTCACGTCGCCGATTCGCAGGCCGACGGAGATTTCTTGGATGTACGCCCCGGCCTCGATACGGTGCGCGCCGTGCGGGCGCAATGGGTCGTTACCTCGAGCTTCGGCGCCGATCCTCAGCGCGCGAGCGAACTCACCGCTTTTTTTTCTGAACTGGCCGCCGGCGCTGATTTGGTGCGGGAGTTCTCTGCCGAGGCGGGCAAATCGATGGGTCCGTGGCTGCGGGTGTGGAGGCTGCGCCGGTGAGAGATCGTCCCCGGACGGCGCTCATCGTGCTCGGCGTGATCATGGGCTTATGGGGCCTTCGCTGGGGGCTTCCCGACCGCGCCCGGATCGACAGAATCCTGGTGCCAGGAATGGACGGTCCGGCGCTTCATGAGCGGATGTCCAACTCCTGGATCAAGATGCATGAACGCCTGGGACCGAACCTCATGAATGCTCCGGAGTCTTTCGCCACCTTCTCGGGAATCGAGAGAGTGAAGCCCGGGTGGTCTGAACCCCCGGAGATTCTTTTGAATTCCATCCGATCTTTCTATGTGCGTTCGTCGTATGAGGACGAGCAGTCAGCGCTACTGGCGCTGTCGCGCATGCGCCCGCTTCAGTTGAATTTCAACCCTCATCTTTTTACTTACGGAGGCGCCTACCTCTACCCGCTCGGCGCGTGGGAAGCGGCGGGCGCCGTCGTCGGCGCCGTCAAGCTTCATTCCTCGCTCATGCCTTATCTGGCCGATCCGGCGAAGATGGGCGGGATGTATTACTGGGGCCGTCTGCTCAGCGCCCTCGCTTTTATCGGCTGCGCGTTGCTTCTCCTGCGCATCGGCCGAACAGCGCATGGATCCGCGATGGGCCTGATCGCCGGCCTGCTCTTTCTTCTGTCCCCCGTGGCGATCATCAACGGCCACGCGCTCAAGAATCACATCGTCTGGTCCTTCTTTGCTCTTTTGACCCTGGACCGTTGCCAGGCCGTGCTGGCGCGCGGCGGCGCCAGGGACTACGCCTGGGCGGGGGCGGCGGCCGGCTTGACCGTGGGCGCCTTTTTGATGGGATGGCCGGCGACGCTGTTCGTGGCCGTCGCTGCGCTGATTCGCTTGCGCCGGACGACAGGATCCGCGGCCAACGAACTGCGCGGCGTTGGAATTGCCGCGGCGTGCGCGGTCGCCGCCTTCTTCATCTCAAATCCCTATTGGGCGCTGAGCCTGGGCGAGGCGCTACAGGAGATGAAGACTCTCGGCACCCATAGCTATTTTGACTGGCGTAGTCCGGCCATCTTCTTGGGGATGTCGATGCGCAAATCCATTACGGCCCCGGTGCTCCTGCTGGTACTGGCCGGCGTTGTCCACGCGGCGCGGCGCAGCCGTCGCGAGCCCGGTCTGGCGCTGATTCTGGGCGCCTTTCTGGCCGGCCTTTCGTTTGCCTGGGTTTCGTCGGATGTGGTTTCGGCTTTCGGTTCGCGCTACGCGCTCGGTTGGATCGCCATTGGACTGCTCCTGGCGGCGCGCGCGGCTGTAGACGCCTGGGCCGCCACGCGCGCCGGCCTTCGCCCGGGGCTTGCCGTCGTCTTTGCCGCGGGCCTGCTTCATTTGGCCGTTACCGGAGCGACCTACGCGCAGAACTTTCGCCTCGATGAGGGGGCGGGATCCTCCCATGTCGTATCGGGCGCTTGGATCGAGGAGAACATCCCGGCGGGCGCCTCTATTGGAATGCTCCGCCTGCCCCAGCCCTCGAACGCGCCCTATTTTAAATACCACCGCTATGATCTGCACTTCATCGAGCCGCGCTTGTTCGGGGGCTTGCCGCCCGCGCAGCTGCCCCGATATATGGCGGTGACCCTCCCGATCCATGACGATCGTCCCAAGATGGAGCCGAATTTGTCCCGCTACGAGCGCATCGCGATCTTCGGTCGCCGCCGGATCGTTCCCTGGATCGCGGTCGATCCGGCCTCATCCAATGCGAACCCGCTGATCGAAATTTACCGTCTCAAATCATGACGACGGAAGAAACGGTATAATGATGAGTCGAGCCGAGCCCATGCTCACGCCCCCATCACAGCTTCCGCGCATCGTTTTGGCCCTGCTCTTGGCCGGCCTAGGCTTGCGCATCGGATTCTCCTTGTTTTTGAAGCCGCAGTCGTATCAGCCCGACGAGGGGGTTTACATCACGCTGGCTCGCGACTTTTTGCATTTCGGAGTTTACGGCATGGGGGGAATTCCAACAGCCGACAAACCTCCCGTGGTGTCGCTTGGGCTGGCCGGCGTTTTCTCAGTGTTCGGCGAGCGGCTCTGGGCGGCCCGTCTGCTGAATTCTCTGTTGAGCATATTAAGCGCCTGGCTGTTGTATGAATACGGGGTCCTGCTCTTCGGAAGAGCCGTCGGAACTGCGGCCGGCGCCATCGCCGCCCTGTATCCATTTTTCATTTATTGGTCCGGCATTTTGATGAGCGAGACCGCGGCGATTTTTTTCGTGGTGAGCGGATTGTATCTGACACAGCGAGTCTTTAAATCGCGCGGGCGGCCGGGAGAGGAATGGCTCGCGGGCCTGTGCTGGGGTCTTGCCGTTTTGACGCGGGCCCAGAATCTATGGTGCTGGGCCGTGCTTGTCGCCTGGATCATCTTCGATCGCCTGCGCGGGCGGACGCGGTTTCCGTTTCTCGGGTTCGTTCTCCCCGTCGTGCTGCTGGCGTCGGCATGGATGCACCGCAATCATCGGATTCTGGGGGCCTGGACGATGGACACTCATTCGGGCTACACGATGATCATTCGCACGATGTTTTATGACGAGGACAACGTCGACACCGGGATCGCCGCGGCCGCGCTCGCGAAACAAGATTTTTATTCTGAAGCGCTGTCGCTGTCCGTCGCGGCGAGAGATAAATTTTTCTTCGGCAAGGCCGTGGAGTTCATCAGAGCCAATCTGTTTCTTTATGTCCGTCATTGCTTCGGCAACTTCGTTCAATACTGGAGATTCTATCCGCGCGTGGATAAGCAGGTGGGGGTCACGCCGGAGAGCTTTCTTTTCTTCAGCCGCAACCTGTTTGTCGTTATTTCACTGCTGACCGAACCGTGGTTGATCGTGCTTGGCGCGGCCGGTTTGTATTTCGGCCTGCGCGAGGGCAGGCAGGTCGCGCTGCCCGCGCTCTATATCCTGTGCAATACGGCGATTCATTCTTTGGTCATCGCGCAGATGCGCTACCGCATCCCCGTCATGCCGTTGGTCATTATCTTCGCCGCCTTCGGAGCGCAGCGCTTGCTACAGATCTGCCGGAGGCGCTATGACTAACGACGCGCTGGTTCGTGACACGGTTCCCGAGTATCACAGCGCAAACCCCGTCATCCGGCGCCTCTTCATGAAGCGTCTGGGCGCGGCTTTAGAGCTCGGCGCGCTCGGCTCGGAGAGGCCGCTCGACGTCCTCGATCTTGGCTGCGGGGCGGGGCTGCTCCTGGAGATGTGCCGGAATAAATTTCCCGGGCACCGTTACGCGGGGTGGGATTATCACGAGTCGGTAGTTAAGCTGGGCCTCCCGGGAGTGGATCTTCAACGCATCAACCTGCTAAAACCGGAGACCCTTCCCCAGCAATCGTTCGACCGGATCTTTTGTCTTGATGTCCTCGAGCACTTTCCCATCCTGGACGCGGTCCTGGAGACGATGCGCGGCCTTTTGAGGCCGGAGGGCCTGCTCGTCGTTTCGGAGCCGACCGAGAGCCGTCTCTACCGGCTGGGCCGTCTTTTCGCCAAAGGCACGACATCTTCCATGGATGGCCCGACCGGAACCCCGCATTACTTCAACGCCCGGCAGATTCATGAGCTGTTTCTCGGAGCGGGCTATGAGTGCCGCGTCCAGCGCATGATTCCGCCGTGGCCGATCGATCTCTTTCACATCACCGCGTACGGCCTTAAGAAGTCCCCTTAAGCCATTTTCGTCTACCAGGTCCTCGACGCTTGGGAATTTTTTCCGGAGAATCAACATTAGGGAACGCTCTGGTTGTATTCCAAGCGCGAAATCTCACTTTTCTGATGACTGCATCCGTGACCGTATGATCTGCGAACCAATCAGTGCAGTCAAGGCGGCGCAAACGACTCCTAATAGGCTGATGCCGAGTATCTCAGTCCGATTGGAAAATAAAAACCATCCTCGCGCCACGCCGCACAAGCATAACGCGACTCCTCCTGTTAGGGTAGCAAGGACAGCTTCCTTCGACTGGAAAGAGAAGAAGCGTATCGATGCCATAGCAACAAGGAGCGGGCTAAATACGCTTAGGAGAAGGAACCATATCCAAAACCCCAAGCCAATCTGTCCAGCGAAAGACTCCACAGCAAGAACTCCAACACCGAAGTATAGCAGGCCGGCCGACAACCATCTACCATTGTTCACCATATTCCACCTCCAAATTTAGGAGAACATTATATCTTATGGTTGTTCAAAGCTGACGGCAAAGAAGGCGAAGAAGCCGCCGCCTCTAATATTTCCGAGCCACTCTTGCGATTTTTACCGGCTGTTGGCCGTCTGAGAGGGTCGTGCGGTTCATCGGCAGCGAAAAGTGTCAGGCCTATAAGGGCGGTGAAGCTGAAGGGGGACGCAAAAGAATTCGCGCCTCACTCTGGCTTCTCGCGCAGGGTCAGACCGGTCTTTCCACCGCCTTCGATCTGCCCAGGATTAGTCTTAGGCCCTTGACGAACATAGCGTATCTGCTATGCTTATATTAGCTTGAATTACAAGATCGCTTTTTACCGGACCAGCCGGGGGCGCTGTCAAGCCTGTGATTATGCGCGTGAAATGGATGAGGGTCACCAAGCCAAGGCCAAGCGCTGGTTCGTGGCTCTGTCAGAGTTGGGGCCGGATATACCCCAAGATTACGGGAAGCATCTTCGAGATGGTGTTTGGGAGCTTCGGATCATCATCCAACATCACCAGCACCGGTTTCTGTATTCGTTTTGGACGGATATCGTCGTCGTTAACAATGCCTTTTTGAAAAAGTCGCGGACGGTTCCGGCGGGCGAAATTGAAAAATCGCGCAAGTCTCTTGCTGATTGGATAAGTCGAAAGTGTTGGGAGGATTTATGAAGAAGCGCATTAGCGGCAGCGTGTCTCTGGATGAGGTTTTTGCTAAAGCGGAGAAGAGCCCCGCATGGAAGGCTGCCTACGCCAAGGCTGATATTGAAGTGCGCATGGCCATCGATATTGCAAAAGCGCGGGACCGTGCGCACTTGACGCAAAATCAACTCGCGAAAGCGATTGGCACAACACAGTCTGTGATTTCGCGCATCGAACGGGCAGATCAGAATTTGACGCTCGCGACTCTGTCAAAAATAGCCAGCGCGCTTGACCGCAATCTTGTAATCCAGCTCCGGTGAATAAACGCTTGAGCACCAGCGTCGGCGCACTTTGCCGCTCACCGAAAACGCCCCTATTCTGCTCACTGAAATGGACCCCTGCTGACACGAACGGAATTGCACGAAAGAAGCTGAAGGGGGACGCAAAAGAATTCGCGCCGAAGCTCTGAATTTTTCGCACGCGCCCCAATTGATGGGACTCACCCCGAGGGGCGCGCCAAACTTGTAGAATTCTCGCACGAGCGTGGATAAGCCATTTTTGATTGCT
>CAZGVK010000066.1:0-3077 GCA_964529095.1 uncultured Elusimicrobia bacterium
GTAGTAAAAGCATGCTGCGTACGTATGGGTTTACCGAATGCTTACGCCGGTCCATACCTCGCTATATGTACATTATGATGGACAAAATACAAGATTATTGTATATCATACTGAACATGCGACGCGAAACCTTGAAGTACATCCTCACCGACCAACGACAGGAGACCGCCCGCCTCCTCGATGGAGCCATTCTGCGCAGGCACCCGCCCGGCGCGGCCAAGGAGCTGGGGTCTCGGCTGGCCACGGTCATCACAGGAGTCCGGCGCTGCGGTAAGTCGGTGTATGCGCACCAGCTCTGCACGGGATCAGAATACGTGGCCCTTAATTTTGACGACGAACGGCTGATGTCTTTTGGGCCGGAAGACTTCGATCTCTTTCTCCAGGCCGCCAACGAGCTGAGCCCCGGCGTCAAGACGCTGCTCATGGACGAGATCCAGAACGTTCCCAATTGGGAGCTGTTCATCAACCGCCTGCTCAGGAAAGGCTATCGCTGCGTGATCACCGGCAGCAACGCGCGCCTTTTGAGCCGGGAGCTGGCGACCCATCTCACGGGACGCACCCGCAGCGTGGAGCTTTACCCGTTTTCGCTCAAGGAATTCCTCGAGGCGAGGCTGGACCCGGCGGCTCGCAAGGAAACTCTCGACATCATCACCGCAAATCCGGACGCGGCCCTGCCGCCGGAAAAAAAGGCGGGATTGATGCGTCTGTTCGACCAGCACCTGGAGCAGGGAGGCTTCCCTGAAACGATCCTCGCCGCCGGCGAGGCCCTGGCTTTGAAGCCAAAGGCCGGACGTGACGCGGCCGATAAGGAATTGCGCACCGGCCGCGCCCGCTATCTGCGCGAGCTCCACCAAAGCATCCTGCTGCGGGATATCGCCGCCCGCAGACGCCTGCGCGAAACCAGAACCCTACAGGAAGTCGCCCTTTTCGCCCTCTCGCAGGCGGGCGCCCGGATCACGTATCAGAAGACCGCCAAGAGTCTTGGTCTCAAAAGCGTGACCACGGCGAAGAAATACTTGGAGGCGCTGGAGGAGGTCTACCTGGTCTTTCAGGTACTGACGCATTCCGCCAAGCCAAAAGAGATCCTCCGCCAGGCCCGCAAGCTTTACCCCATCGACCTGGGTCTGCTCACGGCGCTCTCCTTGAAATCCACCCCGGACTGGGGAGCGAGGCTGGAAACCTTCGTCTTCCTTGAACTCAAGCGTCGCGGCCGCGAGGTCTTTACGGTTCTTGAGCCCGGCTATGAGGTGGATTTTATGGTCCGCGAAGGCCGACGCTGCGCGCAGCTGATCCAAGTCTGCTACCGGCTCGAAGACCCATCAACGAAAGAACGAGAACTAAGCGCCCTTGTCCAAGCCGCGCGCCTCAAGAACTGCCGCGAACTGCTGGTCCTCACACATGACGAACAAGACGAGGTCCGCAGGGATGGAGTCGCGATCCGCGTCATGCCGGCCTGGCGATGGGCTCTCAACGACTCGCCGCTTTGACGCTCAATGCAGTCAAAGCATCAGAATAGCCTGGGTCTCTAAACTTGCCCTTGCCAGACTGCGGCAGAGGTTCGATAACGATTAATCCGAGAAATCGGAGGTGGATGGCCCAGCCATTTTTACTTATCCACCAACGGCTGCGCGCGGAGCTTCGGTCTCTG
Organism: uncultured Elusimicrobia bacterium; assembly: GCA_964529095.1. Lineage (GTDB taxonomy): Bacteria > Elusimicrobiota > Elusimicrobia > UBA1565 > UBA9628 > GWA2-66-18. The sequence goes on from CAZGVK010000066.1 coordinate 1,648, forward strand.
CGTGCGCGAGATTTCATAACGCCACGCATACTCGAGCGCCGCCATGCGCGTATAGGGCGCGCCGTATGCGCGATAGAGCGCTTCAGGTCCAGGACGGCCGTTGCGCAAATGGATGGAAAATTTATAAAAGGACGAGCGGTATTGCGTGCGCACTAGAAAGCGCACAAGGCTATAGCACTGCGCATACCAGAGCCGGACCTTTGTGTCAGGCCAACCTGCCGTGGAGGTGACGGCGGTGAGCGAGCCGATGGAAAACCCGTCGCCTTTCCGAAGGAACTCAAGATTCTCGTGCAGCCAGTTCGGCGCGGCCAAGCCGCGCTCAACCTGGACCAAGGTCGCCATTCCCTCCGATAACCACAGCGGGTTGTTCGTCCCTTTGAGAAAGAAGCCGTCAAAGTAGACATGAGTCAGCTCGTGCGCGACGATGCCGGGCAAATCTTCGCTTTCATAAACATACAATTTGCGTTTTGCCGCTGAACTGGCCCCGCCGGACCATGCGGGGCGCCCCGTTGCGCGGCGATAGGTCTCTTGATTTTTAAAAAGAAAGATTGTTACGCGTTCGTTGCTCGCCCACGGCGAAAAGGGCGCCAAGTCGAGCATCAGGTTTGAGTGCAGGCTCTCAATGAGTTCGATGAATCGTTCGGAGGCCGGATATTGTTCGGCGAGTATGGTGAAGTGGCGGGAGAAACTGCGCACGAAGCCGTCCGGGGTTGAGAAGTCAATCGGCAAGGCCCGGTCCTCGCGCAAGCGCGGCGTGCGTCTGCGTGGAACGGGGATGCGCGAATTGACTGGCGCAGGGCGACTGCCGGAAGGCGCCGGTCCGACATAGCCTGATAAAGGGATCACGCTGAGCGCCGGTCGGGGAGGAGCAACAGGCGCTGTCGCCGCAGGATAGGCGGCGGGCGCGTAGACCGCGGTTTCCATCGGCGCGGTGTAACTCGCGCGGTAGGGCGCGATGAGCTTGGTCTGCGTCAAGTCCGGATCATCTTCGCCTAGATATTGATAGACCATCACCCCCCAGAGGCTGATGACCAGTATCCAAATGAGAACGCGAAGTCGTAAAAGGACGTCCACAGGATTAGTTTAGCCCTTCCAAGAATCTTTCTCCACACGCTCACGCCGACTTATTTTGAAACACTCATTACAGAGCTGTATTCCCAAATAACACCAAACGAAGGTCGCGTTCTGCCTGCGGACGTCGATAAGGATAAGACTTAAGCGCGGTGACTCCTGCCGTGGCCATGGCTTTCACCAGCGCGGGGTTGGCCGGATTCGGTTCGTCCGACTGGAAGGCCGCAATGAGTCCCTGCGGGCCGCGCATCGGCCCGCACAGGCGGATCGCCTCAGGCAGCTTTGCCAATGCGCGTTCGATGACCGCGTCTTGTCCAAGCTCATAGGTGGTCAGTGCAGCGCCCGCCCCGGCACGGCGA
>CAZGVK010000067.1:0-2598 GCA_964529095.1 uncultured Elusimicrobia bacterium
AGACCGCCTTCAGCCGCTGGTTGGGCTGGGGCGACATTACGATCCATCGCTACGAGTCGGGAAGTTTGCAGGACGCGGTCCATAACGAAGCGCTGTTATTGCTCAGGGACCCACGAAACGCGGAGAAGCTCCTGGAAATGAATCGAGAGAATCTAGATGAAGCGTCCGCGGAACGGTTGGAGCGAGCGGTGTCCGCCCGCTTAAACGCGGAGGTCGTCAAGTTGATAGAGGAGGATCTTGCCGCCACTTTGAGCCTGGTCGCGCCGTCGGAATTCAACGGCTACCGGCGATTCAACATGGAGCGTTTCGAGAATTTGGTCCTCCACGTCTTGGAGAAAACGGGCCCGGCGTACAAGACGGCGGTCAACAAGTACCTCTGGTATATTGACTTCTGCTACTACCGGGACCAGGCGAGTTCGATTACCGGGACCCAGTATCTGAGATTTCCGCATGGGCCGATCCCGAAAAGCTACGACTTGATCTTCGCCGCGATGATTGAAAAGGGCAGCTTGGAGGTCGAAGAAGTCTCGGGCAAAGATTTTTCAGGGGAACGATACGCCCCGAAGGTTCGAGCCAATACGGATTTGTTCCAAGGCGACGAGTTGAAAATGATTGATGGTTGCTTAGCGGCCTTGGCCGCGAAGGGGGGTACGGCTAGGCAGCTTGGCGACATGGCTCACAAGGAAGCGGCCTACTTGCTGACCAAGGATCGCGAGCCGATCTCTTATCGCCATGCCAAAGATTTGAAGTTGAAACTGTCGGCGGTGAAAACGCGTAAGGCGGCAGGGCCCCATTCATGAAAGCTATTTTGGAATTCAACCTTCCTGAAGAGACAGCGGAGCACAAGCTGGCCTTGGATGGCTGCAAGTGGATGTCGGCTTGCCACGAGCTTGATCAATGGCTGCGGTCTATCCAAAAGCATAGCGATCAGAAGATATTGAATGTGGATGAGGTTCGGGAACGGCTATACGAAGAGCTGGAATCCGCTGGCTTGAGTTTCGACTGAGGGAGGCAGTGGCTATATGCGACTAAACAACGAACTGGTCGTCCTGGATTTTGAGGCGACCTCCAACCAGGAGGTTGCCGCCGATAGGCCGGCGGTCCAGACGAATAATTTCATCATCGAGATCGGCGCGGCTTTCTTGGATCGAGACCTGAAGCTCATCGACACCTTTCAGCGCCTTGTTCGCCCGGAGGAGCCGATCACGGCTTTCATCACGGAGATCACGTCGATCACTCCCGAGATGTGCGAGGGCCAGCCGCTTTGGAAGGAAATCGCATCCGAGTTCGAGGCGTGGGTCGCGGGTCACTGCGACAATATCAAGAGGGTGCGGTTGTCCGCATGGGGGAACTACTTTGACATGACGCTGTTGCGCCGCGCCTATGCCCGCTACGACCGGCCCTTCCCCTTCTCCGGGACCTGCTTCGACGCGAAGACCTTGGCCATGATGTGGATGGCATTGAGCGGCCGGAGGACCGACAAGCTCGGCGTCGAAACGGTCGCATCCGCGATGGGCGTGCAACCCGAGGGCCGCTATCACCGCGCCCTGACCGATGCGGTGACCGAGGCGAAAATCCTCCAGCGCGTCTTCGCCGACCTGGAAGGCGGTTTCTTCGCGCCTGGCCCGCCCGGCAAACCGCGCCCTCATTTCCGGATTGAAAAGATATCCTGAGCGCGCCGGTGTTGCGTCCCCCTCGCGGGGCGCAAATCTTGGCACGCCGAGACCCAAGCATCCACCGCTGATGACGGAAGACTGGCCCCACAGGGCTAAATGAATCCGGCGGCCAACGCGAGCGAGAGTATAATCAGCATCGCCGCCACGATTCGCTGCACGGTCTGTATGGTGACTTTCTCCAGTAGACGCGACCCTGCGAAGGCTCCGAGGAACGCGGTCACACAAGCAAAGCCCACGAGAAGCGCGTTCTCGGACAATCCAGCTTGCGCGAAATGTCTCCCGTAGACCGTGAGACGAGTGACGTCCACAAGACATGCGACCATCACCCCTGTGGCGATGAACTGCTCTTTTGAAAAACCACCCTTGATGAGAAAAACGCTTCGAAGCGCGCCCTGGTTGCCGGACAGTCCCCCGAAAAATCCGCTCAGCACCCCGCCGACCGGAAGATAGCGCCGCGGGAAGGTCAATTGCGCGAAGCGCGAGGACAGTTCGAGCCCAGCGAATATGATGAGAAGGACGGCGACGACAAGTTTGACGGGCATGACGCGGAACTTATGGCCTGCGAGCCAATAAACAAGGACGGGCTCCAGTTCCGAAAGCCGGACTAAAGCACGCGCTCCGAGAAACGAAGCCAGGATGGCGGGAAGACCGAATCTGGCCACCGTCGGCCAATGCGCGTTGCGCCCCAGCAAAGAAAGCTTGAAGAGATTATTCGCGAAATGGACCAGGGCAGTCAGGGTGACAGCGACATCGATAGGGAAGAATACCGCGAAAGCGGGCATCAAGAGCGTCCCGAGGCCGAAGCCCGAGAATAACGTAAGCCCCGACGCCAGGAAGGCAACGCCGCCGATGAGAACGAATTTCACCATGAGGCCAGCATCGCTTTTCGCTCTCTTGGCTCAAACCCGGACCCGGCGAAAGC
>CAZGVK010000068.1:0-19656 GCA_964529095.1 uncultured Elusimicrobia bacterium
TCGCAACGTGCGGGCCCTTCACCATCAAGATGCCGACTTCGTTCTCGGCAACTTGATTCCCGCTGACGGGGTCGACGACTTTTATCGCCGTGCCGGGCAAAGCGCGGCCGGCGGTACCGCTTTGAGCTCCTTTTTGCGATCCCACGTCTGGAATGCCGGTCGCGATCATGGAGTCCTCAGCTGTGCTGACGCTCGCATAGGGGCGTACTCCGAAGGCTCTTTCGAACTTGGCGGCGACGCGGCTGGGCAGCGTCTTGCTGCTGCCGATGGCGAGCAACAGGCTGGAGAAGGACGCGCGAGAAATATCCCGAGAGTAGCGGTAGAGCATGGCAGTTGTGGCCATCAAGAGCGTCGGTTTTGTCTTCGCTGCGAGTGCTTCGACCTCAGCTGCGTTCATTGAGTCCGAGGGATAGGCGGTCGCCATTCCGCCAATAAGAGGCATCCATAGAGTCAGGGGCAATCCAAGCACGTGAAAGAACGGAAGAACGCCGAGCATCGAATGGCGCTTTGACTGGGGCAAAATCTCCCGCATCATCTCGATGCGGGAAAGAATATTGGCGTGGGTGAGGATGACTTTTTCGGGGCGCCCGTTTGAATCGCGCGCAAAAAGGATGGTCGCGTCGTCTTCGAGGCTTGTTGCCGCTTTGGTAAGAAATAATGTCTCCGCCCAGGACGCCGGGAGTATTTTCAGCAGAAAATAGAGAGCGGTTTTCTTCGCGGGCGAGATCATCGTTTCAATATCTTCCAAGACGATGAGCTTGAGGTTGCTTGGAGGAACGAAGTTGTGACCCGTCTTGAGGACCTCCAGGAATCGGCGCGAGGTTACTATTGTGCGGATGCCGGCGCTTTCAATCGCGCGGGCGGCGGCGACGACGCTCGCGGTGTAGTCGAGATTGACCGGCACACGGCCGATGGCGGCAAGCGCTAGATTGGCGAGAGCGCCGTCCCTCGACGCGGGCAGAAGCACGGCCACGCGATTTTCGTCCGTCAAGCGCATCTCCAGCAAGCGCCCGAAGCTCAGCGCCGAGGTCAAGACCTTGCCGTAGGTGAGCGTGCCTTTTGAATCCGTGATCGCGGGCTGCTTCCACGCTGTTTTAGCCGTCGCGAAGAATTCGCGCGCAAGAGTTGTTTTGCTTGCGCGCACGCGCGCGTCCATCGCGTCGGCGCCGAGCTCGGAGACGGCCAGGCGCGCGGCCTGCGGCGTGGTCTCGGCAAGGGGCGAGCCAAAGCGGATGGAGATGGGCCGAGGAAATTCTTTCAAGTGGTGCCACAAAGAGCCCTTTTGCATGGAGAACAGCGAGCCCCAGAGCCCGTCAATGTAGGCGGGGACCACGGGAACTGCCATGCCCTCAACAATGCGGGTGAAGCCGTGGCGAAACCCGATCATGCTTCCCGTCAAGGTGCGCTGGCCTTCGGGGAAAATCGCGACACTTTGGCCGGCGCGCAGCGCCTGTCGAGCGGCCTCGAGAGAGGCCTCGATTTGCTCGGGGCTATCCTTCGAGGAGAGCGCGATGGCGCCGAGAGCTGAGAACAGCCGCGGTGCCTTCTCAAAGAGCGGACGATACATCATAAAACGCATCGGCCGCTCTGCGGCAAACGAGATTAAAACGGGGTCCAACCAAGAGGTGTGGTTGGCGACGATGACAGCCGGGTTCTTCGGCAGGTTCTCAAGCCCGTTGACGGACATCTTAGAGAACAGGCGCGCCAATGGACGAACGACGCTTCGCGCCAGGCTATATCGGCGGAAGAGCAACGGGAGTTCGTCAGGGGGGGCGACAATGTTCGCGGACGCTTGGTTGCGCACAGCAGTTGAGCCTGTAGGCGACGACAAGGGCTCGACAGCGTCTTTGAGCTCAGATACTTCGCCTGCGTCGAAGGGTTGGCCGATGACGCTCGCGGCCTGCGTGAGGGGAATATCTTGCGCGGGGAGTGTCGCGACGGCGGCATGAACGACCTCAATTGCGGGAGCGAGGGGGATGAACGTGACCAGCTGTTTTACCGAGGTGAGAGAAAAAGTGTATACAGGTTTCACCATGAGAGTGGACGAGAATACAGGCGCCCGGAGGTGTCGAGGGATCTCTGTCAGCGACAGGCGGGCAATTTCGGCAAAAGATTGGCAGGGAGCAAGGAGCAGGCAGAGAGAGACGCGAACGGCGCTCAATAGATATTTTAAATATGACGAGCCTGGAGGTGAGATGGTCATGGGGTTAGGGTTGACGCAATAATAAATTTGGCCAGATAAGAAAGCAGATTGGCTCGGGGCGGTCGCGAGGATATTCTCAGCGATATAATCCGAATGGAACGGATCACTTGCGTTGTTGATGAAATGGATCGTTGCGTTTGTCTTATCCACGACAAGCTTGACGAAGGGATATCCTGAGAGGTTGCCGGAAAGCTGGGAAAACGCCTCGAGCGTCAGGCGCTCGCCGACGATAGACCTCAAGAGACCTTCCACATCCGTTTCCGGGGAAGGCGCGCCGGCTTGTTTCTCAGGCATAATCATCCACCTTGATTGTGGCACGATTTGACCGAGAACTCATGGGTCCAAATACCTAGGCGCATGGGTCTTTGCCGGAGCTGCGGCCGGATAAGGGTTGACGCAATACTTCGGGCCCAGGACCGCCTAGGGAGCGAGCGATGCCGGGCCGAAGAGCTCGCGCAGAAGAAACGTGTACTCGATGGAGTAGCGCTTAACCTTCTGCTCCAGGTTGGCTGCCGCGCTGTGGCCGCCCTCGATGTTCTCATAATACATCACCGGCTGGCCCGCCTCTTCCAGGCGCGCGGCGAACTTGCGCGCGTGGCCGGGATGGACGCGATCGTCCTTTGTGGAGGTGTAGACAAGCGTGCGAGGGTAGCGCGGCTCGGAGTGGACGTTATGATACGGGGAGTAACGACTCAGGGCCGCCGCCATCACGGGATCCTCGGAACTGCCGTACTCGCCGATCCAAGAATTGCCGGCGAGCAGTGTGTGGAACCGGAGCATGTCGGTCAGCGGCACCTCGCAGACCACGGCCCCAAACAACTCCGGCCTCTGTGTGAGAACTACAGACACCAAGAGCCCCCCGTTGCTGCCGCCTTGAATCGCGAGCTTGCGCGCGCTGGTTGCCTTTGTCCGGATCAGGTCTTCGGCCACGGCCTCAAAGTCGTCAAAAGCCCTTTGGCGATTTTCCTTCAGCGCTGCCGTGTGCCAACGCGGACCGAACTCGCCGCCTCCGCGAATATTGGCCAGGGCGTACGCGCCGCCGCGCGACAGCCACAGCCGTCCGGTGGTTGCCAGGTAAAACGGGTCCATCGAGATCTCGAAGCCGCCGTAGCCGTAGAGAAGTGTTGGCGTCGAGCCGTCGAACGGCGCGCTCGCGCGCCGGATCAGGAAGTATGGAACCTTGGTGCCGTCACGGCTTGTTGCCCAACGTTGCTCGGACGCAAATCCATCGGCATCAAAACGCGCGGGCAGCCTGAGCCACGTTTCGGGGCGAGGGTCCAAAGCAGCGCCGTCCCAGGCGACGAGGGCATTCGGCTGCAGGAAGGTTTCCGCATTGACGAGGAGCAGGTCGGAGAAATCGTCGGCGGCCACGATCCCGAGCGAGGATCTCTCCGGGAAGGGGAGGCGCGCGACGGACCAGGCCTTGCCGTTGTAGCGTGCGCGCAAGAGGACGCCCTGAACGTTTTCCAGCGTCGAAAGATACAGATCGCTGCGCGCGGTGGCCGCAGACAGAAGGGACTGGCGCTCATCAGGAATCCAAACTGTCTCCACGGAAGCCGCGTCAGGGCTTGCGACCGGCCAGGCGATGAGCGTTCCTGCGGCCAAAGTCGAGCCGTTCACAAACCACGCCTCGCGCAGGCTCGCGAGAAGCCGGCCATCGAAGAATCCCCGCACCTCCACGCTTGATGGGAGCGGGATCTCGGTTAAACGGCCGTCGTCGCCAAGAACAAAGCGCCGCGACGTGTAGAACGTCAGCGCTTGATCGATTATCGCCAGGCGTCCCTCGGGCCGACGTCCAACCCATGGCGATACGGCTACATCCGATTCGTTTCCTTCATAGACCGTCTTTGCCGCAGCCAGCGGCGTGCCGCGCGTCCACAGCTTGAGCACGCGCGGGTAGCCCGATTTGGTCAGGCTCCCAAGCCCGAAGTCCGTGCCGACAAGTATCTTGTCCTGCTCGTACCAGGCCGTGTCCGACTTCGCCTCAGGCACAGTGAACCCGTCGAGAGGAAACTCCTTTTTGTCCGCGTCGAACTCGCGATGCACCGAAGCGTCCTTGCCGCCGCGCGACAGAATGAGCAGACAACGAGTCTCTGCGGGCGCCAGGCAGTCGGCGCCTTTCCAGACCCAGTTCTCTTTTTCCTTTTCCGAGAGCGCGTCTAGATCCAGAACCGTCTCCCAGGCGGGCTTGGGCTTGCGATACTCCTCCGGCGTCGTTCGGCGCCAAATTCCGCGCACTGATTTTTCGTCCTGCCAAAAATTATAGATCCAGCGGCCGTGCAGCTCCGGCAGCGGAATACGGTCGGTCGCCAGAACCACAGCGCGCGCATCGGCTTCGACTTTCTTGAAGCGCGGATCCGATTTCAGCTCGTCGAGCGTCTTGACGTTGCGCTCCTTGACCCAAGCAAGGGCGCGCGGCGCCTCTATGTCTTCGAGCCAGAGGCGCGGATCGACCACTTTTGCGCCGAAGGCGGCAGAGGAGAAAAGCGGCAGAATTGCGACGAAGCCCGGCAACGCTCGAAGCGCGGCTGCGGCATCTTTTTTCAGAAGGCGGGGAGTGAATTTCATTGCTTGATTTAAAATTATAATTGAGCAGCTGTCAATATGTGCGCCGATCGCCTTAAATAAGAGCTGCTCAAGATTGACGCATCGCTGGAGGAGGTCTATATTTGGATTGAACCCCAGCGCGGAAACCGTTAGAATGCTCCTTCAATGGCGTTTCGACTTTATCTATCGGCGCTCGTCCCGGTTTACAACGAAGAAGAGAGCCTCCCCGCCCTTGGCGAGGAGATCTTCTCCGCGCTTGAGGCGATCGGCAAGCCTTACGAGGTTATCCTCGTCGATGATGGATCGACGGATCGTTCTTTTGAGGAGATCCTCAAGCTCGTCAAAAAATATCCAGTCTTCAAGTCGGTGCGCCTGGGCCGCAATGCCGGTCAAACGGCCGCAATGCTGGCCGGAATTCAGCACTCTTCGGGCGAACTGATCGTCTGTCTTGATGCCGATATGCAGAATGACGCAAGAGATGTTTCCAAGCTCATCGCCAAGCTCGACGAGGGCTACGATTGCGTCAGCGGCTGGCGCAAGGACCGGAAGGATCGATTTCTCGACCGCAAGCTGCCGTCTCTGATCGCCAATGGATTCATCTCGGCTGTGACCGGAGTCAAGCTCCATGACTACGGATGTACGCTCAAGCTGTACAAAGCGCAGTACTTGAAGCCCCTGCGCCTTTATGGAGAGATGCACCGATTCGTGCCGGCGCTCACGGGTTTTCTTGGCGCCAAGGTGGCCGAGGTGCCTGTCAACCATCGCGCGCGCGCGCGCGGAGTCTCCAAGTACGGCATCTCACGCACCTTCAAGGTTCTGCTCGACCTGATGACGGTCAAGTTCATGGACTCCTACCTTGGTAAGCCCATCTACTTGTTCGGCGGCGGGGGGGTGGCAATGGGCCTGCTCGGCGCGGCGTTCATGCTCGATACGTTATATAAAAAGTTTTATCTCGGAATCTTCGTCAAGGACCAGCCCCTTTTTCAAGTCGCCATCTTCTGCCTGCTCATTGGATTTCAGATGGTGCTTATCGGCCTTCTGGCCGAGATACTCGTGCGCATCTACTACGACCTCAAAGACATGCGGCCGTACTTCGTGCGCGAGACAGCCGGCTTTTGAAATACGAGCGCGCGCCCGTCAATAAATTTTGTAAGACTTTAGCCGTCTGAAGTTCCCGGCGAGAAGCCATTCTCGTTCCGCGACTGCTTCCATCAATAGATTTCGTTGAATTGCCCTTCACCCGCTTTGTCGCCCTCCTGTCTGTGCAGGAACCTTTCCACAGGCAGGGCCGCTCTCTCACCGAGCAGAATTTAATCGAGATTCGGGTCCTCATCGCTTCCCATCCGGACTGGGTCGTCGGGCCCCCCGCTGTCTGAATGAACCAGGGAACGCCGGGCTGTCCCATTGACAGGGTGTAACACTTCCGGTACACTCTGAGAATGCCAACAACAAGCCCGCGCGTGAATGTCGTCCTTGAAAAGCCGCTTTTTCTCACCTTGAAGAAGTTGGCGGCTAAAGATGGCGTTTCGTTATCGACGAAGGTGCGCGACTTGATCCGCGAAGCTCTTGAAGAATATGAGGACGCTCTCCTGGTTCAGTTCGCCGCAGATCGGGCCAAAACCTTTAAGCGTAGCGAGGGGATGACCCACGATCAGGTCTGGAAGTAATGTTCGTTCTCGTTTACCATCAATTGGCAGCCGGGGATGTCGCTGGACTTAACGCGGATATCCGTAAGCGATTATCGAAGGCCATCCAGGAGCGCCTGTCTTGTCATCCGGAATCTTACGGCAAGCCCTTGCGCGGCAGTCTGTCTGGGTATTGGTCGTTAAGAATCGGCGATTATCGAGTGGTTTATAGAGTGGTCAGGCAAGAGGTCTGGATTTACGGCATCATGAACCGTAAGAACGTTTATGAAGATGTAATAAAACGGCTCTCCTGGGATGCGGCTGCCGAAGCTTGACTTTCGTTGCTGGCCGCGCTGCTCCTTCTGAGGACCTCCAGTCTGCGCGCCGAAGAAGCCGCCTCTTCGGCAATAAGATCGAGCCCAAAGCCTCTGCGCCGGTTTCGTCTGAAACTTCAGAAGGCGAGAAATTTCAAACGAATGAGCCAAGATAAAAATCGGCTATACTCTCGTCCATGGGCAAGTTCTCCGCAGCGTTGATATTGGTATCCGTGTTCGCCTGGCTCGGGCCGATGTGTGCTCAGCATCCGGCCACTGTGGCGCCCTTCGTTGTTCCGGATAAGCCGGCAACGCCCATCGCAGTTCCGGAACCGGCGCACGTTACCCTCGCGACCTATCGGATGAAGAAAATGTTTGCGGCGACGTCAAGCGGATACCGGATCTATGTCATCCGCGCAAATCAGGCGACGGTACCCGCTGTCGCACTGCAGACGGGCTTGGCGATCAGAATAAATGGCACGGTCGTCGAGCAAACCGTCAGCGCCATCCCGCAGACATTGGCGCCGGGCAGCGCGTCGTACGCCGGCCTGAGCGTCTCTCGCGCGCGCATTGATGAGATTCTCTCGGGCCCGGCAGCGCCCGGCACCGGGCTTGAATGGACGATTGCCTACCGCCTCGAAGGAGAGGCGCCGGACGCAAAGCGTTGCTTCGTGCTGCGCGCCCTGCCGCGGCGCCGCGAGCCCGAGGGGATTTTCTGGCGCGCGCTCGGAGAGTCGCAGGAGTGCGGACAACAGGGGGAAGCGGTTACGGAAAGCCGCGTCATGACGCGATGACCTCTCAATTTTGTTTTCCATTGTCGGACGTGAAGAAAAGGGGGCAGTTGGCCATCAGCGCCGTGGCCCCTCCGGAGAGTTTCCCCGACGCCCTCAGCGAGGGGATGTTGGTGGGGCCTGTGGCGCTTGAGGGAATAATTCGCGCAGTTGACGATGAGGCCGCGTTTTCCGGGACTGCAAAGGGGATGTGGAAATTTGAATGCACGCGCTGCTTGGCGCCCATCGAGCAAACGTGGAGCACGGCAATTGAGATCATGGCGCCGATTGACGGCGGCCCGCTGGATATTGCCGACGAGGTGCGCCAGTCCATCGTTTTGCTTCAGCCGATGAAGATCCTTTGCCGGCCCGACTGCAAAGGTCTCTGCGCCCTCTGCGCACAGAATCGGAATGCGGCAAATTGCGGGCACACGGATTGACCCGCCGCTATTAGAAAGTTTAGAATAAGTTCTCATTCATGATAGAGGAACACCATGCCCAATCCAAAACGCAAACACACTCGTTCCCGCCGCGATAGCAGACGCTCGGCCAACTGGAAGCTTGAGCCCGTTCCCCTCAGCAAGGATAAGGAGGGCCGTTGGCACCGTCCGCACACGATCAGCCCTGAGGGCTATTACAACGGCGTGCTGGTGCGTCCGCCGAAGACAAAAAAGAAGGCTTTGCCGCCCGAAGGTGGAGCGGAAGGTAAGCAATAATAACTTTGTGAATTTTGGATGCCGGTGATGCTCTGACAAGGCGAGGAATCGTCTCTGTTATTTTTGCGCCGGCCCTCAGTCGAGAGGGGGATTTGCTTCGGATGAGAAAGGAGAAAGCATCGTTATGAGTACCGATACCGCCCCATGTCCCGCTGGAACGACCGGCAGACGACTCAAAGACAGGGTTGCGATCATCACCGGCGCTGCTCAAGGGATCGGGTTCACGACGGCAGAGCTCTTCGCCGCTGAAGGCGCTGCGGTCGTCATCGTGGACGTCAACGCCGAACTCGCGGCGCAATCGGCGGAGACGCTCGCGGCAGGCTCGCCTGGTAAGATGCTCGGTTTGGCCTGCGATGTCAGGCAGTACGACCAGTGCGAGGCCGTGGTCAAGGCGGCGTTGGAGAAATTTGGAAAAATTGATATATTGGTCAACAACGCAGGAATCACCAAGGACAATCTTCTCATGCGGATGTCCGAGGCGGATTGGGACCTCGTGCTGGACGTGAACTTGAAGGGCGCTTTTAACATTATCAAGGCCGGCATCAGGCCGATGATGAAGGCCCACTATGGGCGCATCGTCAATATTGCGTCCGTGATCGGCCAAGAGGGCAATGCCGGGCAGGCCAACTACGCGGCGTCAAAAGGCGGCCTGATTTCACTGACGAAGTCGGTCGCTCGGGAGTTCGCCTCTCGTCGAATCACGTCGAATGCAGTCGCCCCTGGTTTCATTAGGACGCGGATGACTGAAGTCATTGCCGAGGACATCAAGCAGAAGATCATCGAGAAGATCATTCTTGGACGCATGGGCGAGCCGGACGACGTCGCCCGGGCGGTGCTTTTTTTATCGTCGGACGAAGCGGCGTACATCACTGGCCACGTGTTAAACGTGAACGGTGGCGGCTACATGTAAATAGACGTTATTCAAGGAGACAAAACATCATGGCTGATGCCAATATCGCAGACCGCGTGAAGCAGATCATCATCGAGCAGCTCGGCGTCGATGCCGCTGAAGTCACCCCGGCGGCGCATTTCGTCAACGATCTCGGGGCCGACTCTCTCGACACCGTTGAGCTCGTTATGGCGCTGGAGGAAGAATTCGACACCGAGATTCCTGACGAGCAGGCCGAGAAGATACAGACCGTCGGCCAGGCAATAGACTATATCTCAGCGCACGCCAAGAAGTAAGGATCGTGTTCCGATGCCTCGATCTCTTGAAGAGGTCATCGGTTACCGCTTCCTGAACCCGGGACTGCTCAAGCAGGCAATGTCTCACAAGTCATTCGCCAGCGAGAAAGGCTCGGGCGTAGACAATGAACGCTTGGAGTTCCTTGGCGACAGTGTGCTGGCCTCGGTCATTGCGCATGCTGTTTATGCAAGCTATCCGGAAGAGCCCGAGGGGATCCTTTCGAAGAAGAAGTCTTTGCTCGTATCTCGATCGAGCCTCGCCCTTTGGGGCGAGGCGGTGGAGATCGGAGCCTATCTGCATCTAGGTGTCGGCGAGGAATCAAGCGGAGGCCGAACAAGGCAGAGTTTGCTTGCCAATGCCGTGGAGGCGCTGATTGGAGCAATCTACCTTGACGGGGGATACTTGGCGGCGATGAATTTCATCCAAGCGTGGTACGCCGAGCGTCATGGAAGTCTTTTAGAGACCGATCACAAGAGCCGACTGCAGGAAATTCTACAGAAACGGCACAAGTCGCCGCCGACATACGAGACGCTGTCGGCGATCGGCCCGGAGCACGACAAGGTGTTTGTGGCCGTAGTTCGTGTCGGAGACAACGAACTGGGACGGGGAAAGGGAAAGAGCAAGAAGCAATCGGAGCAGGCTGCGGCCGATGCCGCGCTGAGAAAGATGGGCCGAGGAGAATCAAGATGATTTATGAATTGACCGAACAGCAGGAAGAGATCAAGAACCTTGCCTGGCAGATCGCCGTGCGCGATATTAAGCCGGTCCGCGAGATCCTTGATGAGCAGGAAAAATTCCCCTGGGACGCCGTCAAAATCATGGCCGCCGCCGATCTCTACGCCGTCTATCTGCCCGAAGCGTACGGCGGCCTGGGAGGGGGCCTACTGGAACAAGTGCTCGTCATCGAACAGCTTTCCCGCGCCTGCGGCGGTATCGCCCTCGCTTTCGCCGCCTCCGGCCTTGGAGTGCTTCCCATCCTGCTCCTTGGCACCCCCGAGCAGCGGCAGCGCTTCATTCCCGATCTCGCTTCCGGAAAAAAGCTCGCGGCTTTCTCGATCACCGAGGCTAACGCCGGCTCCGATGCGACCGCGACACAGTGCACCGCCAAGCTCGATGGCGAGCAATACATACTCAATGGCTCGAAGATTTTTGTCTCCAACGGCGAGGTGGCTGAGACCTATGTAGTCTTTGCGACCACCAACCGTGCCCGCGGGGCGCGCGGCATCTCCGCCTTCGTCGTCGAGAAGGGCACTCCGGGATTCGGCTTCGGCAAGAAGGAGCATAAGATGGGCATTCGGGCCAACCCCACCTATCAGCTCGACTTCCAGAACTGCCGCATTCCTAAAAATAATCTTCTTTATAAAGAAGGTTACGGTCTATTCACCGCGCAGACGACCTTTGACTGTTCCCGCCCCGGCGTGGCGGCGCAGGCGCTGGGCATCGCTCAGGGCGCGCTCGATGAGACGCTTGCCTACATCCGGCAACGCCGCCAATTCGGTCAACCGATCTCAAGCTTTCAAGCCATTCAACACATGATGGCCAACTGCGCGACGCAGATTGAGATGAGCCGCGCTCTGCTCTACACCACGGCCAAGGCGATGGATAAATACATGTTGCCCATACTCAAGAAGGCCATCACGGAGAACTTGATCGTCTATGATGTCCTCCAGGCCGGCGACGGCAAACGCTGGACCAAGGAATCGGCGATGTGCAAGCTCTCCTGCTCCGACACCGCTATGTTCGTCACCAACGAGTGCGTGCAGATGTGCGGCGGCATCGGCTATATGCGGGATTTCCCCGTGGAGAAGTATATGCGCGACGCGAAGATCACGCAGATCTACGAAGGCACCAACCAAATTCAGCGCAACGAAATCGCCGCGATGATGATCAAAGAACTTGCCTCGGCGACGAAGCCCGAAGCTGTCGTCGCTTAAGTGGTTGAGGAGAAAGACTTCCTCGGCTGCGCGCGCAAGTTCGCGGTCGTCGGCGTCGGTTCGGAAACGCAGACCGCTCTTCTGGGCGTGCCGCCGGTGTACGCTGCCGATCGCCCGTTCGACACATGCCATGTCTTCCTTGATCTTAACGCCGATCTTCCGCGACGCCGTTTGACGGGCCTGTGCCGAACCACCCTCAAGGCTCGCCGTGCGGGTCTGCGCCAGCTCTCCTTCGATGCCGTTGATCTCAAGATATCCAAAGTGTTCTTCGATGGGAAGCCCGTTCGGTTTAAAAATAGCGGGGGCAAGCTCGTCGTCACGGCACCAAAAACTCTCCCCGAGGGAGTTTCCCACGATGTCGAAGTCCGCTATTCGGTGGAGAATCCCGCCGCTGGTCTGCATTTCGTTGGCAAGCCTGCGCAGATGTGGAGCCAAAGCCAGCCCGAGGACGCGCGGCGCTGGTTTCCGTGCCATGACGCTCCGGGAGAAAAAGCCACTTCCGAGGTTCGAGCGACCGTCCCCGCCGGCTTTCGCGCGATCTCAAACGGCGTGCTCGTCGAACAGGCGCGGAAGGGCGGCAAACATGTTTGGCACTGGAAGCTGGACCGCCCCCACTCAATTTACCTCATCACGCTTGTCATCGGACAATTTTCAGAGGTCGTTGAAGATTATGACGGCATCCCAATTGTGTATTACTGCGAGAAGGGCCGCGAGGCGGACGCGCGGCGCGGTTTTGGAAAAACAGCGGCGGCGATGCGTATTTTTTCCGAGAAAACAGGCGTGCGTTATCCGTACATGCGCTACGCGCAGGTCGCTGTCGCCGAATACCCGGGCGGCATGGAGCACACGACCGCCACAACACAGACAGATGCATGCCTGATCGACAAGCAGGCTTTTCTTGACCACGATCTCGACACCTTGGTCGCGCACGAGCTCGCCCATCAGTGGTTTGGCGATCTTGTCACCTGCGCGGAATGGCCGCATGCCTGGCTGAATGAGGGATTTGCGACCTATTCCGAGGTTGTCTTTCTCGAAGCCGACCGCGGCCATGACGAGGCGCTGTATGAGCTTCTCCAGCATCGTCGTGGATATCTCGATGAGGACGCGGGCCGCTACCGTCGAGCGATCGTGTGCCGGACCTACACCGACCCCTGGACCATTTTTGATCGTCACCTGTATGAGAAAGGTTGCTGGGTTCTGCGCATGCTCCATCTTGAACTGGGTGAGGAGTTGTTTTGGAAGGGCGTCGGGCATTGGCTGCGCAAGCACCAGGATGGCAGCGCTGAGACGCAAGACCTTATCGCCGCCTTTGAGGACGCTACCGGACGCAATCTTCAGCATTTTTTTGACCAGTGGGTGTACCGCGGCGGTCATCCCGCCCTAAGTCTGCGCTGGTCATGGGATCCTGAAAGTCGACGCGGGGAACTCCACCTGACCCAGACGCAGGACGTCTCCGACACCGCTGCCGCCTATCAATTCAAGGCCAAAGTGCGTATCACCGGTCGCAGTTGGACTCGCGACTTCTCCGAATCAATCAACGCGAAGGAGCATCGCTTTCTCTGGACCTTGCCCAGCGAGCCTTTTAATGTTGAGTTTGACCCGGATCTGGAACTCTTGGCCACGATCAAATTTCACAAGCCCGTCGCCTTTTGGCGGCGCCAATTGCGGCAGGGATCAACCTCGATTTCGCGCGCTTTAGCCGCGGTTCCCGTCGCGGCGTGGGGAGGAGAACAGGCCGTCCTCGAACTTGAGTCTGCGGTCGTGCGCGAGAAGTTCTGGGGCGCTTCCGTCGAGATTGTCTCAGCCCTCGGTGCCGTCTCCGGACACCATTGCGTTTCAGCCCTGCGCCGGCTGCTCGTTGTGGTCAAACATCCCAAGATCCGCCGCGCGGTCGTCGAACAATTGGGCCGCCGCGGCGGTTTCGCCGACGCAAGCCTGCTGGCGCCGCTTGCGCGTTCTTCGCCAAGCCTGCTTGTGCGCGCCGAGGCCACGCGCGCCTTGGGCCGTCTTGACTATAAAAATCACAGAGGCATCATCGATTTAAATCTGCGGGTTAAAAGCTATCGTGACGGTGTCGCCGCCGCCGCCGTGTCAGCGCTTGCCGCATCCCGAGAGGTAAGCGCGGGAAAAAAACTTTTGGCTCTTATTAAACCTTCGCAACGCTTCGGTGTACGCGTGGCCGCCATCCGCGCCTTGGGGGAATACGCTTCCGCCGAGCGCTCCGCCGTGCCCGCTTTGCTTGGGCTGCTTTCGGAAGCCGATGAGCGCATTGGCCTTATCGCCTGCGCCGTTCTTGGCCGCACCAATGACGAGCGGGCGTTGCCGCGGCTGGCGAAGGCAGCTAAATTCGCCGGCAACCCGCGTATTCGCGTCTACGCGACCGAAGCGATTGCGCGCATCAAGGCAGGGGCCAAGACCAGCAGCAAGCTGATCGCTAAAAGTTAGATGGGGGAAGAACACAATGTTTAAAGCCACAGGTTTAGCCGCAAAGCTCGGCATGCTCAGCGTCGTTTTTTCCCTCGCGCCGACCTTCGCGCGGGCCGCGCGTTATGATCCTGACGCAGACCGCGCCGTTCTTCGCCAGACGGCGACCTCGGCCCATACCGCAGTGGTTGAGGCAACGGGCTTGTCTCTTGAACTGGGGAAGGTCCCAGCGATCTCGGCTGGTCTCGACGAAGGCCTGCGTCAGGCGCGACTATCTTCTGAGGCGGCCCATTCCCTGGATGCCGCCGCGCGGCGGCGAGCGGCAGAAATGGAAGTGGGCGTCAAGGCAGATTTACGCGCCGGCAAGATCAACGAACTTTCCGAACCGATCACAGCCGAGCGCCAGCGCTGGGAGCGCCTTTCCTCTGAGCTGAAGGATATTAAAAGTAAAGTCGACGACTTGCCAAAGGAGATTAAGAATAAAATCATGCCGCTTGTCGCCGCAGCGGTCGAGGCGCTTCAGTCGGCCGACGAGAGTCTGAGACCGCTTGAGCAAGCCGTTAAAGCCCTGAAGGGCAATGCCTTTGAGATGAAGGGGGTCCGCCGCGAAGCCCTTGTGCCTTTGGGCGAAGTCGCCTCATCTGCCGCCGACATCATCGCGCACGCGTCGGACTTTCCTGCGCAGATGGTCGAGGCCAAGACACGCTTAGGCGCGCTGGACCAAACGCGGAACAATGCGGTCATCAACCGCATTTGGGAGACTTTCAATCTTCTGCGTGATGCTACCCGCCTGATCTTCCAGGCCGCAGACAGGGCCTGCAACCGTGCCGCCGATTTCCACCGCCTCTCAGCTACTTACGAGAAATTCTCAGATGCCTTTGAAAAAGCCCTAGAGGCAACGGATTCGGGTCCGGCTACAGCCAAGCTTCTCTTGAATAAGGCGCAGGAGGCGCTGACGCAGGCGCGGGAGCGCTTGAAGTAAATGAAATAATCACCACAGAAACTAGTCGCATTTCTCAGCGGAGATCAGGCCCATCTCGATGCCCTTGACCACGGCCTCGGTCCGATTTGAGACGCTGAACTTTTGGAAAATGCTGTTAAGATGATTCTTAATTGTTTTGACGCTGGAGGCGAGGGCAACGGCGATCTCCTTATTTGACTGTCCATGGCCGAGATTATTCAGGACCTTGATCTCGGTTTTGGTCAGCGTTACGAGCGAGGCCTCGGCTTTTTCCGATCCCATCTGACGCAGGCCGTCAATGAGCTTGCTCATCACCGACTGCGGAATCATCACGCCTTGATTCGCGAAAGTTTTCAGCGCGTTGACAAGTTCGGTGGCGGGGAGCATTTTTGAGAGGTAGCCGTTGGCTCCCGCCTGGATGGCTTCCATCACATGTGCCTCGTCTTCATAAGAAGATAGGATGAGGACGTTCGTCGCCGGACAATCCTTATGAATCTGGCGCGTCGCCTCGATGCCGTCCATGTGGGGGAGCTTGATGTCAAGCAGGATTACATTCGGCTTGAGTTTTTTGACGAGGCGCAAAGCCTCTCGCCCATCGGCGGCCTCGCCGATGACGGCGATATTTTTCTCGTTCTCGATGAGATCCTTAATGCTCTCGCGAAACAGCGTCTGGTCATCAGCGATGACGACGGTGATATTTTTCGGAGGGGATTTCTTCTTGGCCATGCGCTCATACTACACAATTTTATTGCGCGTTGTCGCTCGTTTGGCGAGAGGCCATCTGCTCGACGCCGTCAGGCGCGAGAGCGACTCTGTCACGCGCCGGCATGAAGACCTGCCTGGCCGCCGCTTGCTGATGCGTTGAAGCAGTCCTTTGAAAAAAATAAAAGATCGGAGGCTTAAAATCCAGAAGAGCCTCATTTATGTTAAACTTAAAAAGTGCCAACTCTCAGCATGCAAAAGAGAAGCGCTCCGCGCGGTGCGGCGGGTTCTCGCGGGAATAGAAAAATTGACGCGGCAGCACCAGCGAAATAGGTTAAAATCGGCGCCGTAGCTCAGTGGTAGAGCGGACGTTTCATAAGCGTCATGTCGGAAGTTCGATCCTTCCCGGCGCCAAGATTTTGTAGACGCACGGACGTTGATTGAGGTCAATGTCCGGTCGTGCCGTTTCTGTTTGAATTCACAGTCTTTTACGCTGTGCGTGGAAATCCAGGAGCCCATAATATGGCCGAAACTTTTGTCGTTGCCAGCAAGATCAAAAAGCTTGTCAAGGAGGCGGGCCTGCGCACCGGCGGCGATTACATTGACGCCCTCTCTTCGAAGATTGAAGCGACCGTCAAGGCTTCGATCTCTAAAGTCTTGGCTGACAACAAAAAAAAGACCCTCGGCGTTGAAGACTTGAGCCAACCCTAAGGATCAGAAATGCGCTCGTTTAGGGACTTTATGGAGTTTGCTCTCTACGATTCGGAGCAGGGATATTATACCGTCCGCGAGAAGACTGCGGACTTTTATACGGCCCCCGAACTGCATTCCGCCTTCGGGTCCGTGTTGGCCGACAGGCTGACTCTCCTGCTTGAGCGCTTAATAAAAACAAGCCCCGCCGGGCCGTTGTTCCTTGTTGAAGCCGGGTGCGGAGACGGGACCTTGGCCTGTCAGATCGCGCGGCGTCTCCACGAAAAGAGCCCCGCCCTCATGCCGCATCTTTCCTTTATTCTTATCGAACGCAGCCGTCATGATCTCACGACCGCCGTCCGGCGTCTGACCGCATTCGGGGTGCCGGTGACGGCCTACACCAAGATTGAGAATATCCCGCCATTCATCGGCGTGTTGTACTCAAATGAATTTTTCGATTCCTTGCCTGTTCATCTTCTGGAGACGCGCTCCGGGCAGGTCCGAGAAGTGTTCGTCGACGCGGCGGGCCGCGAGGTCTGCGGATCTCTGTCGCGGCCTGATCTTGAAGCGCCCGCGACGCTGCTGGCAGGAACACTCCGGGAAGGCGAGCGGCATGCCGTGGCCCTCGATGCGAAATCCTGGCTTCAGGCCGCCGCGAGGAAAATCGAGAACGGTTTTATTCTGTCTATCGATTACGGGAAGCGTTTTGCTCCCGGCACCGCCAATCCGCCGCGCGCTTTCCATCGCCACGCCATTGAGACTGAATTGACGCGCGAGCCCGGCGCCCGGGACCTTACCGCCTCCGTGGATTTCGAGGCTTTGATCGCGGCGGGACTTTCCTTGAACCTCAGCCTCGAGTCCTATGAGAGCCTGTCAAAATTTCTGATCGAGGGCGGCCTTCTTCGTTGGATCGAGGCCGCCTCCGGCGATAGCAGTGCTGCCTACCGTGAGCGCGCTCAGCTAAAGACCCTCATCCACCCGGAAGCGATGGGCGAGGTTTTTAAGGTTCTGATACAAAGGAAAGCGAAATGATGAGCGCGTTTGCCGTCGTTTACGCCTTCGTCATCGTCGCTGTGGGTTTTGCGGTCGTCACACTCGGTGCCGCTAAGATTCTGCGCCCCAGTGTCCGCTATGCGCGCAAGGAAAGCACCTACGAGTGCGGCATTCCGGCCGTCGGCTCGACCGAGGTCAAGCTCAACATCCGTTTCCACGTTTTCGCGTTATTGTTCGTGCTCTTTGACGTTGAAATCCTTTACGTCTATCCGTGGGCCGTGACCGCGCGAGCTCTCGGCCCCCTGGCCCTCGTCGAAATGGGCGTGTTTGTTGCGATCCTTTTTCTGGGCCTCGTGTTCGCCTGGCGCAAAGGCGCGCTGGACTGGGAGTAACTCGATGGGGATGATTCTGGAGAAACTGCCGGGACTGACCAAGGGCCTTCCCGGAGGAGAACTCCTGCTGACGACCGCTGATTACTTCATCGACCTTGGACGAAAGCAGTCGTTGTGGCCGATGACCTTTGGTCTGGCCTGCTGCGCCATCGAGATGATGGCCTCTTATGCCTCACGCCTGGATTTTGACCGCATGGGGGTCATCCCACGCGCGAGTCCGCGGCAGGCGGACGTCATGATCGTCGCGGGCACCGTCTGCAAGAAGATGGCCGAACCCATCCTGGAGATATACCACCAGATGCCGGAGCCGCGCTTTGTGATTTCGATGGGTTCTTGCGCCAACTGCGGCGGTCCTTATTACGACTCCTACTCCGTTCTGAAGGGAGTGGACCGAATCGTGCCCGTGGATGTGTATATTGCCGGTTGCCCGCCGCGCCCCGAAGCTCTGCAGTACGCGGTCGTCAAGCTCCAGGAAAAGATCGCGAAAATGTCGCTCAAGAAAGGTCTGGCGACCCTCCAACAGGAAAAGGGAAGCCGCGACATCAACGCATCATGATGATGACTCAAGATGATCTTTTCGCAAATATTCAGAGGGCGTTCCCCTCTGTCCAAAAGGCGGCCACCCAGATCAAGGACTATCTCACCGTCCGTCTTGCATCCAAAGACGAGCTTCTGCCTTTCGCGCGCTGGCTTAAGACCTCCTCATTTGACATGCTCGAGATGGTGAGCGCCACCGACTTTCTTGGCCCGGTGGACATGAAGGGCTACATCCGCCAGCAGAACTTCAACCCTTTTCTTCCCGAGGGGGCCACGCCGCAGATTGTGGCCGCCGCTGTCCCCGGCTATCCCTACCGTCCGGTCATGGACCTGCTCTGGACGTTCTACTCTGTTGAGGAACGCGTCCGCGTGTTTGTGCGCCTTGAGATTCCTCGGGAGAATGTCGTTGTTCCAAGTCTCGCGCCTTTATTCAAAAGCGCCGATTGGCAGGAGCGCGAGGCCTTCGACCTGCTCGGCATCCGCTACGAAGGCCATCCAAACCTGATCAAGATACTGACCCCCGTTTTTACCGTCGGCCACCCGTTGCGCAAAGACTATGCCCACGTCAAGGACCGATTCGATGAGTGAGCCGGCCGCCCTGACGATGCCGCGACTTAAGAACGACCAGCTCTTCATTAATCTCGGTCCGCAGCACCCATCCACGCACGGCGTGCTGCGCATTGGTCTCACGATTGACGGTGAAGTCATCGTCAATGCCGTACCTGACATCGGCTACCTTCACCGCGGCACCGAAAAGCTCGCCGAGGTGCGCAACTACCACCATTGCGTCGTTCTCACCGACCGCTGGGACTATGTCTCGGCGATGCCCAACAATCTCGTCTTCTGCCTTGCCGCTGAAAAGCTCATGGGTGTTACGGCGACCCCGCGCGCCAACGCTTTGCGCGTGATCATGTGCGAGATGAACCGTGTCGCTTCGCACTTGCTTTTTTTCGGAACCTACGGCATTGACCTCGGCGCGTACACGCCGTTTCTTTATGCCTT
Source organism: uncultured Elusimicrobia bacterium (assembly GCA_964529095.1). Lineage (GTDB taxonomy): Bacteria > Elusimicrobiota > Elusimicrobia > UBA1565 > UBA9628 > GWA2-66-18. The sequence continues at coordinate 18,997 of CAZGVK010000068.1, forward strand.
CCGCGAGCGCGAGATGTTGCTTGATCTCTTTGAGATGATCTGCGGCGCGCGCCTGACCTACAATTACATCCGTCTCGGCGGCGTCATGGTGGACGCCTCCCCTGAGTGGCTCAAGCGCACGGCGGAATTTATCGAGTATTTCAAGCCCCGCCTCGATGAGTACGATATCTTGCTGACCTACAACCCGATTTTCATGGCGCGCACTAAAAATGTCGGGATCGTCACGGCCGCGGAAGCGGTCAACTGGGCGCTGTCCGGCCCGAACCTCCGCGGCTCGGGGGTGGATCATGATGTGCGCCGATCCGACCCCTACTGCGGTTACGAGAACTACGAGTTTGATGTGCCGCTCGGCTCGACGGGATCATGCTGGGATCGCTACTTCTGCCGCGTGCTTGAGATGAGGCAATCCCTCCGCATCATCGAGGCTGCGATCGCGAAACTCCCAGCGGGTCCCTTTATGGCATCGGGTGTGGCAAAAATCCCCAAACCAGCGCCCGGCGAATCATACGCGCATGTCGAAGCCTCGCGCGGCGACCTCGGCATCTACCTTGCCTCCGACGGCGGCATCTCTCCCTACCGCATGCACGTTCATGCTCCCTCCTTCATCAATCTCGCGATGCTTCAAGAAAAACTTGTCGGCATGAAGGTCTCCGATGTGAT
>CAZGVK010000069.1:0-6917 GCA_964529095.1 uncultured Elusimicrobia bacterium
TATCCGGCTTTGGACCTCTGGGAAGAGCGCGGCTTTGCCGTCGCCAACGAACGGGCGCTTGCAGCGCTCGCAAAAAAAGTTCAGGGCACCGCGGCGCTTGTCGGCTTTGTTTCGCGGAACCATCTCCGCGTCGGCAAGCCCGTGCGCAACTCGGTAGCGCTCCTGCGCCAGGGAAAGATCGTCGCGATAAGGCACAAGACCTTGTTGCCGACCTACGACGTTTTTGATGAGGCGCGCTACTTCGAGCCCGCTTCGGAAAATAAGCCCATCGTCTGGGGTGGCCGCAAACTTGGCGTTACAATTTGCGAAGACATATGGGCCGAGATCCCGTCGGGCGCATGCCGGCGCTACGCGGCAGATCCTCTCGCCTCCTTGGCTAAGGCTGGTTCCGATATTTTTATAAATCTATCCGCCTCGCCTTTCCTTCAAGGAAAAGCGAAAGTCCGCAAGACGCTCCTTGCCGCGCACGCTCGGCGCCTGAAGAGGCCTCTGTTCTACTGCAACGCGGTCGGCGGCAATGACGAGATCGTTTTCGATGGCGGCAGTCTTGCCTATGACGCGAAAGGAAAACTCCGCGCCCTCGCCGCCTTCGCCAAGGAGGATCTCCTCGTCATTAATACGGTCGACTGGACCGGAGCGACGTTGGCACCGGAACCCTCCAATGTGGCCCAGGTCGGAGATATTCTTACTTTGGGGGTCAAGGATTTTGTCGGAAAGTGCGGCCTCAAGACGGCTTTCATCGGCCTTTCCGGCGGTATCGACTCGGCGGTCGTGGCGGCGCTCGCCGTCCGCGCTCTCGGCGCCTCGCGTGTCATCGGAGTTTCGATGCCTTCGTCCTATTCCTCTCAGGGCAGCAAAGATGACGCCTTGGCGCTCGCAAAAAATCTCGGCATCGAACTGAGATTAGTACCCATCGGCGACATCTACCAGTCGTTGTTGCAAGCGCTCGGCGCCGAGTGGGGCAAAAGCACTCCCGACCTCGCCGAACAAAATCTACAGGCCCGCGCCCGCGGCCTTATTCTAATGGGTCTAGCCAACAAGTCCCCGCGCGGTTTTGTTCTCGCCACGGGAAACAAGTCCGAACTCGCAGTGGGCTACTGTACTTTATACGGCGACATGTGCGGAGCGCTGGCACCGTTGGCCGACGCGCCAAAACGGCTGGTTTATGAACTTGCAGGCTGGCTCAACGCCGAGCGGCAGATCATCCCTATAGGCTCAATCTCAAAGGCGCCCTCGGCGGAGCTAAAGCCGGACCAACGGGATCAGGATGATCTGCCGCCTTATGAGCAAGTCGATGACGCGCTTGAGGCCTGGGTTCAGTCTCGTCTTGCGCCCGGCCGTGTCATCCGCGCCGTTGGCGACCGAGCTGTCGCGGAAACCTTGCTCGATCGGATGGATTTAAGCGAGTTCAAGCGCCGCCAAGCGCCGCCGGCGCTCAAAATCTCGTCGAAGGCTTTTGGCGTTGGTCGGCGCATGCCGATCGCCAAAGCCAACTGGCGCGTTCGGGCGGGGGATTAGGATTGTATCTCGGAGAGGTCGGCGATAAGGCGGAAGGCGCACACAAGCTTATTAAGGAGGGCTAAGCGTTGATTCCTGAGCCCTTCATCTGGTGTCAGGACCATCACCGCCTCAAAAAAATGATCAAGATGCGGCTTCACCGAAATGAGGGTCTTGAGGCCGCCCTCGAAGTCTCCGCGCGCGATGTGGTCATTGGCTAAACCCTCGGCGGCGACAAGCGCGTCGTAGAGGCCGAAGTCCGCCTGTTCGCGGAGCAAGGATCGATCGAGCGCGCCGCCTTGAGCGCCGGCCTGCTTGAGAATGTTGGACGCTCGCTTGAACGCGGACGTGAGTTCGTTGAAAGCCGGATCGCGCCGCACCACGCGGAGCGCTGACATCCGCAGGAAGGCGTCGGGAAAGTTCTTCAGCGCCGTAGCGCGAATAGCGCGAATTTCATCGACGGCATATTTCATCTCCTCCAACAAAGACTGCGCGCGGCCCCAGATGAAATCAGACAGGTGTGCGGCGAGCTTGTCTGGCGCGGGCACCGCGGTGGGTTGGAGCGCGATGGCTCGCGCGATCGCCGCGTCGAGGTCGAGAGGCAATTGTTTCTCAAGAACAATGCGGACAAGACCCAGCGCCTGGCGGCGCAAGGCGTAGGGGTCTGCGGATCCGGTCGGGATCAGGTCTGCTGCAAAACAGCCGGCGAGACTGTCCAGTTTGCCCGCGAGCGAGACAACGGCCGCTTCTCCTGTCGCTGGCACGGGGGACTTTGCGGCGACTGGATAGTAGAACTGCTCGATGGCCAGCGCGACGCGTTCGGATTCGCCATCTTTGCGCGCGTAGACGCCGCCCATGTGGCCCTGAAGTTCCGGAAACTCCTTGACCACGTCGGTAACGAGGTCGGCATACACGAACTTGACCGCTCGCGCGACTGCCTGTTCATCGACGGGGGCACGCGAACGCAGACGTTCGCCGATCCACACGGCAAGATCGAACACGCGAGCGGCCTTTGCGGCCATCGAGCCGAGCGCCTTCTGATAGGTCACGCGTTCAAGCAGAGGCAGTTTGCTCTCAAGCGTGGACGCAGAGTCGCGCTCCACGAAAAAAGCGGCGTCATTGAAGCGCGCCTCGAGCACGCGTTGATAGCCTTGGCGCACCAGGTCATTGCCGGAGGAGAGTCCGTCGCGCACGCCGATAAAGTAGGCAAGCAGCCCGCCGTCGCGAGAGACGACAGGGAAGAACTTAAGCTGTTTTTTCATCACCGTCTTAAGGAGGGCGACAGGAAGCCGCATATGGCTGTCGCGCAGACAGCCCAATATTGGAACCGGGTGCTCGACCATGAATACCGTTTCGAGAATAAGTTCCTCGTCCAGATCAGGTTTGCCTCCAGTCATTTTTGTCGTTTGATCCAAAGCCTTGAGCAGGTAGTCTCGGCGCTCCTTCGGATCAACAATGACGAGGCTCTGCCGCAATAAGGCCGAGTGTGCGGAAGAGTCCTTGAGTTTCGCGGACGCATTTGCAAGCGCGGGATGCCCGTGCACAAAACGGCCCGATTTTACGCCCGCAATTGAGACGGAGAGGATCTTGTCGCCAAGAAGGGCCGTGATCGCGCGCAGCGGGCGACCGAATTTAAAACGGGTTTCTTCCCAGATCATTAACTTTGGAAATTGCAGGGACTTCAATAATGCGGGAATCATTTCTTGAAGAAGAATGGAGGCGGCTTCGCCTTTTGAGTCAACCTCCGCATAGAGCGCTCCCTCCATCGGCCTGAGGTCGCCGGGGAGCAGACCGTATTTGCGCGCGAAGCCCTCGGCGGCGGGGGTAAACTTCCCGTCGGGCGTCTTCCAAGCCTGTTCCTTTGGGCCTTTAAATCTCTCGGTCTTGTCGGAGCTTTTGAAGGCAATGTCCTTGACGGTGAGAATGAGGTGCCGCAAAGTGCCGGCAACGGCGATCTCCCCGTGGTCAATGCGGCCCTCAAGCCATTGGGCCGCATAATGCCGCATCTGCTCGAGGGCGGGCGCTATGAAGCGCGCGGGCAATGGCTCGGTATGGATATCGAGAAGAAAATCCGCGGATGAAGGTTTCCGGGGCATTTTAGGCGGTCCTCGCCTGCGGCGTATTCTTCTTAATATAGAGATCCATCACTTGACGCGCGAGGGAGCGGATGCGGCCGATATAGTGGGCGCGCTCTGTTACGGAAATAGAGCCGCGCGCCTCCAGCATGTTGAACAGGTGCGAGGCGCGCACGACGCAGTCATAGGCCGGGAGCGGATCGCCAAGAAAAGCAAGGCGCGCGCCCTCGGCCTCCCACTCATTGAAATGGCGGGACAGCAAAGCAACGTCGGCGGTTTCAAAACTATAGCGGGAAAATTCTCTCTCTTGCGGCCTGTGCAGATCCCCGTAGGTTTTCCCGCCGCCGTAGTCCAGATCGTACACCGAGTCTTTTTTCTGCAAGTACATCGCGATACGCTCAAGGCCATAGGTGAGCTCAACAGAAATCGGAGATAGCGGCATCGAGCCCATCTGCTGGAAGTAGGTGAACTGGGTTATTTCCATGCCGTCGAGCCAGACTTCCCAGCCCACGCCGGAGGCGCCGAGGGTCGGCGACTCCCAGTCGTCCTCTAGCCAGCGCAGATCGTGTTTCTTGTAGTCGAGGCCAATCGCGCTGAGCGATTTCTGATAGGTGTCGGTGATGGAAGCGGGAACGGGCTTCATGATGACCTGAAACTGATAGTACTTTCCGAGCCGGTTTGGATTGTCGCCATAGCGGCCGTCAGCGGGGCGGCGGCATGGTTCGATGTAGGCAAAGCGCTCCGGCGCTGCCGTCAGCACGCCAAAAAAAGTCGCGGGGTTGAATGTGCCCGCGCCCTTTTCAAGGTCATAGGGTTGCACAATCGCACAGCCCTGCCGCGACCAGAAATTCTGCAGCTCTAGGACGATCTCTTGAAAAGAAATCAAGCGGGGACCCCTATCATATTTTTATGCTCTTTTGCATCCATCCCAAGAACGACAGAGGCATCGCTCTTGATGCAAACGCCGCGAAATTTAAAGGCGTGCAGACGGCGTCCTGCGTGGGCGGCGAAATGCTCATCCAGGAGGTGGCGCGCGGCCTCCTCTGCGATGGCGTCGAAGGGCAGGCCTGCCAAGGTGGACAACTCTCTGTCGTGCAGCGCGCTCCAGACGGCGCGGCACGGCGCGGGCGCGCGCTCACGCAGGCCGATGCCGAGAATCTCCGCTAGGCGCAGGCCGAAGGAGGCGACGAGCCAGTTGCTTGGGTTTTCATCGAGCGCGGACAGCAGGGCGCAAATAAGACGGTACTTCTCCTGGCTCGGCTGATGGGCGGGCGTCAAAGAGTCGAGCATCTCGAGGCAGGCGAGCGCGTCGAAGGTTCTTTCGAGGTCCTCGCGCCAGGCTGGGAAGCTGCGGATCAAGCGGCCGCCGATGGCTCTGGCGAACTCGGAGCGGACGGAAAGATGCAGGCGATGCTCACCCCAGACGCCGGGCTCGCTCAATGCCTTCATCTTGCTTTTAGCGCGGTTGACTCCGATGAAGCGCGTTGGAATCTTGCCGAGATGCTCGGTGAACACGGAACAGATCCGGTCGTGCTCGCCGAACGTGCGTCGAGAAAGAACGACGCCGCTTGCATTCACGATCACTTAAGAATCCTCGCGTGTAGAAAATTCGCTTCAAAGCGTGTCGGTGCGCGGAAATATTTCCGCGCGCCGAGGGGCGCGTCTTCCAGGATCGGGGCCACGCATTCAATTGATGAGGCTTGATACGCCTGCCAGAGCGCTGAGGCAGTCAGGGCGTTGGCGGCAGGCGCAACGGCGCTTGCCGGAAGGAGGCGCCAGCACGCGGCGCGCTCAAGCGGGGCGAGAGCGGGCCAAAGTTTTGCAAGCCGCGCAGGAGAGGCGGCAAGCGCTGATTTGAGTTCAGAGAAGTCGCGGCGCGCCAAAGCGGCGCGTGTGGAGGCCACCGTCATTATTTTAGGCACGGGAAGGATTATATCTAACGCCGGAGCCGAAGAGGCGATTCTGGCGTTATCATTCTTAATTGAGCGGTTCCAATCACATAAAAAAGCCCCAGCCCTTTCGGGCCGGGGCTTTTTTGTTTAGGGCTGAGGTTTAACGCAGCTTGGCGGCATCGATGATGCCGCTGCCCTGCTCCTCGGCAGAGAGGCCGTTGAGCTTGCTCGCCGCCGCTGTGAGGGCGGCGCGCACGGCGGCGGGAGTGTTGGCGCCTCTGGCCACGGCCAGGGCGGCTAGGCCCGCCACATGCGGGCAGGCCATAGACGTCCCTGAATAGGCCTTGACGCCGCCCGCGTCATGGAAAAGCGGCACCGTCGAAGGGATCAGCACGCCGGGCGCGATGAATCCCACCTCCGGTCCGCGGCTGGAGAACGTCGAAATTCCCTCGTTCGTATTGGGGCACAACTTAGTATTGGCGACCCCGGTCGGGCACAAAGCGGAGACGGCGATCGTCTCCGGGTAGGCACCCGGCCAGTTCACGGCCTTGCCATCGTTGCCGGCGGCGGCGACGAAGGTCACCCCGGCGCTGACGGCCGCCTGCAAGGCGTATTGAATCAGGGGCATCGCCTGCGGAGCTCCGAGGCTCATGTTGGCCACTTGAATGCCGTTTTGGGACGTCCACATGATCCCGTTCATGATGCCGAACATGCCGCCGCTGCCTTCCTTAGTGAGGACCTTAACGGCATAAAGTTCGGCCTTCGGTGCCACACCGACGACGAACTTGTCGTTCATGGCGGCGGCGATGATGCCGGCCACATGAGTGCCGTGGAAGTGATCGTCGGCCCATGGGGCGTTCTTGTCGATGGAGTTATGGCCGCCGACGACGATCAGATCGGGATGCGTGGGGTCGATTCCCGTGTCGATGACGGCAACCTTGACGCCCGCGCCCTGGTTGCTGCTCCAGGCCGCCGGAGCGTTGACCCGCGCCACACCCCAGGGTACTTCTGAAACATTCTTCGCAGCAACGAGCGGCTGCGCGGACGCCGACTTCGCCAATGCTTGCATCGTCAACACGGACGACTCAACAGGGAAGGGCGTCTGGTTCATCGAAGCAGGAGCGCCCTCGATCCAGTTCAGCCAAACCTCGGGATCGGCGCGGAAAACCTTTGGATTTAAAGCCAGGCGCGTGCGCGCCTGGATGGCCAGACCGGACGGGGCCTTAACTAGAAGCACGGCCAAAGACGGAATACTGTCGATGATCTCAAGCCCTTGAGCCGTTACGATCTTCTTTTGCTCGACTATGGGTGTGCCGAGCTTGAAGGCGACGATGATTCGATTTTCGACGCCCTGCTCCGTCAACGCCGCGAACGCGCGCGGCGCGCAAATCAATAATCCAACAAGCAACGACAACCATCGTAGGTGTTTCATCAATTTCTCCCGCCCCTGTTT
>CAZGVK010000070.1:0-15478 GCA_964529095.1 uncultured Elusimicrobia bacterium
GATGCGTCTCGAATACGCGCCGACAAGATCTCCGACGAGCCTTTCATACGGCGGAGGATTCTGGAAGGGATTGACGCGGAGGATCGCCAGCAGCGCCTCGACGCGAGTCCTCAGACCCGCGGCCTGGACCTTCTTCGCGTCCTTGTAGGCGTCCCGCGTAAAAACGAGCTCCCAGTTCACCAGGGCGGTCTCTTGGAGCACTTGCGGACGGGAGTCTTCATGCCCTTAACAAGGGATTCGCGCATGCCTGGGACGGACAGAAGGTAAAGCGTCTCCTGGATGGCGTCCCAGTCTTCGGACGAAACAAGAACTGCGGACGAGCGCCGCCCCGTGATCTGCACCGGCTCGTGCGAAATCGCCGCCGCATCAACAAGCTGGAAGAGCCGAGTTCTGGCCTGACTGGTTGTTAGGGTCGTCATTGAGATATAGTACCAGATATGGTACTACTCTGTTTTCTTTGCGGTTAATTTTTCAATCACAAGCGTGGGTTTCTCGCCGATTATTGAAAAGATCCCGCTATACGCGCACCCGACGACAAAAATTGGACTACTTTGAGTCGTCAGTTTTTTGACCCGGTCTATCGCCTCCTGGGCAATGTCTTCTAACGAGGGGTCCATAGGTGGAGTTGATCCCTGCATGGGAAGCCTTCGTGGAACGAGGAGAAAGTCGATGATGTCGTTATCGAAGGTTTGGCGAACTTCCAAATAGAGCCTGTTGCTTTCCATATGAAAGCGTCCGCAGATGCGGACTGGATAATAGGTATCGGCGGGATAAACCTCGGCGCTGGCGGTTACCCCAAGGTAAAACAGGAGTAATGCCAATGTAAAAATAGTTTTAAATCCTGGTTTCAACATGAGACCTCCTTGACACAACGAGTGTAAGACCTCTCCTTGTGATTGTCAAGGGTAGTTTTAATAAATGATATGTAAAACGATATTTTAACTTGTGTCGAGGTCCCTGACCGCGCGGGCTCCAGTCGTCTGCTGCTCTGCGTCCGGCGCCAAGACGCTCGTCTATTTCTCCGACTTCAAGCGGACAACTGCGCGCCGCAGCATCTCCTCAAAGCCCGCTCCGGCCAGCATCAGCGCGATGATCATCAAGGGAACGCGGTAGCGAATCGGCGCCTGGCTGATCGAGAACGACCAGGTCACGCTCAGCATCATTGGAACGAAGAACCAGCGGACCCACGGGTCGCGGCGCTTGACCCAGAATCCGAACAGAGCGAGCGGGATGAGCCAGCCGTCGGAGACGAGGGCCGCCAAAGCCACGATCGCGTAGCTGTGCGTGTACGCGCGGTTATGCGGCAGAAGACGCCACATCTTAATCGAATGCTCGGCCATCGTCGCGAGAAACTTCCACGGATGCGTCAGAAAATAGCTCTTGGCCGTCGCCATGTATGCCTTATGCCGCTGGATCTCCCCCTCCAGCTTTCCAGCGGCCTGGAAGGTCTCGTCGGCACGGAGCAGGCGCGTATGCTCCTCGGTGCCGAGAATCTCATAGGGGATCGTCATGCCGATGTATATCTCGCCGCCGACGTTCGAGGAGAACGGGATCACCTCGTGGAACACTTTCCAGTTGCGCCCGGCCCACGCCCCGATCATCAGGACGAGCGGCAGGGCGAACGCGGCGCCGCGCTTGAGCTTCATGCCGTGTTTTTCCGTCACGAACAGCGCCAGGACCAACCAAAAACATCCCGGCGCCCAGGCGCCGTTGGTGAGACACAGCCAACCGGCCAAAAATCCCGCGGCCAGGGCGGCGGCGGCGCCCTTCCAGCGCACAAGGACGTAAAAAATACAAACGAGCAGAAACGCCAGGAAGTCTTCGCGGAAGAAATATCCAGCGTAGTAAATGAAATAGGGATAAAAAACGCAGGCCCAAAAGGCGAAGCGGGCCGCGATCGGCGAGAATAAACGATTCGTCAGGCCATACAGCAACGAAGCGGTTAATGTCGATATAAGCACCTGGGCGAGAAAGACATACAGGCGGTGCGTCGTGAAAATCTTATAGATCAACGCGATAAAGAGGATGTAGCCGGGCTCGCGTCGCGCCGTGGGCACGCCCCCGGGCGGGTCGCTGTAGACGCCGGACGCCAGCAGGCCGCGGGCGATTGGCTCGTACTCGTACTGGCCAGTCGGGGTCGGTTGTGCGTCTTTATGGTAGGCGTGGATCGTGAAGCCGAGGCGCAGGAGGAGCGCGAGCGACAGGCCGATCATTATTTCGCGGCGGCGTCCGTTCACGGCGGCATTATATAGATTATTGATAACATAGTCTCCGATGAAGGCTCAGGTGTCGTGGTCGGAGGGGCAGTCGATGCTCGCGGTCTTCGCGGGCGCGCTCTTCCTTAATCTGTCGTTTCGTTCGCTCTTCTACAACTTCGACGGCGTGGCATGCGCCATGGCCGTTGAGTTGTCCGATTTCAAGCACTTAGTTCACGGCAATCACCTCGCCTATGGCGTCGTCGGGTGGTGCTTCGACCGTCTGTGGCGCATGGTCGGCTACCAAGGCCAGGCTCTGCTGTCGCTCCAGATCCTCGATTCCGTTCTCGGCGCCGCCGGCGCGGCCGTCTTCGCCTCCTTGCTCCGCCGCATGGGGCGCGGCGAGCGAGAAGCCGTGCTCGGCGCCGTCGCGTTGTCCGTCTCCCATGCCTGGTGGTTCTGGAGCCTCGAGGCGCAGGTCTACATGCTCGGAGCGCTCTTCGCCGCGTTGGCCGCGCGCGAAGCCTTATCCGATCAGCCTCGTCCCGGAGTCGTCGGTCTTTGGCAGGCTTCAGCAATTTTAGGGCATGTCGGTCATTTGATGGCCTTGCCCGCGTTGGTTTACGTCCTCTTTAAAAAAAAGGGACGGCGGGAATTGCTTCCTGACGCAATTTCTTTATTCATTGTCGTTTTCGCCTCCTATATCTGCGCCGGCCTCTTTGCCGTTAAGCCCTCCACGTTCAATGAATTAAAGCTGTGGTTGTTGGGATCCGCCGCCCTCACCACGGACCGTTCCTTTTTATGGCACTCGATCCCGCTGCCGCTCGCCGTTCCGGCTTGGCTGAAGATGTCGTTGCGTGTTTTCACCGAGTTCGTCGGCCGGCAAGGCCTCGCTTGGTTTGCGGGCGTCATCCTGGCCGTCCTGCCGGTCCTGGCCGCGGCGCGCGGCGCCGCTCTTAAGAACCGCGAGTCTGTTTTCTGGCTGCTCTGGCTGGCCGGTTACGCGCTGCTCTTCATCCTCTGGGAGCCGTACACGATCGTGTATCGTGTCTCCGACCTTTTGGCGTTATGGGCGCTGGCAACACTCGGCCTGAAAGCGCTGTCCTCGCGCATCAGGCTCGGTGTTCTGTCAGCCTGGATCGCCGCCGCCTTCGCTTTCAACCTCCACTTCATCGTGCGCCCCGCCTCCGACCCCGCGAACAACCTCGACCTCGTCGAGGCCGAGTGGACTAAAACAAGTTCCCCAGAAAACGCATGGATCCTCGCCAATAACCGCGGCGTGGTGTTCGTCCCCTATTTCGCGGGACGCCGTCCGGTGAACCTGCGCTACTGCGCCGATGAAAAAGTCCTGCACGCCCGCCTCGACGCGCTGAATAAAGCCGGAGAAGTTGTTTACGTCAGCGGCCGGACCCTCGAAGAAGACGGGCTTCGCCAAAAACTCGAACGCTATGGACTGAAGCCCGCGGCCTCCGCCGGTCCGCTGATGATGTTTCGCGTGAGCCGCAAGTAGGCTGCATCTCTTGACGGCGTCATTGATTTTTTTCCCGAGCCCGTTGATTTTGCGGACCATTCGATTCTTTGTTAATATGAAGCCGCATGGACACCGACGATGTGTTGGCTCTCGTGGGACGCCTGTTTGTAGCGCTTATTTTCCTCGCGTCCGTTTTTGGAAAAATCACTAATTTCGATGGGACCCTGCAGTTCATGGAGAGCCACGGCATGCCCGCGGCGAATTTCTTCTGCGTTGCGGCGATTCTTCTTGAATCGCTCGGTGCCGCAGCGCTTATCCTGGGTTATAAAACACGTTTGGGCGCCGCCGCGCTCGCCGTGTTTCTTATTGCGGCGACAGGAGTCTTCCACACCGCCTACGATCAGCGTATTCAGCTTCTGAAAAATATCGCGATCCTGGGAGGTCTTCTCCAGCTCATCGCGCGGGGCCCGGGCGGCATCAGCATCGAGGGCGGAAGAAAGACATGAGCAAGGAAAAAACGGCCCATCAAGTATTCGCCCGCAAGTACCGCCCGCAAGGTTTTGAAGAACTTGTCGGCCAGCCCGCCGTTTCCCGGACGCTGTCCAACGCGCTGACGGCCAAGCGCATGCATCATGCCTATCTGTTCACCGGCCCGCGCGGCTGCGGCAAGACGACAACGGCCCGCATCCTCGCGAAAGCGCTCAACTGCGAGAAAGGTCCGACGCCGGAACCTTGCGACAAATGCGTTTCGTGCCGAGAGATCGCGGTATCTTCAAGCCTCGATGTGCTTGAAATGGACGCCGCCTCGCACACCGGAGTCGACGCTGTGCGCACGGTGATCATCGAGACCGTGGGGCTTTCCCCGGCGCGCGACCGCCATAAGATTTTCATCATCGACGAGGCGCATATGCTCTCGGCCTCGGCGTTCAACGCCCTGCTGAAAACCATCGAGGAGCCGCCGTCTCATGTCGTGTTCATTCTCGCCACGACCGAAGCGCACATGGTCCCGGCGACGATAGCCTCCCGTTGTCAACGCTTCAAGTTTCGTCCGGTTTCAACCGGCCTTCTTGCCCAACATCTCCTTGCGATCGCGAAGAAGGAAAATATTTCCGTAAAAATCGAGGCGCTGGACCTTCTCGCGCGCGCGGCCGAGGGCTCGCTGCGTGACGCCGTGAGCCTTCTCGACCAAAGCCGCTTTGCGGCTTCCGGCGCTATCACCATTGAAAGCGTGCGCGAAATGTTCGGATTCGTTCCCCAGGACCTGCTGATCGGCGTGGCGGGCGCTTTGCTTGCGCGCGACCCTCAGGCGCTGGCGGGTGAACTTAAGAAGGTATATGAGGAGGGCGTCGAGCCGGCGCAATTGCTTAAGGACCTGCGCGCGGCGATCTCCGGCGTGTACCTCTTCAAGCTTGGCGCTGAAGATCCCGTCGACGCGCTCTGGATAAAGACGCTCGCGGGCGCCTCAGCCGACGGCCTCGGCTTTCTCCTGCGTCGGCTCAATCGCGCGCTCGAGGAGCTTCGCTATGGGGATTGCCCGCGCCTGGCGCTTGAGCTGGGCCTGTTCTCCGCGATGGAGGCGGCGCACGATCTCAATTCCTGGGTCGTGCGCCTTGAGGCCTTGGAGAGGCGTTTAGCCGCCGGGGGAGGAGGCCCGGCGCTTGGCGCGCCGTCCATCCGAGCGGGCGCGTTGCCGCCGGACACCGCTTCAGGCGGCATTATTTCTTGGCCGGATCTTATTGGCGTCATTTCCAAAGAGAAGATCACGCTCGGCGCCGCGCTTGAGAAAGGGAGCGGGGAGGCGAGACCCGGCGGCGGCTATCTCATCAAGTTCGCGAGGGCATTCGATCTCGACATGGCGAAGCGTTCTGAGACATTGCTGCGCCGTTGTCTTGATAGCTTGGCGGGTCGCCCGGTGGCGCTCGAGTTGGCGCTCGGCACAGCTGAGGCTGCCGCAAGCGACATCATAGACCGGAGCATGCCCGAGCCCGCGGCCGGCGCTGACGCCCCGCCCGGCGCCGTCTGGAAGGACATCGACGCGGGAGTTCCGGCCAGCGCGACCGGCGGCCTTAAAAATGCTGAAGACGTATTTGGCGGCAAAGCGCGCATGATCAACAAGCGCTTGGCATGAAAGCATTCGAGCGTTTGACCCTTGCATTGAAGCGCCTTCCGGGCGTGGGACCCAAACAGGCTGAGCGTTTTGCGATCCATCTATTGCGCGCGCCGGCGGCTGAGGTTGAAAACCTTGCCGACGCGTTGCGCGAGGCGAAGGCCGTCATGCTCCTGTGCGCGTGCTGCGGCGACTTCACCGATAAAAAAATATGCCGCTTGTGCTCGGACCCCGGGCGCGATGCAGGCATTCTTTGCGTCGTCGAAGAAACGCAAGACCTGGCTGCATTGGAGCGTTCGCGCGCCTTTAACGGCCTTTATCATGTTCTCCATGGCTCTCTTTCTCCTCTTGACGGGATCGGCCCCGAGCGCATTAAGGCCAGGGAATTGATCGAGCGCGTGCGTGGAGGCGCGGTGCGCGAAATTATTCTTGCCACCGACCCTGACACAGAGGGAGAGGCGACGGCTCTCTATCTCGTCCAGATTTTGAAGCCTTTCCCGGTCAAGATCACGCGCATCGCGCACGGCGTGCCGATGGGCGGAGATCTCGACTACCTCGATGAGCGCACTTTATCCTATGCGCTGTCGGGACGGCGTGAGGTTTAACAGGAGTAATCATGCGTTATGAAAATGTGCTCGAAGCTATCGGCAACACGCCGTTGATACGGATCAACCGCCTCGCGCGGGATCTGAAGCCAAAGATATACGTAAAAGCCGAATTTCTCAATCCCGGGGGCTCGGTCAAGGATCGCATCGGCGTTGCGATGATCGACGATGCCGAGCGCCGCGGCCTGCTTAAGCCCGGGGGCACGATCGTCGAGGGGACCTCGGGCAACACCGGCATTGGCTTGGCCCTCGTCGCCGCCTTGCGCGGCTACAAGCTGATATTTACCATCACCGACAAGCAGTCGCGCGAGAAAATCAGCCTATTAAAAGCCCTGGGCGCTGAGGTTATCGTCTGCCCGACGAATGTTGAACCCGCCGACCCTCGATCTTATTATTCCGTCGCCGACAAGCTCACGGCCGAAATTCCCGGCGCGTACCACCCTAATCAGTATGAAAATCTTGAGAACCCTAAAACGCATTTCAGGACAACCGGACCGGAGATCTGGAAGGACAGCGAGGGCAAGATCACGCACTTCGTGGCCGGAATGGGCACCGGCGGCACGATTTCCGGAGTCGCCAAATATCTTAAGAAGCAGAACTCGAAGATCAAGATCATCGGTGCCGACCCGGTCGGCTCGCTGTACTACGACAAGATCGTCAATAAGAAGCTCGGCACGGCCAAGCCTTATGTCGTCGAGGGCATCGGCGAGGACTTTTTCCCCGGAACGATGGACCTCAAGTGCGTGGATGACGTGATCGTTACACCCGACCGCGACTGCTTCCTGATGACGCGCAAGCTTGCGAAGATGGAGGGCATCCTGACCGGGGGGTCGGGGGGCGCGGCGATGGCGGCGGGTCTTGAGTGCGCGCGGAAGCTGACCGCAAAAGATTTCATGGTGATTCTTGTGCCCGACACGGGCATGCGCTATCTCTCGAAAATATACAACGACGAGTGGATGAGGGAGAATCAATACTTCGAGAGCGAAGTGCCCCTCAAGGTCGCCGACATCCTGGCCGCCAAGCGCAAGCACGGCAAGGCCGGAAAACTTGCGACGGCCAAAACGACGGACACCTTATTCGCGGCGATGGCCCTCATGCGCAAGCATGATATCTCGCAGATGCCGGTCTTTGAGAAGAATAAGCTGGTCGGCACCGTGATGGAGGATTCCGCGCTCGGCCATATGCTCAAGGGCCGCGACATCAAGCAAATGATCGTGCGTGAGGCGATGACGCCGGCTTTATCCGTGCTTTCTCCGGAAGCGCGCGTTGAGTCCGTCCTGCGCTACTTTACTCCCGACCACCCGGCTGTCTTAATCAAGACGGGCAAGGATTCCTACGACATCGTGACCAAGTACGATGTCGTCAATGCCGTCTCCCGCGCCTCGGAGACTTGCTGATGAAGAGGGGGCCTGGGATCCTCGCGTTGCTGTTCTGCGGCATCCCCGCATTTTCTCAGAATGAGTTGCCTGCGACAGCGGCGCCGGCAGCGCCTGCGACCGAAGTCAGCGACACGCCGAAACCCTTGCCGCCCCCGTCGCTGCTTGAAGAAAATAAGCCGGCGGCAGGGTCTGCGACGAAGGAGGAGCCAAAGCCGGAGACTCAGGCGAGCGTCAGCGAGCCGAAAGTGAGCGCATCGGCCGCAAATGAATTCGCCTTTGCGAAGGCTCACGCCGAGGACGTGGATATTAAGATGCAGGAAGCCGTGATGGAGGAGCTTGCCGTGTTCGTGCGCCGTTACCCCGCCTCCGAACAGGCGCCCGAGGCGATGCTGATCCTTGCCGAACTCACGCAGAAGCAGGGTCATTGGCAACGAGCAACCGCATCGTTGCTTCGCCTTCTTTATGAATACCCGGACATGAAAATCGGCCTGCGCGCGAAGTCTAACTTCCTGACGCTGGTCGAGAAGAAGGCGGCGCGCAAGCACCGGCTGATTCTCAATGATCTCGTCAAGCTTCCCGAGACTGCCGACAAGGCGGACCGGCTGTCCGCGCTTTGGCGCAAGATCGCCGATCAAGCGCCCGAGGCGCTGTACGAGCCTGTGGCCGCTGAAATCCGCGATTTTACCGTGCGTTTCCCCGGCCACAAGGATGGCGATCAATTGCAGGCAACGCTCGCGCGATTGCACGCGGCGAACGACAATCCCATAGCGGCGTTGCTGTCATGGAGCAAACTGCTGGCTCTGTATCCGGAGAGCGCCGCGCGTTCCGCGGCGCAGATGTCCATCGGCGACTTGTATGTCGATGCGCTGCATGATCCCAAGAAGGCCATTGACGCCTACCAGGAACTTGTAGAGAAGTATCCTAAAGCGTTCGAGGTCCAGTCCGCGCTCGAGAACTCGGCGCGGATTTTCAGCGACACGCTGCGGCAGTACGCGCTTGCCGTCGAGATGCATGAGCGGATCGTCAAGCTGTTTCCCAAAACGCCTGCCGGGCTCAAGGCGCTCAAGTCGATTGCCAAGCTCCAGCGCGATCGTTTGAATGCGCCGGAAGAGGCGATCAAGACCTTGCTGCGTCTGTCCTCGATGCATGGCGGCCAAGACGGCATCGATGCCGTACTCCAGGCGGCTGATTGCGCGCGCCGTGATCTTAAGGATTTTGGACGTCAGGCTGAAATCCTGCGCAAGGTGTCTTCAGACTATGCCGGAGCGAAGGAAGCGCTGCAGGCGCTGTATGATGCCGCCGGCGTTTATGCGGACGCGGTCAAGGATAATGCCAAGGCGATCGAGCTGTATAAGGAAGTTGCGAGCAAGTCCCCATCATCCAAGCTCGCCCGGCGCGCCCGAGAGCGGGTCGCGAAGCTCAACGGGAAATAGGGTGCGGCGAAAAATGGTAAATTCGCTTTCGCATGGACAAGCTCGTCATCGAAGGCGGCAAGCCGCTTAACGGCACGATACGAGTCAGCGGCGCGAAGAATTCCGCGCTTCCGATCCTGATTGCAACTTTGCTTACCGACGAGCCGTGCATCGTCGAAAATGTGCCGACGACCTTGCGCGACTTGCGCACCACGTTCCGCCTGCTCGAAAGTCTTGGCAAGAGAGTCGACGTCAAAGGCTCGACGGTGCGTGTGCTTCCGACGGGTTCTCTGAAGACCCAGGCGCCGTATGAGATCGTCAAGCAGATGCGCGCCTCGGTGCTGGCGGCGGGTCCGTTGCTTGCCCGCTTCGGCCTTGTGCGCGTGCCGATTCCCGGCGGCTGTGCCATCGGTCTAAGACCGATTGACATCCACCTGAAAGGTTTCGAGGCCATGGGCGCGCGCCGCATTGCCGACCAGGGCGACATCATTATGTCGGCACCGAAGCTCAATGCGACGACGATCAAGCTGCGCTTTCCCAGCGTCGGCGCCACCCAAAATCTTCTGCTGGCCGCCGCCGCGATACCGGGGGTAACGACGATCATGAATGCGGCGCGGGAGCCGGAGATCGAAGATCTCGCCCATTTTCTGGAACGCCTCGGGGCGAAGGTCACCGGAGCGGGATCGGCGACGGTTTTGGTCTTTGGAAAAGAGAAGTTGAGCGGCGCTCGTTATCAGGTCATGCCGGACCGGATCGAGGCGGGAACATTTTTGCTGGCCTGCGCTGCAACCGGCGGACGGGTGAAGCTTCAGGGCGCTGAGGCGGCGCATCTCGGCTCGGTTATAGAAGCGCTCAGAAAATCGGGGGCGAAAATACGCTCCGGCAGAGGCTGGATCGAAATTGGAATGGCGCGCCGCCCGAAGGCCGTATCGATTACGACCAAACCCTATCCCGGCTTTCCCACCGACCTGCAGGCTCCGTGGATGTCCTTGATGACTTTATGCAACGGCTTTTCGAAGGTGACGGAGACAGTTTTTGAGAACCGATTTTTGCACGCCGCCGAGCTCGGCCGCATGGGCGCGCAGATTGCCGTGTCGGGCCGCAGCGCCGTCATCGCGGGCCAGGAGTGTTTGTCGGGCGCGCCGATTATGGCCTCGGACATTCGCGCCGGCGCAGCACTCCTCATCGCAGGCCTCGCCGCCCAAGGCCGGACGATGATCGCGCGCGTCTATCACATCGACCGGGGCTACGAGACGGTCGAAAAAAAGCTCTCCGGCGTCGGCGCTTGTATTAAGCGGCGCTCGTGACATTCGCCGCAGCGCTCGCACTTCTTGCGGAGCGCCAGGAGACAAGGATCGTCCTGGGCCTGGAGCGCGTGCGCAGGCATCTCGCGCTGCTGGATAATCCGCATTTGGATGTGCCCGCCTTCCATGTCGCCGGCACCAACGGCAAGGGTGCGACCTGCGCCATGCTCGCCTCGGTCTTGACCGCCGCAGGCTACCGCACCGGATTGTATATTTCCCCGCATCTGCTGTCCGTTCGCGAAAGGATCGCCATCGGCGGCCGGACAATTTCCGAGGCTGATTTTTCCCGTCTATTAAGCCGCGCCCTCGCCGCTGACTCTAAAAAAGAGCTCACCTACTTCGAGCTCTTGACGTCCATCGCCTTCCAATATTTTTCCATTGAGCGTTGCGACGTCATGGTGCTTGAGACCGGCCTCGGCGGGCGCCTCGATGCGACCAATGTGGTGCCGGCGCCTCTTGCCGCGATCATCACCTCCATTGATTACGACCATCAGTCTTTTTTGGGAAGGTCTTTGATCTCGATTGCGCGCCAGAAGGCAGGCATCTTTAAGGACGGGCGTCCCGCCGTCCGCGCCGATCTCCGGGTCCTGCGCCGCATCGCGCTGCGCGGTCGACCCGTTGTCGTGCGCAAGCCTTGGAAGCCCGTCCGCACCGACTGGGAAAAAAGCACGCAGACCGTGCGCGCGCCGTCAGGCCGGGTCTATACGCTTTCCCTGCTTGGCGCGCGCCAGGGCCAGAACGCGGCTTTGGCCAGAGCCGCAATCGAATCATCGGGCCTGAAGGTCTCAGAGCCCGCATGGAGGAAGGGCCTGGCGACGGTCTCGTGGCGTGGGCGCTTTGAGATCGTCAAGCTTGGGAAGAAGACGCTCATCGTAGATGGAGGGCACAATCCCGAGGCTGCTCGCGCGTTGGCCGAGACCTGGAAGTTTTCGCCATTTTCAGCGAAGCCCGCGCTCTGGATACTCGGCATCATGAAGGACAAGGACATCGCCGGCGTGTTGTCGCCGCTCGCGCCATTCCTGCGCGATGTTGTCGTCGTTAATTTTCCCAGCCCGCGCGCGTCGGCGCCTTTGGATTTAGCCCGCTACGTGCGCGCCGCAGCGCCAAAAGCGCGCATCAACATTGCTCATGATCCCGCGACGGCTATCGCCGAGTGGCGCCGCGACGCGAACTCTCCTGAAATTGCCATCTGCGCCGGTTCCCTTTATTTGGCCGGCGCCGCTTTAAAGGCGGCGGGCTGAAATGAAAAATCTTGCGGTTGGCATCGACGTCGGTGGGACCTTCATTAAAATCGGTCTCGTGGACGCGCGCGGTTTTGTCGTTCGTTCTATTCAAATTGAAACCGAACCTTCCCAAGGACCCGCTCATTTCGTCCGCCGCGCCCTGGCGATATTGAAGGAGTGGTCGTTTGGATCCGTGGGTCTGGGCCTGGCTGGAGGCGTTGATGAGAGAACGGGCGCTCTGTTGTTCGTCCCCAACCTAAAGGGCTGGACGAATTTCTCTTTCAAGAAAGTTCTGGAGAAGTCATTGGGCGTTCCGGTGATAGTGGACAACGACGCCAACATGGCCGTCTGGGGCGTCTATGTCGCCGTTTTGAAAAAGAAACCGCGCACCGTCATCGGCATTACGCTTGGCACCGGCATTGGGGGAGGGCTCATTATCGATGGCCAACTCCACCGTGGCGCCACGGGCTCCGCCGGCGAGATCGGCCACCTGAGCCTTGCAATTAACGGGCGGCGCTGTCAGTGTGGTCGCAGGGGTTGTCTTGAAGCGTATGCCGGCGCCAAGGCCATCGAGCGCCGCGCGCGCGAGTTGATGGCCCGCCCGCCTTCGCCGCTGACGCCGAAGGCCGTCGCCGCGGCAGCGCTTGCTGGAGACCGGGGCGCCTTGAAGGTCTGGGATGAAGTCGGCGCGCGCCTTGGCCAGGGGCTTGCCAATGTAATTCTTGTCCTTAATCCAGACGCGATCCTGGTGCTCGGCGGGGTGGCGCGCGCGGGCCGGCTCGTGCTCGATCCAATCCGTCGTGTTTTCGCGGCCCAGCCCTTTCGCGCGCCCTTTGAAAATATTCGCTTATCGGCGCCGTTAAATCGCGACTGGGGCGTGGTCGGAGCGGCGTTGTTGTCTCGAGAGAGCCGCTATGATTAAAGCCGCCTTGCTCTTTCTGACGCTTGGCCGGGCCGCGTGGGCCGTGGACTTCGTCCTGCCCGAGCCGCCCCCTGGCCAGCGCCTCGACTATTCCGCCGATCAGGTCGAGTTCGATTCGGACCAACGCATGCTGCATCTGCGCGGCTCCGTGATCCTTAAGGAGTCCACCTGGACCGTCAAAGGCAATGAGCTCTGGATTGATAGCGAGCGCCGGATCGTTCGATCCCAAGGGCCGCTTCTCATGGAAGACGGCATTTCCGCCGTTTACGGAGAACTCGGCGAGTTTGATTTCGTCAAGCGTACAGGCCGCCTCCAGCGGACGAGCGCGGGACATGCGGACTGGCGCATCCACGCGAAAGAGGTGAAGGTCGGAGAGAATGGCCGTCTGGATTACATCGGCGGCGACTTCACAAGTTGCAGCGCCAAGCCTGCGCACTATCGTTTCCGAGCCGCGCGCATCACGGTGAAGCCCAAGGAACACATGCTCGCGCGTCATGTGCTGTTTTATCTCGGCGACGCGCCGGTGTTCTACCTGCCGTTTCTGTATAAGACCCTTTCGCCGCGTCATTTTTTGCGCTGGAAAAGCCAGCCCGGGCTGGACCGGCGCAATGGGATCTTCCTCAAGAACACGCTGACGACCGACTATGGCGATGCCGTTTACAGCAAGCTCTACGCTGATGGCTATTTCAAGCAGGGAGTCGGACTCGGCGGAGAACTTCACCGTCGCGCCGGGGAGGATTCGCGCGGCGCTTTGTTCGGCTACACGATCAAGGAAACATCAACGGGCGATCGGCGCTGGGCCTTTCTCGGACAACAGTACCAGGCGATTTTTTCTTCAACATCTTTTCAGGGCCGCTGGCAAGCGCAATCGGATGCTGCGTTCAACAACGACTATGCCCGTTCTAATTCCTTTCGCGTCACCCCGGAACTCGTCAATAGCGGCGCCTTCACGCACCGCTTCGCGCAGGCGACGGCGCGCCTTTCCTATTCGCGCCTCGATACGGCGCGATCCGACGGGCGTGGATTTCTCAAAACGGCCGAGAGCGCTCCGCGCTTTGATATCATCACTCAACCTTTACGCTGGGGCCGCCTGCCCTGGATCAACACGCTCAACGGTTTTGCAGACAACGCCTTTCTCCGTGGTCGCCCCTACTCCGAAAAGACGGTCGGCGGCGGTTGGGAGGCGACGCGCGCTTTTGCGCTGATGCGAGGCGTCAGCGTGACGCCAAAGCTCTCATTCCAGGAGACGTACTACAATCGTTTCGACATTCTCTCCGTGGCGGGATCCTCGGTGACGATTTTAGATGCCGTCATCGGACGCCCGGGCGCAGCGGGGACTTTGCGTTTCGACACTTTGTTCGGCGGCGTTGACGTGACCCAGTCGTATCGCGAGCGTCTACGGCCAGGCCGCTTTGAGACGGACCGAGGCGCGGTCGATAAAGGTGTCGAGGAGAACCTGCTCACGCTTAATTATGTCGTCATCCCGGCTTTGCGCCTCTATGCGCGGCTGTCCTCCGGATATGATTTCCGCACATTTCGCGACCGCACGGTGGGCTTTCGGCGTCGTGTCCAGCCCTTCATCGCCGATGCTAGCTGGGCGCCGAGCGCACGCCTGAATCTGACCCTGCGTGAGGAATATTCTCTCGACGACGGCAACCGGGCGGCGATCCTGGATGCGCGCTGGGGCGGCGACGAAAGCGCTACGGTGGGCGGCGGCTTCGCCTGGAACGCCGCCGACCCGCGCAAGCATGTGGCAAGCTTGGATTTTGCAATAGCACCCTCGACGCCGACTTGGCGACTTGCCTTCGGCATCCGCGCCGAGGCGGAGAGCGCGCATGGCGTCGGGGGCCTGCGCGGTGGGCGTATCTTCGAGAAAGAATTTTCCTGGAGGAAGCGTTGGCACGACTTTGACACGAAGGTCGCCGGCCGCTTCCGTCCAGGAGGCGTCGGCGAGGTTTCCATTCGCGTCGACTTTAAGTTCGGTGTCTTTGATCCGAAGCAGGCCCTGCGCCGCGACTGGGAAACGGAGCTCTTTCCCGAGCGCGCCACGCAAGACGATCTCAGGCCGTAGGACAAACCAACTCGCCAGCGAGCTGGTCGTTTACACCGCGCATTGGGACCATATCGGACACAATCCGACACTTTCGGGCGATCAGATATATAACGGAGCACTTGACAACGCCTCCGGCGTCGCTGGCCTTCTCTCGCTGGCCGAGGCTGCCAGCAAGAGTGCATCTCCCAAGCGCTCCTTATTGTTCTTGGCCACAGCGGCCGAGGAAAAGGGGCTTCTCGGCGCCAAGCATTATGCCGAGCATCCACTCTACCCGCTTGAGAAAACGATCGCGGCGCTGAACATGGACATGCTTCAGCCGTGGGGCCGAACGAAAGATTTTGTGGCAATCGGGCTCGGGATGACGACGCTCGATGAGCCTCTCGCAGCACTCGCCAAAAAGCGCAACCGCGTCATGCGCGCCGACCCTGAGCCCGAGAAGGGTTTCTTTTACCGCTCCGACCAATTCGAGTTCGCCAAAAAAGGCGTTCCCGCGCTCTTTTGGGGACCGGGTATCGATCTGATCGGGCAGCCCGAGGGAACGGGGATGAAGAAGCGACAGCTTTTCACAACCCGCGACTATCACAAAGTCAGCGATGAGATCAAGTCCGACTGGGACTTCACCGGAATGGCCGATGATCTCGCTCTGCTCTTTGATCTCGGAATCGAATTGGCCAACAGCCCGCAACCTCCTGCCTGGCTCCCTGGTACGGAATTTAAGGCCATCCGCGAAACCTCCCTCCAAAAGAGTCCGTGAACTGACGGTAGCTCATTTCGGAGCGGTCAAGCGGCGTCGCGGCGCGAACCGTC
>CAZGVK010000071.1:0-68784 GCA_964529095.1 uncultured Elusimicrobia bacterium
GTATATCACACTCCCGCGCTGATGTCAATGGTCAGACTTGTCCAAAACTCACCAGACTGCTTGCGCATCGGGGCCTGTCCAAGGAATGTTCCCGATCGAAGAGAATTTTCCCGCTTGGCCTTGATGGAAACTGGTTTTGGAGGCTATGCTTTCAAGCGTGAGAACGAATGTCGAGTCAAAGCGGCCTTGAATTTCCTGCAAAGTTACACCGTCCCCCGGCGCGGCCTTTCGCAATATTGTAAGACTTTAGCCGCTTGAAGTGATGGGCGCCGGAAGCGGAGGCGTCAACCGCAAGGGATCGTCGCAGACTCGGCACGACAGCGACTCCTCTTACACCTCTGGGTTAAGACTTCGCTGGGCCCAGCCCGACAGCCAGAGGTCCTACCTTCCTTCCCCGCGCAGGGTCAGAGGTCATTGTGGGTAGGGAGATGCGGCTGATCCCTTTTTCTTTTAAAATCTCACCAAGAGGCCTACGCACAGGGTTTCATGAAATCTCCCGGCCCGCAATCGCACGACCTCATTCAAGCCATCGAGCGCCTACTTGCGGCGCAATAAATACACAGACCGGCGCCTCTTAGAGGGGCCGGTCTGTGTATTCTTTTTTTAACGGCGAGGCCCTGGCCGTTCGTATCCACCCCAGCATGAATAATGGTAATTGTTCCGGCCGTTCCAGCCTTCGAGGCACTGCGGATCGTCGGTGCGAGCCCGATAATAAGGGAAGTTTCGATGGTGTGTCGCCTCGTGGCGGCACTCCCCATCTGAACGGAAGCAACCCAGCCACTCGGGACGACGGGTGTCCGGCCCATGCGCGAGTTGCCAAAGGCCGAGCGAAGAGTCATTCCGGGTTTGGTCAACCTTTGTCTGGAGCCTATTTGACTCGCTGACATTCCCGGGCTGGTCCTCAATGGAAAACGGCCCGAAGTATTGCTCGTCTTCATTGATCGCGACGCTGGCGACCACTTCCGGGGAGATCACCGATTTCGTGACCACAAGCGCATCCTTAATCAACCCTTCAATGTTCGCGGCTTCCGCGACAAAAACCGCGTCCGAATTCTGACTGGCCGCAGTCGCGGGCACGCCCGCTCCGAGGCCCAGCGTTGCGACGACAAGCGCTACCACCGATCTCATCATGATGAATTCTCCTCAAGGATTCTGTCCGGGTTCGTCTCCAAACAGCCCTTGGGTGCATTGTACCTTGGAGCCCGCAATTTCCCGCTAGGCCTTAGGTCCTGGAAATTAACAGGCAATCGGCCTATGCTTATCTGGGACCCATGGCCCGCCTGGCTGCCTCGCCGCCATTCACTCATTTATTTCGTTACGCTTCCTAAGGCGGCATAGGCCTTTTGTCCTTGCCGCCTTAGGGCTTAAGACCCGTGATGATGTGGGCGGCGGCCAAGCCGTTAACACGCTAAGCCAAGCAGAGAGGAGAGCCTGTCGCGCGCACCCCTCTGAGCATAAGCCGACAATTCCTTACTTCCTATTTTTGTAGAATCCCGCCTCAATGCGCGCGGTCATTCTCATCGGCGGCATGGGCACCCGGCTGCGTCCCTTCACTTTAGAGACACCTAAGCCGCTTCTGCCCGTTCTGAACCGTCCTTTCCTTGAGTACCAGTTTCAGGTTTTGAGTCGTCATGGGGTCAAGGAAGTAGCGCTCTGCGCGTCCTATCGCGCGGACACTTTTCGCCGGGCCTTTGGGACCGGGCGGCAGCACGGACTCCGTATTTCATATGTGCATGAGCGCATTCCCCTTGGCACCGGCGGCGCCGTCAAGAACGCCGAATCGCTTTTAAGCGGAACGACCCTCGTGCTCAATGGCGACGTGCTGAATGCCTTCGACATCGGAGCATTCTTGAAATTCCACCGCGCACGCCGCGCGGAAATTTCGATTGCGCTGACTCGGGTGAAGGATCCGACATGTTACGGCCTCGTGTTCACTGATGATAAAGGGATGGTGCGCCGCTTTCTCGAGAAGCCGTCCTGGGATGAAGTCACGACCAATTCGGTGAATGCCGGCGCCTATCTCTTCGAGCCGTCCGTGCTCAATCATATTCCGCAAGGAAAGCCCTATTCGCTTGAACGAGGTCTTTTTCCCGAGCGGCTGGCAGCCGGCGCGCGCATCGCCGGTTATGTGTCGCCCGGATATTGGATCGACATCGGCTCAGTCGAGATGTATCTTCAGGTGCATCTCGATCTGCTTCAGGGCCGCGCTCCGTTTACGCCCGGGCCCCGCGCGCGGGTTTTTAAGAATGCCGACGGCGCGCGCGTCATGGCCGGCGCCGGGACCACGGCAGGCCCGTTTGTCCGGTTTTCCGGCGCTGTAAGCTTGGGCGCCTCAGTCCGCATCGGCCGCGGCGCCCAGCTCGCGGACTGCGTCGTGCTCGATGGCGCTTTAATCGGCGACGGCGCGCGCCTTGAGCGTTGCGTCATCGGCCCGAGAGCGCGCATCGGCACCCATGCCGTGCTGGGACCCGGAGCAGCGTTGGCGGACGGCTCTGTCATTGGGGACTACAGCCAATTGTGACCATTAAATTGACTCGCATCGAACGGGTGCCTAAGCCTTGGGGCCATGAGATTATTTTTACGCGCGCCAAGAAGTATGCGGGCAAGCTGCTCGTCATTGAAAAGGGCCGCCGACTGAGCCTTCAGTTTCATCGCTACAAGCATGAGAGCCTGCTGGTCCTGCGCGGACGACTGAAGCTCCTGCTCGGAACGAAAACGCAGACCATCGGGCCCGGCAAGGCGTTCGCAATTCCGCCGAAGACGATTCACCGCTTTGAAGCGTCCCAAGGGCGCGTGACCCTCATAGAGGTTTCCACGCCCGAACTGTGGGACGTGGTGCGCCTGCAAGATGATTATGGACGGGGAGGAAAATAACATGATGGACCCAATTAAATTTGGAACCGACGGCTGGCGCGGCGTGATCGCTCGCGACTTCACTTTCCAAAACTGCCGCAGAGTCGCTCAGGCGCTCGCCGACTATGTCAAAGAAGAGCGGATAAAAAGCAAAAATCGACAGGGCCCGCTCTCCGGCCCGATCGTCATCGGTTATGATAGGCGATTTCAGTCCGACGCTTTTGCGCGCGAGATCGCCAAGGTGCTCGAGGCCAACTCGATGCGCCCAATACTCATGGCCGAGTCCCTGCCCACGCCCGCCGTCAGCTATATGACCAAGAAACTCGGCGGCGTCGGTGTCATGGTGACCGCAAGCCACAATCCGCCGTCGTACAACGGCATCAAGATCAAGATCGACGGCCGCGCGGCGCTGGATCTCGTGACGACGGGCATCGAGGCCTGGGTGGATCGCACCGCGCCGACGCGCGCGACTGAGATCACGGTGAAGTCCTATCGCGACGTCTATGTGCAGTACCTCAAGACGCGCGCCGGCCTCGCTCAGATCAAAGCGCGGCTTAAAAAGACCATCGTCATCGACCCGATGCATGGCGCCGGCGCCGGCCTCATGGCGGATGTCATCGGAAATAAAAATCTTATCGAGATTCGCGCGCAGCACGACCCGCTCTTTGGCGGCGTTCACCCTGAACCCATCGAGCAGTATCTTGGCGTATTGTCTGAGACCGTCAAGAAGAACAAGGCTGCTGTTGGCTTGGCGCTTGACGGCGACGCCGACCGCTTCGGCCTCGTGGATGAGAATGGGGTCTACCTAACGCCTTGCCAGGTTTTCCCGATGTTGGCGCTTTATCTCATTGAGACAAAGAAGTGCAAGCTGAAGATCGTGCAGTCCGTCTCGCTCGGCTATCTAGCTGAGCGCATCGCCAAGGAGAAGGGCATCGCCTTCGAGCAGCTCCCGGTCGGATTCAAGCATGTCGCCGAGCGCATCGCCGCGCGCACTGCCGATATCGCGGGCGAGGAATCCGGCGGCTACGCCTGGGCCAATAAAGGAGGCATTGCCGAGCGCGACGGTCTGCTCACCGCGCTGATGTTCCTTGAAATGATGGCCGTGACCGGAAAGACGCCTTCTCAACTTTGGAAGGAAGTTGAGACCCGCTACGGCGCTTCGCACTACAAGCGCATCGACTACCGCGTCCATAAAGCCGTCGTCGATAAGGCAATTTGGACGCAAAAGCTCATCAAAAAGTTGCCGAAAAAGATACTCGGCACCGCGATCAAAGATCTCATCTCGATCGACGGACTCAAAATAATTCTCGAGGACGGCCACTGGCTCCTGATGCGGCCCTCGGGCACCGAGCCCCTCATGCGCGTCTACGCTGAAAGCGATAAGCCCGAGCGCACGCAAGGCTTACTTGAGATGGCGAAGAAGTGGGTGGCGCCGAACCTGAACCAGTAGCATGTTCCCCAAAAAAGCGATGATTCTGGCCGCAGGTGTCGGCGCCCGTCTGCGTCCGCTCACCTACGAGACGCCAAAGCCGATGGTGCCGGTCGTCAACCGTCCCGTGATTTTCCATGTCCTCGACAATCTGCGCAAGCACGGCATTTTAGATGTAATCATCAATCTGCACATGCACCCGAAGCAGGTGCGCGACTACTGCGGCGACGGATCACGCTGGCGCCTCAATATCGCCTACTCAAAGGAATCCAAGCTGATGGGCACGGCGGGGGCCATTAAAAAGTGCTCGAACTTTTTTCAGGACGGGCCCTTCTTTGTGATGTCGGGCGACGGCCTCTCCGACATTGATCTCACCGCGATGTGGAATTTCCACCGCCAACGAGGCTCGGTGGCCACCATGGCGACCAAGCGCATCGACGCGCGTTTGGAGTACGGGGTCACGCTGACCGGCGCGCGCCAAAAAATTAAGGGCTTCCTTGAGAAGCCGTCTTGGGGCGACGTGTTCTCCAACAAGGTCAACACCGGCATCTACCTCTTTGAGCCCGAGGTTCTGCGCTTGATTCCCCAGGGGAATGTTTACGATTTCGGCCACGACTTGTGGCCCCAACTCCTCCAGCTAAAAAAGCCGATCTATGCTTACGAGACCGGCGCTTACTGGTGCGACGTCGGCAACCTCACCGAGTACCGCCGCTGCCAGGCCGACTGCCTCAACGGAAAGGTCAAAATCAACATTCCCGGCGTCGAAATCCGCAGGGGCGTCTGGATACAGGAAGAAGCTCTCGTTGATCCGCAGGCGAAGCTGATCGCCCCCGTTCTTATCGGCAAGGGCTGCCGCATCGCCTCGGGAGCGCGGGTCGGGCCTTTCACCGTGATCGGCGACCGGGCGCGGATTGGGCGCGGCGCGAGACTTCACACCTCTATCCTCTTCGACAACGTCACCGTCGGTTCGAACGTGAATCTGACCAATTGCATCATCGGCGCCGGCGGCCATGTGCGCGAAAACATTTCCGCCTACGAGGCGGCGATACTCAACATCCGCACCTAGGAAAATAGGCCCACGGCCTCAAGCAAGGTCCAAAACTCGGCCGGCGTGGAGATGCGTTTATCGGGATCCGGCTCGAGCGCTCGGTCGATGAGGGCGTCGATCTGCAGGCTCAGGCCGCGCACGCGCGCCGATGGGCGCAGGTAGCGCTTGGCCATCTTCGACGGTGTCGTGCCGTCGTACGGGCGCACGCCGGTCAATATTTCATAGAGTACGGCCCCGAGCGCGAACACGTCGTTCTCGCGACGGATAATGCCGTATTCCTGCTCGGGCGCCATGTAGTGCGGGGTGCCGACGACCGTCTTGGTCATCGTGGAATTTTCGCGCGAAGAGGCGTGCCGTGAGATGCCGAAATCGAGGACTTTCACGCAGCCGTCTTTGGTAAGCATTATGTTTCCGGGCTTCAGATCGCGGTGGATGACGTTATGAGCGTGTGCGTAGGCGAGAGCCGAGCATACGGGGCCAAGCACGCGCTTGGCCTCGTCCAGCGGCAGTGGCCCCTTCTCGGCGACGACCTCATCAAGGGTGCGGCCTTCGAGGCGCTCGAACACGAGGTAAAGACCGCGTTCGTCTTGTTCAATCGCATGGATGTTCACGATTGCGGGATGGTGGAGTTTGGCCACCATGGCGGCCTCCTCCCGCAGGGACTTTTTAGCCGCATCATCGAGCAGGAATTCTTCGCGCAGCATCTTGATGGCGACTGGGCGCTTGAGGCGCTTGTCGCGGGCCTCGTAGACAATGCCCATGCCGCCATGCCCGATCGCTTTTCCAAGTTCGTAGCGGAGTTCGATTCCCGAGGGGGCGAGGGCCTTCTTGTTGCCCTCATTGCGCAGGCGGTTGTTGATGTGCATGAGGCCGAAGCCAATCAGAAGGCCGCCGGATAAGGTAAAGATCAGCACGATGCTGAAGGATCTGGCGCGCGCCGTAACGCGCTCGACCAAGGGCTCATTGCTTTCGCGCGTCAACGGAGAGGGGCTCAGGCCGTGGCGCCGAGTTGAATCGCGGTAGTCGGGATCGAACTGAGGGTTGAGATTTGCCGCCGCTTTAAGGTCGATGGCCATCGCCTCGTAGTCGCCGCGGCCTTCCTGCGCATGACCGCGGTTGGCGAAGGCGTAGGGGTTATTGGGGTTGATTTCAAGGGAGTGGTTGGCGTCGGCTATCGCTTCGGAAAAGCGGCCCATGCGGATGTACGCCCACGAGCGCGCGTCGCGCAGAAAGGCGGCAGACGGGGAGAGCGAAAGCCCGCGTGAGGCGTCACGCTCGGCATCACTATAGCGCCCAAGAAGATTTTTAGCGGTCGCGCGGTAAAAGAGAACGGTGCTGTTGTCGGGATCTAACTCAAGGGCTCTATCGGCATCGCTGAGAGCGCCGTAGTAGTCTTTGACGGCAAGTTTAGATCCTGCGGTTTCGACCAAGCGGCGCACCGTGGTCTTTGTTGGATGCGCCGGAGGTGCCTGCCGGAGAGTCTCAACTTGATTGAGTTGCTGGACCATGCCGTGGTACTCGCGCTCAAGAGACTGCGCCAAGCCCGTATTCCCAAATTCAGGGGAGGCGACGGCGCGTCCTTCGGATAATTTCATCAACGCGTAAGCGCTTTTGTCGTTTGGATCAACGGCGAGCGCGCGGCGGGCATCCTCTATGGCTTGAAGATAATTTCCGAGGCCGTAGGATGCCATCGCGCGCGCGGTCCAGGCGCCGCCCGCCTCCGGAGAGCGACGCAACACCGCATCAGCGTCGGAGTAGCCGCGCGCAAAATTTCCAAGGGCGGAGTTCGCTTGCGAGCGGTTGATGAGGGCGTCTTTGTCGGCGGGGTCGTGGCGAAGCGCTCTGTCGGCGAGTTCGCGGCCTTCCTGCCAACGCTCGGCCAGGTTGTTGAGGCCGGCGGCCGCCGCAGCAGCCTTCACGACTATTTCCCGGGGCGCATCCGAAGAGACATTTAGGACCGCATGGTTGATTTCGCCTAAATGATTGTCGATCCATATCTGCTGTTCGGAGGATTTGACCTCGTCAGCGCCTCGAATCAAATCATCGACAATCAACAGGAACTCGGTCTTGATCTTGCTATTGGGCTGGCTCATCAAGCTCATCTTTAAATCACGAAGCAGGCCCCGTGAGTGTGCGGCGGCGCGGTCACGGGTCAACGGGCCAATGCCGACGTCATTGGAAACCATGCGCCAAATGAGCGGCGCTGGGGAGGGTGTGGCGACGGGAGCGTTAGAGGTGTCGTCTGCGGCGCGCACGGACGTCAAGGCCAATAGAATAACGAATGCCGACGGCGCAGAGAGGCGTTGCATAGAAGAATGAGTGGCCCCGTTAGGGTTCCGCGCGCGGCGCGGAATTGAGCTCGTGACGCAGGCCTGAGATCGCTTCATACACCGCAAGCCGGGCGGCGTTGACGGGCCCCAAGGGCTCGTGCTCCGGCACGCTGTGCCAGGGTGTATAGGAAAGATTTTCGCAGGATGTCATCTGCTCCGGGGAACTGAAGCTTTGCGGTTTAATGAGAATCTTGGCGACCGGAATGAATGGCGAGGCCTTCTCTTCCCACAGGACGGTGGCGTCATCGATGGGCATGCCTGGTACCTGCAGCTGGACCATAAAGTCGAAGCAAGCAGGCTCTGCACTCAGCGCCGTCGTCATATTCTCGCGGAGAAAGTTGTCCGAGTCGGTGGGATAGCCCTTATCGCGCTGCGCGCAGGGTTTGGCCGAGTACTTCATGTTTTGTTCCCGGCCGAGCCGGTAGGGAACCATGCTGTAATACTGCATATCCAGTACGTCCGAAGGGCTCTTGAAGGCGATTGATAGCATGATCCAGAACGCCTTCAGCCGCCAGTTCCACGGCCATCCATTCAAAACGAACCCCACGGGCGAGGACATCAGGTCGAGATAGTCGGCCGTGTTTTTGATGAAGAACACGGGGTGATTGATCATAAGGAAGTCTTGGGTTCCGTGTTCGGAGGGATGCAGTTTGGGCCCGGAGACTCCAAGGAGCTTAACGGCCATGCCCCGCCCATCGCCCTTGCCGTCGGGACGGACCGAGCCGCTCCCATTGGAGAAACGGATTAAGGCGGGGTAGCGGGCTCCCGGCTGAAAGACCCCGCGGCGCACATTTTGGGGAAGATGATCTTCATCGAGCACAGTGAAATGAGCCTGGACGCAGCCATGGTGTTTGGCGTGCGCGTCGCGGCGGGCGACGCCGTCGGAGGCGTGCTGAGCCCTCACCTGCTTCTGAATCAGTCCGACGAGGGTGCTGATGACCTCCTGCTCAGGGCTTTGCGCATCGCCGGCCATGCCCGAACCCAGCGGGCGCACGGACAGTGTGGGCCGCGCGAGGGGGACGACGGGCTCGGTTTGGGTCGGCTTCCTGGAGACGGGATCGATCGCGCCGGAGCGCGCGTTCTCTCCATCAATCGCATGTCCCGCCGACTCGCCTTCAAGGTGGGAGAGGGACCGCAGCTCTTTTTTTGAGTCCAAGTCGGCACGGGAACTCGTGGCCAACAAGATGGAGGCGAGAAACACAAGGAGGAATAGGCGCGGAGTGATGGGCATGATGAACAGTATAACACACGTCGAATCGATGCTGCGTTGCGGAGCTTCGCCGGGCCATTATGCCTAGAGACCTCTGAGCAAACAGTCGGCATGAAGCAGTCCTCGACGGGGAAGGTTTTCAAAAATATAGAAAAAACCGGCGGTTTGCTCGGAGGTATGGCCTGATATTTTAGGGAGCCCGCATCCCTTCTGGTTTGCTAAAATAAGCGGTGCTTGGATTTACGCAGGGACCATGAGTCGTTTGTTTTTTATTGACGGCACAAATTTAGTCCGCACCGCCTACGGCTACGGCGGTCCCGCTCACGCGGCTCAAGAAGCTGCGGATACCGACCGGCTCGCGGTGATTTTTTGCCGCTTATGCGAGAACATCGGCCCTGAAATTGAAGTCGAGCTTTTTTTCGACGGGGCGTTTCGGACGATTGGAGGTTTGCGGCCGGACAACTTCCGCGTAAGCTTTACACGCGAGCTTCCGGCTGACGACATAATTCTCGACCGGGTGCGCGCCCGGAAATGGGCACGGGGCGGCCCGACGACCGTCGTGACGGCGGATGTCGACTTAGGAGAGCTCACTGCGGCTGAAGGCGTCAAGTGGATGCGCTTTGGCCGCGGTTCGACGCCGGAAAGTGTTGCGCGTAAAATAGGAGGGCGGCTTTTCTAATGAACGTCAAGAATTCCGTGATTATCGTCGGCGGCGGTATTATGGGCGCGCAGACGGCCTATCATCTAGCGCTCCTTGGCCACGCGGTCACCCTCCTCGAACAGCACGACGTCCCTAATCAGTGGGCGGCCTCGGGCGATCATCTGCGTGTGTTTCGCCTCACCTACGGGAAGGACTCGTTCTACACGGAAATGGCGCTAAAGTCGTTGCCGATGTGGCTTGAGATCAACGCGCTCGCCGAGGAAACCATTTTACTTCAGAACGGCATGATCGAGTTTGCGGCAAAAGCCGCCGGCTATGAAGCGCAGAGCATGGCCGCGCTCAAAGAGCGCAATATACGCTTTGAGCGCCTGTTGCCCCCGGATGTCAAAAAGCGCTATCCAATGTACCGTTCCGGCGCGTTTAAATGGGCGTTGCTTCACCCCGACGGCGGCATGATCTGGGCCAACCGCGCGGTCGCGGCGACCGCATCCATTGCCCAGCGCGCGGGAGTTAAGATACGCAACGGCGTCAAGATCGTTTCGATTGGCAGGGATAAAACTGGAATCAAGTCGGTCAAAGACTCGACCGGCAAGGCGTGGGCGGCCGATAAATTCCTCTTCACCGCCGGCTACTGGTCCAATGAGTTGCTTGCGCCCTGGGGCGTGCCGATCAAGATTACAAAACAAGAACAATTGTTCTTAAGCCCGCGAGAGGGCCGTGGCCGCTACCGCCCCGAGCACTTCCCCGTATTCGCGAGCATGTCCGCTGGCTTCTATGGATTTCCGGTGCATATTCAGGGCTATATCAAAATCAGCGACCACCGCAAGGGGCCCCTCGTGAAGGCCGCCAAGGCCGAGGAACTGCGCACCCTTTCGCCTCAATTTGAAAAATCATGCCGGCGGTTCCTAAAGCAGTTCCTTCCGGAGCTGGCCAACTTTGTTGATTTTGAAGGGCATGTGTGCTGGTACGACAACACGCCCGATGATGACTTCATCCTGGACCGCCTCCCCGAAGCGCCGAACGGCTTTGTCGCGGCCGGCTTTTCCGGCCATGGTTTTAAATTTGCGCCGCTCATCGGAAAGTCGATGGCTGAATTAATCGTCGGCGGCAAGTCCGAGTTGAACCTGCACCGTTTCCGGCTCGGGCGCTTCCGGTTGAAAAAAGGCTGAGAGCCGCGGGAGTTGAAACGGCCCCTAAAACCGCGCGGCTGCGTGCGCGACCCTAATGAAGTGCAACTAAATAAATGAGCAATTTAGGACGCCGCCTATTCAGCGATCGCGGCCGCGAGGATGAACTCAGGGAAATTCTCCATCGCCGGGTTCTTGTGCTCGACGGGGCCATGGGCACCATGATCCAGGATCGAAACCTCCAGGCGGTTGACTTCGGGGGCTCGGCCCTTGAAGGCTGCAATGAGAATCTCGTCCTGACGCGGCCGGACGTGATCGCGGATATTCACGAAGCCTACTACGCGGCCGGCGCCGACTTGGTCGAGACCAACACCTTCGGCGCGATTCGGCACGTGCTTGCCGAGTACGGGCTGCAGGATAAGGCTCGCGAGATCAACATGAAGGCCTGCGCGCTTGCGCGCGCGGCCGCGGCCAAGCATTCATCCCCGGACAGTCCCCGCTTCGTCGCCGGCGCCCTTGGCCCCGGAACTAAGACGATCTCGGTCACCGGCGGCATCACCTACGACGAGGTTCTCGCCAACTACCGCGAAGCGGCCGAAGGCATGCTGATGGGCGGCGCCGACCTCATCCTGCTCGAAACCCAGCAGGACACGCTCAATATTAAGGCCGAACTCAATGGCATCACCGCGGCTTTTCGCGACGCGAATCGCTCCATTCCAGTCATTCTTTCGGTTTCCATTGAGACGATGGGAACCATGCTCGGCGGCCAGGATATCGCCGCCTTAGCCGACGCGGTCGCGCACTTCGACCTTCTCGCCATCGGCATGAACTGCGCCACGGGCCCTGACTTCATGACGGACCATCTCCGCACATTGTCTTCTCTTACGCGGGCCTTGACGATCTGTTATCCGAATGCCGGCTTGCCCGACGAGAATGGAATATACAACGAAAGTCCCGCGATGGTCGCTAAAAAGGTGGGACGCTTCGCCGACGAAGGCTGGGTCAATCTGATTGGCGGCTGCTGCGGAACCACGCCCGAACACATAAAACTGATGGCCGACATCGTGTCGAGCAAGCCGCCGCGCCGCGCGCGCAGGCCGCGCCGCGCCGCTGTTTCGGGCATGGAGTCGCTCTCTCTCGATGAGGACCGCCGTCCGCTCATCGTCGGCGAACGCACCAATGTCATCGGCTCGCGCAAGTTCAAGGAGCTGATCGTCAACGGCGATCTTGAGGCCGCGTCCGAGCTCGCGCGCCATCAGGTCCGCGCCGGCGCGCACATCATCGATATCTGCCTGGCCAACCCCGACCGCGACGAAAAAGACGACATGATCGCCTTCTTCGAGAAGGTCGTGCGCAAGGTCAAGGTCCCGTTCATGGTTGACTCCACCGACGCCAAAGTCATGGAAGAAGCGCTCAAGCGTGCGCCGGGCAAGTGCATTCTCAATTCGATCAATCTCGAAGACGGCCAAGAGCGCTTTGACTCCGTCGTTCCGCTCGTTCACCGCTACGGCGCGGCGCTCGTCGTCGGTACAATCGACGAGGACAAGATCATGGGCATGGGCCTGACACGCGCGCGCAAGCTTGAAATCGCCCAACGCTCCTATGGCCTGCTGACCTCTCAATACGGGATCGCTCCTGAGGATATCATCTTCGATGCGCTCGTCTTTCCCGCAGGGACCGGCGATAAGAATTACTGGGGATCGGCCATTGAGACGATCGAAGGCATCAGGCTGATCAAAGCGGCGTTGCCCAGATGCAAAACCGTTTTGGGGATTTCTAATGTGTCTTTCGGCCTTCCCGCCGCCGGAAGAGAGGTTCTTAATTCCGTTTTTCTGCATCACTGCGTAGAGGCCGGTCTCGATCTGGCGATCGTCAATGCGGAAAAGCTCGCTCGGTACTCTCAAATTCCTCCCGTGGAGATAAAGCTTTCCGAGGATCTCCTTGCCTGGTCCGGCCCCGGCGATCCTAAACATCCGGCGGGTTTTGATGCGGTGGCCTCATTCTCGGAGCACTTCCGCCTGATCAAGACCGTTGAGAAAAATCCCTCCGAACGGCTCAAGTTTCCGATCCGCGCGCGCGTGGCTCAAAATGTCGTCGCCGGGTCCATGGAAGGCCTCACGGCCGATCTTGACGAGTTCCTTCAGACTCTTAAGCCCCTGGAGATCATCAACGGACCCCTCATGGCCGGAATGGACGAAGTCGGTCGCCTGTTCGGCGCCAACACGATGATCGTCGCCGAGGTGCTCCAGTCCGCCGAGGTCATGAAAGCCGCCGTCACCTACCTTGAGCCGCACATGACGGCAACCGATGCCGCCACCCGCGCGACGATCCTTTTGGCCACCGTCAAAGGCGACGTGCACGACATCGGCAAAAATCTTGTTCACATCATCCTTAAAAATAACGGCTACAAAATCATCGATCTCGGCATCAAGGTCGCTCCAGAGCAGCTGCTCGAAGCGATCCGCGCACATAAACCCGACGCGATCGGGCTCTCCGGCCTCCTGGTTAAATCCGCCCAGATGATGGTCGTCACCGCCGATGACCTGACTGCCGCTGGCGTTCGCCTGCCCATCCTCGTCGGCGGCGCCGCGCTCTCTCCGCGATTTGCGGCCAAGCGCATAGCGCTTTCCTACGACGGCCCTGTGTTCTACGCAAAAGACGCCATGACAGGCTTGTCCCTTGCCAACGATTATTTCAGCGGAAAGCGCGCGGGCCTTCTCGCTAAGAATCGGGAGATACAGGAATACCTGCGCGCCGAAGCGCCGCCGAACGCCATTCCAGTCGAGCCCGTCCCGGCGGTGCCGCGCGCCATGATCGTCCATGAGCTGCCCCCTGTCCCACCCGACCTTAAGATCCACGCGCTCTCGGATTTTCCCATCGATGATATTTTTCGATACATCAACCCGATCATGTTGTACGGCAAACATCTGGGCCTGCGCGGGAATCTCCAAGAGCACCTGCGCGACAAGAATCCCAAAGCCGTCGAACTGCACCGGCGCGTGGTCGAAATCCAGGATGAGATTCTCGCCAAAGGCCTTATCAAGCCTAGAGCCGTTTTTAAGTTCTTCGCCGTCGACGCGACGGGCGACCGGATGAATCTTTACGAGTCGCCTTCGACTCCCACGCCCTTGGCCGCCTTCGACTTCCCGCGCCAGAGCGCCGGCGAGCGCTTATGCCTGGCTGATTTTGTTAAGCCGACGGGAACCGGCAAAGACTACGCGGCGATGTTCGTGGTGACCTGCGGCGCAGGCATCAGAGAGCTCTCCGATCGGTACCGAGATGCGGGCGAGTACCTCAAATCCCACGCGCTCCAGTCGATTGCAATCGAGGCGGCCGAGGGCTTCGCCGAACTTCTGCACGAACGCCTGCGCCGCATGTGGGGCATCGGCGATGCGCCCGGCACGACCGTGCGGGAGTGCTTTCAAGGAAAGTACCGCGGCGTGCGCGTGAGCTTCGGCTACCCGGCCTGCCCGAATCTCGAGGACCAGGTGATTCTCTTTAAACTTCTTGACTGCGAAAAGAACGCCGGGGTGACTCTCACCGAGGGCTTTATGATGGAACCCGAGGCCACGGTTTCAGCGCTCGTCTTTCACCACGCCAAGGCACGCTACTTCTCCGTCGGGCGAAGCGAAGCCGCTCCGGCTCAAAAAGCCGGGTAATTACGAATTAGGCCAACGCGTCACGATCTCCTGGGCCTCCCTGCGGACTGCGTCATCTTTTTCCTCCAGGGTCGCCATCTTCTGGATTTTATTTTTCTGATCGGGGTAAAGATCCTTATAGACTTGGCTCAGGCTTTGAAGAGCGGCAATCTTTACCGCGGAGCGGGGATCGTCGAGAATATCCGCCAGTTGAGCGCGGGCCCTGGTGTTGTAATTAATAGACCTCACCGTTTGACCCAAAGCATGCGCCGCGGCGCTGGCCAGGCTGGTCTCCTTGTTCCCGCTCCATTCAATGAGCCGGTCAAAATCCCAACTTTCCATAGTGACGCCCTCTCTTGCCGTCTCCTCGATGCAGGCCCGTCGAATAGGAAGTTCGACTTCGTACTGCTTGTTTAGACAGTCGCTGATGAAGGGCCGGACCTTGTCTTTGTAAACTCCGTTCCCTGCATACTCGCCCAACCTCCGGATCGCTCGAACGCGGTTTTCCAACGCCGGATCCGTGTTGACGATGCCCATCAGAGATTCTATTATTCCTTCGGTCCCGTCGCTGGATAGGCTGGGCAAGGGCAGGGCGACTCTCACTACGGCGGACTCGGCGCATACGCAACGAGAGAGCTCCCCCAGAGCAACGCCCAGCTCCGCCCGCGCGTCTAGGGCTTGCGCCGCGATGATGGCCAAGGAAATGTTCATGGCGCTTAAAATTCTTGCCGACGAATGTCGATTTAATATGTTCATGTCACCAGGATAACCGCAAGCGCTTAAAAAAGCATGGGTCTTTAGGGGAAGCTATGGGGAGATAATAGGCCTACCCGCCGGAACCGCTTGCCGCGAAAGGGGTGGGTCCTTCGGCCCAGGCCGGCGCGTCGCGGGGCTGCTCGAAGCCGTTGACGCCCATGCCCGCACCGCGCCCCTGCCGCCTGTTTTTGAATCGGCGATGATCCAGCGGGCCGCGGAGAGCAGGTCGCGGCGAATGATCGCGGGCTGAGCTTGATATTCTCCATCGCGCCCGCCTCGACCTGTGCGGACGAGAATTCCGCGACAACCGGCCCGAAGCGCGCATTCGATGTCCGAGGTTTTGTCGCCTATCAGATAAGACCTTTTAATATCCAGAGCGAATTTTTTCTTCGCGGCCAGCAACATCCCCGTCCCGGGTTTACGCCACGAATGTCCGCTGTCAGGGCCGTGCGGCGAGAAGTATAGCGCGTCCCAGCGCGCGCCCGCCCACTTAAGACGGCGGTGGAGCTCAGCGTGGATTAAGCGCACCGTCTTCCGCGAGAAGTAGCCGCGCGCAATCCCCGATTGATTTGTGACGATAATGATCTTGAAGCCGGCTTCACGCAGCAACCTGAGCGCCCGGGGCGTTCCCCTGTAGATCGCAAGGCCCGCGATTGAGTCTAGATAATCCGCATCACGGATCAAGACGCCATCGCGATCAATAAAGACCGCCCTTAATCCTGCCACGGCGAGATTCTAGCTTTATAGACTCAGAGCGCGAGAAAAAATCAATTTTGTGATTTCATGACAAACCTGATTCTGCCGCGTCGTCATCGTCGTTCTTATATCGCCCGCGCATTCAAAGATCGGGGCGGCGCAGGAAAAAGATGCGGAATTCGGCGCATTCGCCCCAAGCGAGGCGAAGTGCCTCGATATACGCCCGTCCCTGCTCGGCGTATTTCACGCGGATCTCCGCTGCGGATTTCTCATCGACGTGTTCGCTCTTAAAATCGGCGATGACGAGACGGCCGCCAAGCCGGTACACAAGGTCCACCGCGCCGCGCACGACGGTATTTCCCGCCGCGTAAGCGAAGGGAACCTCGCGTCCCAGTATCGCGGCGGCGGAAAGCTCGCCTGCCGCAGGCGAGGAGAGAAATATTCCCAGCGCCGACAGGGCCGCGCATTCAGATTGATCCCAGCACGGCCCCGGCGCGCGGCGCTCGAGAAGCGTGCGGGCGGCGGCGCAGGCGGGGGCCGGACTTTTTTGAGTGGAAAAATCCCAGCCTTGAAGCACAAGATGGCAAAGTTGACCGATTTGAGCGCCCTGCGCGCTTCCGCCGGACAAAGCAGGGCGCTGTGGCGCGTCTCTCAGATAATCGGTCGCGGCACGCGCTTGCGGCTGATCTGTCCCGACGCGATGCCGTGCGCGTTTTTCCCATGCGCGCATGGTTGTAGCCGCCTCAGCGCTCAAGGCCCTCCGAAAAGCGGGTGCGGCGATATATTCTTTAAGTTTTCCCGCTTCAATAAACAGCGCGGGCAGGCTGCCTGCGATTCCAGCGCGAGGCCAGGCCTCCTCCTTATCGAGGTGCGCGGCAAGCGAGCCGGAATCGGCCTTCTCTCGGCCAAGCAGGTAAAGCCGTTCTTTGGCGCGCGTCATGGCGACATAAAGGAGACGCACCGACTCACGACGCTCCAGGAGCTTTTCCCGAGCATTCGCCAGAGCCGCGGCGGCAGAAGACAATTTGCCGATGCGCAGAGCGGTTCGCCCCGTCGTCCAGTCAAGGCGCGCCGCCGGCGGCGTCCCCGTCGCCGTGCGCGCTGACAAATTGGCGACGAACACTATGGGGAATTCGAGGCCCTTGGATTTATGAATGCTCATGATGCGGACCGCCTCCAGGTGCTCATCGGCGAGCGGACTTTCCCCCTCGCGGCGTTCCTGGCGTGAGGATTCCGCGACCTCGGCGACGAAATCTTTGAGTGTAGATCCCCATGATTCCGACGCCGCAACGGCCAAGCGCTGGAGCTTAAGAAGGTTTGACACCGTCTGCTGACCGTGATAGGCGCGCGCGGAAAGTTCCGGCAAGCGCGTCAAGACGAGAGCATCGGTCACAAGTTCGCCCAGAGGCACGCGTCCGGCGCGGGCGCGCAGAGTGCGCAATGTTTCGAAGAGCCGGGTGGCAGCCAAACGCTCATCCTCGGGCAAGGTTCGCAGGGGTATATCCTTGCGGTAGTCAATGGCATCGGCACGCGCCAGGCTCAGCAGACCGTCATCGCTGAGAACGGCCAACGGCGAGCGCAAGAGCCCCGTCACCGCGATGCGGTCATTGGGATCGTCAAGCGCGCGCAGGAGATTGAGCAGGTCGCCGACCTCGGGCGCTTCGTAGAAATGACGCTCGATCTCGACTGAGTAGGCAATGCCCGCGCGTTTGAATGCGTCGATAAAGGCGGGCAGCGCCGAGGACGAACGCACGAGAACCGCGAAATCTTTCAGCGGTCTAGAGCTTTCCGAGAGGATGCGCCCCGCGACCCACGCGGCCTCCGTGCGCTGGCACGACGCCGCGTCCGCGGTATCCGAGGGATCAATCACGGCCACGACCTCAACGTTCACCTCGTCTTTATTTCCAGGCTGCGCCGGAAGAAGTCCTTTATAAGATGGCTGCACGCCGGATTCAGCGCGCATCATGCGCGAAAACACGTTATTGACCGCCCCCACTATCCCCGGCGCCGAGCGGAAATTCGCGGTCAGGTTGCAGGTCAGAGCGCCGTTCGCGCGAAGACGGGAGAGAAAGCCCTCGTAGGCCGCGATATCCGCGCCGCGGAAACGGTAAATGGACTGCTTAGGATCTCCGACGACGAACAGGCGCCCCGGCGCGGGCACAACGTCGCGCCACGCGGAGGCCGAACGCCCGCAGCTCTCCGATAAATAAAGAAGAAGCTCGCCCTGGAGCGGATCTGTGTCTTGGAACTCGTCTACGAGGATCGCGGAAAATCGGCGCTTAAGCTCCTCTCGCGGACGCGCGGCGTCGCGGACAAGATCGCGAGCGCGGCGCAGCAAGCCGTCGAAGGACACCCAACCGCGGCGCGCATACTCGTTGCGCAAGCATGCGGCAAACGGGGCTAGAAGCTGCGCCGCTCTGCGTGTCGCCGCCTCCCCGCGCGGCGAGGCGATTTTCGCAATAAGACAAAGTTGTTCGTAAAATTCCGCCGCAGACGCATCATCTTCCCAAGCCTTGGGCCATTTGGAACCCGAAGGCGCTGGAGGCTCAAGGGCGTCCAGCGCCGGATATTCAGACTCGGCTGCAACGGCGGTCGCCGAGAGGCGCTTCTCAATTGCCGCCAGCGCCTCCATGATGCCCCCGCGCGGCTTGGCGCGTCCGTCTCCGAGTTTGGTTGCGGTCGCGGCGAGCGCGCGAAGAGCGATCGCTGATTTTGGATCGGCAGCCCCGAGCGACTCCGCATCGAAGCGCTCTGCACAGATCTCTCGCGCGAGGCTTTCCATATCCTCGATGGAAACCACCTTGAGCAGCGCGAGCCAACTCTCTCGGCGCGGCGGCAGTTCTCCGAGCTCGTCATCGAGCCAGCGCGCCCACTCTGCGGAAAATAGCTCCGCAAAGCCCCTGCCCTCATCGACGCGAAATCCCGGATCCACGCCCGCTTCGACCGGATAGAGGCGCAGCAACTGCGAGCAGAAAGAGTGGATGGTTCCAATGGGCGCTTTGTCGAGATCCTCAAGAGCAGAATGTGCGCGAGAGAGAATTTGCGCGTCAGGGGTTTGAAAGCGGACGCGCAACTCGTTTAAAGTCCGTTCAACGCGTTCTGTCGCCACTGCGGGAAGCTCATCCGTTGAGAGGCGCGCCGCCAACTCCGCGAGGCGTTCCGACAGGCGAACCTTGATATCGCTGGCGGATTTTTCCGTGAACGTCAGCGCGACAATTTCCTCGATACGAGACGGCTTGTTCCCGGCGAGCACAAGAAACAAAATACGGTCCGTCAGCAAGGTGGTCTTGCCGGTGCCCGCTCCGGCCTCGACGATGACGCTCGACTCAAGCCTGAGGCGGGCCTGATCGCGATCTTGCTGATCGGGAGCGTCCATATATCGCCGATTATAGGAATTATCGAAACTTTTCAGCTTCAGCACGGCTTGCCATTATGGGTGCACGGCATCCATAATTCACAAAGTTATTATTGCGTCAATCCTTAGGGCTCGCGATGAAACCGTGTTCTCTTCCAAGTCTTTCGTATAATAACTCCACTTTCCAACAGAAGGGGATCCATTGAAATGACCACCGACATCGAACAACTTCTCGGCAGCGACGCCAAGCTCCTCGAGCATACCTGCGCCACCATCCCTAAGGAGATGATCCATCTCCCCGGCGCCGACTATGTCGATCGCCTATACGCCCTCTCCGATCGGCCCACTCCGGTGCTGCGGTCCCTTCAGTCGCTCATCAACGGGGGGCGCCTCGGCGGCACGGGCTATCTGTCGATACTTCCTGTCGACCAAGGCATCGAGCACTCAGCGGGCGCATCCTTCGCTCCCAACCCGATCTACTTCGATCCCGAGAATATCGTCAAACTGGCTCTCGAGGGCGGCGCCAACGCGGTGGCCTCGACACTCGGGGCGCTTGGCTCAGTCTCGCGCAAGTACGCGCACAAGATTGCGTTCATTCTTAAATTCAACCATAGCGAACTGCTGTCCCACCCGAATACCTTCGACCAGACCCTGTATGGAAGCATCCAGCAGGCCTACAACATGGGCGCTGTCGCCGTGGGCGCTACAGTGTACTTCGGCTCGGCTGAGTCGCGTCGACAGATATGGGAGGTCAGCCAGGCCTTTGAGCGCGCGCATGAATTTGGCATGGCGACCATACTTTGGTGCTATGTGCGCAATAACGCATTCAAGACGACCGAGAAGGATTACCATGTTTCCGCCGACCTGACCGGCCAGGCCAATCATCTGGGCGTGACCATCCAGGCCGACATTATCAAGCAAAAACTGCCCGAGAATAACGGGGGCTATAATGCGCTCAAGGGTTTCGGCAAGACGCATAAGCTCGTCTATGAGAAACTGACGACCGATAATCCCATCGACCTGACTCGCTACCAGGTGGCCAACTGCTACATGGGTCGCGCGGGCCTGATCAACTCGGGCGGCGCTTCCTCGGGCGCTACCGACCTGGCTGAAGCCGTCAAGACGGCCGTCATCAACAAGCGCGCAGGAGGCATGGGCCTCATCTCCGGCCGCAAGGCGTTCCAGCGCCCGATGAAGGACGGCATCGGCATCCTCAACGCCATCCAGGATGTGTACCTGGATAAAAAAGTTACGATCGCCTAAAAACGGCTCCTGCTGAGCACGCTCTCGATCTCATCCCAGAGCTTCTCGATGGTAATCGGCTTGGGCAGGAACTGCTCGGCGCCGGCATGAAGGCCCTCGACGCGGTCGCGTGGATCGGAGTACTCTGCGGAGGCGGAAACAAAGATAATCGGAGTGTCCTTCTGGTTCTCAAGACGCTTAACTTTTCGGCACAGATCGAAGCCATGCACATCGGGAAGCTGGACATCCATAATGATAATCGAAGGCTGACTTTGCTTTAAAGCCTTGATCGCCTCGTCGCCCGTGCGCACGCCGGTCACCGTGATGCCCCGTAATGACATGACATCGATAAAGGTCTCGCGGAAGTGGTCATCGTCTTCGATGATGAACATCGGTGAAGCGGTCATGTCGTGGTCTCCAGCACGTCTGCCTGAATTATAACATCCCGACTTGGAATTCAATACAGGCCATAAGTCCCACTTAGTTCCGGCATTGGTCCCAACAAAAGGGGGACTATTGGACTTGAAAAGTAGGTCTAATGGCCCGGCGAAGCGGATCCGGCACAGCCGACTTAAGGCTCGCCATGACATCAGCGGCACAATTCGGCGGCTCGTGGAGCAAGAATGAATCAATGATTCATTCTTATCAATACTTTTGATTCATTCTTTGGCGCGCCGGCCGACGTGCAGGTAATGGGCCGCGCGTCCCCTGCCCACCAGCTTG
Organism: uncultured Elusimicrobia bacterium; assembly: GCA_964529095.1. GTDB lineage: Bacteria > Elusimicrobiota > Elusimicrobia > UBA1565 > UBA9628 > GWA2-66-18. Next base: position 21,069 of record CAZGVK010000071.1, read on the forward strand.
GCTCGTCCGTCGGCTAAGCTCGAATCGGGCTAGTCCCAAACGGACCGGCACGGCGTCCTTGGGGTCGGGTGTGCCATGCTCGATTTGCAGCAGCGCCTGGGCCATAGCCTGACGAGCCGGTTGCGGTATTGCCCGCGCGAGCCCTTAATCGAGGGTTTCCAAAAGCGCAAAATGCAGGTACTCGGTCTCAGGCATCGCCAGCAGGATCGGATGGTCGGACGCTTGGCCGCGCAAGCAGACCAAGCGCATCGCGCGCTCGGCCTTCGCCTGCGCGTTGCGCAGGATCAAAACGAAATCTTCGCGCGAAACATGATGGGAGCACGTCGCCGTAGCGAGCAAGCCGCCTTTTGGCAAGGCACGCATCGCCTGGCTGTTGAGCTTGGTATACAAGCGCAGAGCCTGTGGCAGATGCTTCTTGGCGGGCACAAGGCTCGGCGGGTCGAGCACAATCATGTTCGGCTTGAAAGGTTGTCCGCCGCGCGCGAATGATTCGAGAAGCGCCTCCGCGTCTCCCTCTTCAACAGACACAGTCGAGTCCACGCCGTTGAATTTTGCGTTCTCGCGCGCAAGCGAAACGGCGGGCCCCGAACTGTCTATTGCCAAGACCGACTTCGCCCCAGCCTTGGCCGCCTCAATGGAGAAGCCGCCCGTGTAGCAGTACAGGTCAAGCACGGTGCGATCCGCGAAATGGGGACGCAGGAAAGCGCGGTTCTCGCGTTGGTCGAAGTAATGGCCCGTCTTCTGGCCCGTCCCGAGAGGCGCCGCAAAACGCAGACCATTCTCGATGATCGGCGCATGTTCCGGCACAACCCCCGTCAACGTTCGACACTCAAGCGGCAGACCCTCGAGCGCGCGCACCTTATGGTCGTTCTTAAGGAAGATGCCCTTCGGCTTTATGAGTTCCTCAAGCGCTGCCTGGATCCACGGCATGCGGCGCTCGATGCCGGCGGACATCACCTGGAGAACCAGGTATTGTCCGTAGCGGTCCACGACCAAACCGGGAAGTCCATCCGACTCGCCGTAGCAGAGGCGGTAAGAGGTTTCGCCCGGCAGCCTCTTTTCACGATAGGCGACCGCATTCGAAAGACGCCGTTTAAAGAAATTCGCGTCGATCGTTTCTTTAGGGTCGCGCGTCAATAGACGTCCGCTGATCAGGCTGTTGGGATTATAAAAAGCCATGCCAAGCGCGACGCCGGCGGCCGTTGCAACCACGCCAAGATCACCCGGCAGAGGCGGATGGTCCGACAGCACTTCCTTGATCTCATTCGAGAATATCCAAAGGTGGCCGGCTTTGACGCGCTTATCGCGGTCCGGATTGAGGATGATGCGCAACGGCTTCAAATCAACGGCAACGCTTTCAACGCCGGAGGCGGCAGTTTCGGTCACATGATTCTCCATTTTATAGGGTTCGGCTAAGACAGCCGCCCCTCTTTAATATCTCGCGCGCCGAAATCCCGTAAGACTGGAGCGCAAAGCAATCATCAAGCTCCTTAGGCGATAGGCGCTTTGACACCGCCGGATCGGCTGCCAAGTGCTCACGCAAAGGGCGGTTATCCTTCCATGTCTTCAGCGCGCAACGCTGAACGAGATCGTAGGCCTCGAGGCGTCCGAGGCCGGCATCGATCAGGCGCAGGAGCACCTTCTGCGAAAAGACGAGGCCGTTCATGCGCTCAAGGTTCGAGCGCATGCGTTCGGGATATACCTGCAGGCCGTCAAGCACAACCTTGAGCCGGTGCAGCATGAAATCCAGGGCGAGATGCGTGTCCGGGAGAATGATGCGCTCGTTGGATGAGTGTGAAATGTCCCGCTCGTGCCACAACGCGCAATTCTCGGTCATCGCCGATTCGTAGGAGCGGATGAGGCGCGCTAAACCGCAGAGGTTCTCGCACAGCACGGGATTTCGTTTATGGGGCATCGCCGAGGAACCCTTCTGGCCCTCGGAAAACGGCTCCTCAAGTTCGAGCGTATCCGTCTTCTGTAGATGACGTATCTCAAGGGCAATGCGCTCGACGAAGCACGCCGTCAGCACCAGCGCATGAAAATACTCGGCGTAGCGGTCGCGCGGCACGACCTGTGTTGAGATCGGCTCGGGACGCAGGCCCAGGGTGTCGAGAACTTTCGCCTCGACGACAGGCGCCAATTGGGAAAAAGCGCCGACGGCGCCGGAAATCTTGCCGTAGGCGATCACCTCGCGGGCGGCGCGCAGACGACGCAGTCCGCGTATGCCTTCGGCGTGCCAACCCGCGACCTTGATGCCGAATGTGATCGGCTCGGCGTGCACGCCATGCGTCCTGCCGACCATCCAGGTGCGCTCATGCTTGCGCGCGAGAGCTCTCAGGCTCTTGAGCACGGCTTCAAGGCCCGCGATCAAAAGGTCGGCTGAGTCGCGCAACTGCAAGGCCATCGCGGTATCGAGCACATCGGAAGATGTGATCCCATAATGCAGATAGCGGGCGACTGCCGGGGCGGTCGCATTCAATTCGCCAGCGACGGCCGCGAGGATGCCGATGACCTCATGGCCGGCGCTCAACTCCTTGCAACGGGAGGCATTAAGGAGGGACTTCTTAAAGAGGCCGTGCAGGATCTTAATTTCGGAGGCGGGGACATTCTTCGCGCTGGCGATCGCCTTAAGCAACGCCTCTTCGACGCGTAACATCGCGCGCAGGCGATTGTCATCAGACCATATGCCGCCCATCTCGGGACGGCTATAGCGCGCAATCATGCGGCCTCCCATTCAGCCATATCTGAATATGACATTTTTCCTGCCGTTGGGCGCCGTGCGATTTAAAATGGGCTGTCAAATCAAGAGCCGGCCGGTCGCAATTCCGCAGCGCTCTATTCCTTGGTCATGACCGCGACAGCTCAATGACTTGGTCCGGGAAAATATCCGGCTGATGTTTTGATTAGGATTCGCGGCTTCACGAACTTCTTGACTCCAAGGGCAGCGACAAGATGAATCGGGCGCCCTTGGTCTCGCTGTTTTCCGCCTGAAGACTGCCGTAGTGCTTGATCGCGATGTCCCGGCAAAGATAGAGGCCGAGGCCACTGCCTCCCCCCGAGGGCCGAGTCGTGGCGAAAGGCGTAAAGAGTTTTTCCATCGCCTCCTCAGGGATTCCAGCCCCGGTGTCTTCCACGATCACCTCGACCCGGGAGCAGCCCTCTATCCCGCGGTTCAGACGCGTCTGAATGCTCAGCGTACCTCCCGAGGGCATGGCTCGGGCGGCATTCCCCATCAAGTTGAGAAAGAGGCGCTCGAGATCCTTGAAGCACGCCGAAACATGGAGAGGACGCGGATGAAACCGTTTCTGGACCTCGATGTTCTCAAAGATGTTTCCGCTTAGCTTGAGGGCGGCGTTGATGACCTCGTGGATTTCGCAGGAGACGCGCGGGGCCGCATCCGGGCCGGCCGCGCGGAGTATGCCCGCCACCATGTTTTGACAGTGAAGAGCCGAGCGCTGGATGCTCTCGATATCATTTTTTATCGCCGGATCGAGGGATTTGTCCTGGAGGCACACCTCCGCGAAGCCCCGAATGACCATAAGAGGGGATTTGAGATCGTGGACGATGCCGGCGCTAATAAGGCCCACCTCGGCCATCTTCTCCGTCTGCTCACTGCGCGCCGCCTGCGTCCTGGTCGTTTTTTCCAAGCGATCCAACTCCTCGCGCTGCCGGCGCAACTTCACGGACAAGCTTCTCTCCGCGCTCACCAAGCGCCAAGTCAGGGCCGCCGAAAAGAATAATATTCCATTCTTAATGGACAGCTCGAATAGGGCGACGGCATTCCAAGCGTCGAAGGCGACAATGTAAAAAACCGTGTTAAAGCTGATGGCCCCGGCCGTGATCCAGACGATCTCCTTGCCGTTCAAGAGCAGGGAGGCCGTGTAGATGGGCATGAGATAAAGGACCCACAAGTTGGATTGAGGCCCGCCCGAGTAGGACAATATCCCCGCGATCACCCCGCAGTTGGCCAGGATGATCAGACAAGAAATCCACTCTTTCACGGGCCACAGGCGCAAGGTCGTGATCGCCGCAAAGTTCATGGCGAGAAGCAGAATGAAAAGATACAGGATGGCCGGATAGACCAACGCGGCGTTTTCCCGGCCCAGGTAGGCCATGACGGCCAGAAAGATGCTGAACACAGCCTCGTACTTGCAAGCGACCGTGCGGTCATTTGTCTCTAGGCCCATATTGGAAGTTTAGCCGGTTGGATTGTGGGGATGATGATGAGCCGCTTAAATTCCTCTTAAGATCTCCTAACGCATATCCATCTCGGCCGATGATCGTACAGAGCAATCGAATTATAACGGCATTCCCATCTCTCGCAAGACTGGCCCCCTATTCACATGTAACTTAAATCACTCGTGCGTGGCATTGAAAGGGCGTTCCAAACACTTTATACTGAATCCACGGATGATGAAGAACTCGCGCGGCGTCACAATCACAGAGCTCATGGTTGCCACTGCGGTATTGTCGATCGCAGTCCTTGGCCTCATGAGCGCCTTCGGAGGCATCCAAAAAGCCCTGATCGGATCCAAGTCCGTGACTTTGGCCGCCAACATCGCCCAAGAGCAGATGCAGATTCTAAAACAGAAGGTCTATTACCAGATACTCGTTACGGTCAACCCTGTCTACGACACAAACTTCACGCCCAATGTCGAGTATGACGCCGTCTACTTCACGCCGGCCGCGGTCCTTGAAGGCGGCATCAACTACACGCGCTATACGATGATTGAGGTCGCCCGTGAAGACTCCGGCACGATCACGATTCTTCCTCCGAGCACCCCGGATACGGGTTTAAAGCTTGTGACGGTCAGCAGCGTCTGGCGGGTCGCCGGCCAGTGGAAGCTGCTCCAACTGCGCACTCTCGTTGCCAACCCCGACACGGTGACGGCCAACGCGATCTTCTACGGCAACGTCACTAACAGTGTGACGGCAGCGGCGATCTCCGGCGCCGTCGTCAACGTGGCTGAAAATCTAGGCTGGCGCGACACGTCGAACACGGTAGGCGCGTACTCGATGAACCTGTCCCCGGGCAGCTTCACCATCGGCGCCGTCGTGCCCGGCTTCTTTCCGATGCATCGTTCCGTCTCGATTGCGGCCAACGCGTCGCAACAGCAGAATTTTCCTCTCGTGCCCATGAGCTCGGGGAGTGCCACGGGCTCGCCGTTATGGGTCGCGCCAAACGCGGTGATCAGCCAGATCGTCGTCTCGACGGCCCAGGCCGACCAGAACAACTTCGAGGCCCAGTTCGTCGAGCTGTACAACCCGACAGCCTCAACGATCACTGTCGGCGGCGGGACCACGCCGAATGAACTCAAGCTGAAGATCAACAGCAGTTGCAACAGCGCGAACTTTGTTACCTGTTCGGGAACGACCTACGGGATCAAGCTCAACTATGTCAATACGACGATAGTGCCCTATGGCTATTACCTGATCGCCAACACCAGCACTTTTACCGTCAATGGGGTTACCAAGACCGCCGACGCCGTCTATGCCGATGACGCAACCAGTTTCTGCACAGCCCCGCCGCTGGCGGCTTACTGGAACCTGTCCGCCAATCCGCCGCGGAAACAAATAGCGCCGACAGGGCACGGAGCGAGTTTTTTTATCACGAATTCGTCCGACGTCGTCCTTGACGCCATCGGCTGGGGGCACACAGGCGACGGTGCCACGACCAACGCTTACTGCGAGACGAGCTGTCTGAATCTCGATGGCGCCTCCGCCGGCGACCAGTATGTACGCAATGTCAGCACCTTCTCGAATTCTTCCGATCTCAACGTCTACGGCCGCGCGTACGACTCTGACGCCAACCGCGTGGATATCACGACAAGCGCGGGAGTGGTTCAAGCCGTCTATAGCCGGTCGGACTCAACGCGGACTTTAATCAGCGGCCGCCCGGCAATCAACGCCATCGTCTCGGCCACTGACGGCCTCTCGCTCTCCACTCGGGCCTATGCCGTGGGTTCCCCGCCGTACGCGCGCTTTGCCTTGACCCAGATCGCGACCGGAACCTGGACGATGCTGATCTCAAGCGGGACCTGGATGATCCAGCACGACACGGTGACAATCGCCGTGTCGGGTTCGGTGTTCACTTTGCCCTCAACGATGACTTACCTGAATATCCTCAATACCAGCGGCTTCATCGAGGGTGCTGTCACCAATGCGCTGGGCGCGGCGATCTCGCCTGCGATCCCCGTGGACCCCGGCGCCACGGGAGCGGTCGTCAACGCGAACACAACGAACGGACGCTATCTGTTGCGCGTGATCCCCGGGACGATCGACGTGATCGCGAATTCCGGCGTGGGCTCATCCGCCAACTACATCTCCGTCTCGTCCTTGAGCGTGGTGGTGGCAGTCGGTGAGATCCACTCGGGGGTGAACTTCAACCTGTCCCAGGGCGGCCGCCTGTCCGGCTTCGTTACGCGCGACGGCATAAACCCGCTTCCCGGAGTCGCCGTCTCCGCCATCGATATCAACGGCTACGCGCGCGACACGCAGGTATCAGGAAGCGACGGACGCTTCACCACAATTAACATCTCGACCGGTTTCTACGTCGTCGAACCTCAGCTTGATGAAATCTCAAGCGCCTCGCCGAGCACCGCCGCCGTCACTGTGACAGTCGGCGGCAACGTCTTCGCCGCCACCTTCACCGTGACGGGCGCTCTCGGCGCCATCATCGGCAATGTGAGCCTCGGCGGCGCGCCGCTGCGCACCGGGGCCTTGATCGTCGTCACGACCGCGACTCTTGCCGGTTCGCCTCCCGCTCCGCCGGCGCTCAGCTCAGCGAGCTTGATCGGCTCACCGTATTACAGCGCCTCAAGCCACGAGGATGGAACCTACCGTGTCGAGGTTCGCCAAAGCACGACCACGGCTTACCGCGTCTACGCGTACTACATCACCTACGGTGGCGCGGTGCCGACGATCAACTCTCTGACCACCACTGGAGTCGGCGTGCTGGCGGGTCAGACAATTTCGGGGATCAACTTCGCATGGTGAACTGCGCCTCCAATCGCACCGGTTACTCGCTCATTGAGCTGATGCTCGTCGTCGCCATCATCGGCATTCTCATGTCCGTGGGTAGCCAAGTGATGCTTCAGATCAATCGCTACTTCATCGTAACAAACACGCGCACGGAGCTTCAGGGCGAGGCGCGCGCGGCGATGTATATGATCAGCCGCAACCTGCGCCAAGCCTCGAGCAACTCGATTACAATCGACCGCGCCGCAAGCCAGCCTTTCTATTCGCGCCTGACCTTCACCAAGATCACCGGCAGCAAAATGATCTTTTCCCAAAGCGGCGTCAATCTTGTGCAGACCGTGGGGACGAAGACGCGAACCTTGTCGAAAAACATCAAGTACCTGGCCTTCACCCTCCCGCGCTCCGACGATCTTAGCGTCGTTTCCGTGTCGCTGACGCTTGAGAAAGCGATTTATGAGGGCAAGGTCAAGGCGCTGCATGTGGCCTCAGAAAAAGTCCGCGTCATGAACGACTGATATGGAGAACCTTATGCGCCACCTCGCCCCGCCGTCCGGACACCGCGGCCAAATTCTGGTCGGCGTCATGGTGATCGTCGTGATTCTTCTGATCACAGCGCCGGCGATGGTCGCCTGGATCCAGCAGGATGTCAGGCTTTCGGTCAAGGACAGAAAAACGACGACCGCGTTCAACCTCGCCGAGGCGGGCATCGACCGCGCCTACTGGAAGCTCAAGAGTTCGACCTCCACCTGGGCCGCCGCTCGGGCCGGCGTCGTCATCGCGGGCTATAATTTTGACCAGAACTATACCGACATCAGCGGCGGAGTTTATCGCATCAGCATCACCTCCGGACCGGCCGCGGACCAGGTCCAGGTGATCGGAGAAGGACGCGACCTGTTGGCGAAGGAGAAGCGCTCAATTCAAGTCCAGTATTCGAACTCCGCCGTCCCGGGCGCTTTGATCTCCGGCGCCGGCATCAGTTCGAGCGGCGACTCCGTTATCCACTGGGGGCCGATGCTCGCCATGAACAACATCACTTTAAGCGGCAATTCGGCCCTGCGTTTCTTTCCACGCAAGCTCTCCAAGCAAGCGGTCATCGGCACCGTGGCAAACCCCCGCGACACCAACGGCGTGACCCCGCCGAATACCGACAACAAGGAGTGGTGGTCGTCCTATGACGTGCCGGAACTGCCGATCTTCGACTTCGCCGCTTTGCGTTCCTCGGCCGCCGCCACAGGAACGCTCAACTGCAACGGCAACGCAGCCGTGCTCGGTGCCACCATCCCCTGCGGCTCGGCTTGCGTAAACTGCTCAGTCACAAATCTCTACAATGATTCACGCAAGCTCGCCGACGATGTCTGGTACTGGGACAACAACGCCTCCTGGAGCGGGAAAAATGGCGTCAAGGGGACGGTCATAGTTCGTGGAAATCTCAATGTCACCGGCGTGGACCTTTACAATCCTCCTCCCGTCATCGTTTCTGCCAACGCCTGGAAGGAGTACCAAAAGTTCGACACGGGCGCGATCAACCAGTATCCTGGCGATCTCGGCATCAGCACAAGCGCTGCGAGCTATGACATCGGTGCCTGCGGCTCCACCTGCGAGGGTTCATTCTCTGGATCCGACGTCGGCGTGTACGGCTTTCTGTATGTCGGCGGCACGATCAACATGGCCGGCGACTCCGATGTGTATGGCGCCGTCTGGGTGCAGTCCGGCTGGGCGGGGGCCGGCAACGTCATGATCTTTTACAACGATAAGCTCGTCCTGCCTCAGTTGAACGTCACGCTCACGCGCGATTCCTGGAAGGAACGAACCCCGATCTCCGGGAGCTGGTGATCTAGAAAGGGGCGCCCCTACATGAATTGTCCCCTGTGTTCGAAGACGGCAGAGGACAGCGCTGTGGAATGCCCGTCGTGCGGCGTCCTCTTCGCCAAATTGCGCGAACGGAAAGATCGCGAGAGAACCAAGGCCGCGACTTCACCCCCCCTTTTTTCGACGTCTTCCTCCGCGCTATATTACTGGCGCTGGCACATTGCCGCCGTTGCCGTGGTTGTCGCGTGGCTATTGGGATTCGGCCTGTACTATCATGCGCGTGCGGGGAAAACACCGCGCCCGAAAAAACCGCTCACGAATATATCTCTTTCAACCGCAAAACTGCGTAATCCCGCGACCGGCAAGCTGGAAAACATTGAAATATATCAAAGTCCCGCTTACTCTCGCCCTCAGCCCCCGCCGATGCTTCTAAAGGAACCCGTGCGCCCGAACGATGCTCCAGCCGACGATCCTGAATTCGACAATCCCGAATCCGACGAGTAACCGGTCTCACCTGCCGGATTTGTTAGAATGGCCGCATGCCGCGCCCAGGCCTTTTAATTGTTATTGAGGGCCCCGACAAATCCGGGAAGTCCACCCAGGCGCTCATGCTCGCCGACGCGCTCAAAGCTGCGGGCCGCAAAGTCCTGCACACGCGCGAGCCCGGAGGTGCCGCTGTCGCCGAAGGAGTGCGTAAAATCCTCCTTGATCCGGCGCTGACCATCGTCCCGCTTGCAGAGCTGTTCCTTTATGAGGCGTCCAGAGCGCAGCATACGCAGGAAACAATCATTCCCGCTCTCAAAGCGGGAATGATTGTCCTGTCGGAACGCTTCACCATGTCAACGGATGCTTATCAAGGCCTCGCCCGCGGGCTTGGCCTGCAAACAACGACGATTTTAAATCGAATCGCCACGGGCGGCCTCAAACCCGACCTCACGATCATTCTCGACATTCCGGTTTTCGAGTTCGCCAATCGGGATCAATTCAGAAAACTCGATCGCCTTGAAAAAGAGTCGGTTGAATTTCGCCAAAAAGTCCGTGACGGTTATCGTCGCCTGGCCAAAAAAGATTCCAAAGCCGTCATCTTAAACGGAAAGCTTTCGACGGATGTCCTGCGGAAAAAAATTCTCGCCCTTGTCGCGAAAAAATTATAATGCGGCTCGACAAGGTTCTAGGCCAGCGTCGCGCCCTGAAAACCCTTGAGGCTTTTCTCGCGTCTGAATGCATGCCCTCTGCGATGCTGTTCATCGGGCCCGAGGGCGTGGGCAAGCGGCTGGCCGCCGTCGAGTTTTCCAAGGCTCTGCTTTGCTGTGACCGGCCTTTCACGGGAGAAGCCTCCTGCGGGGCTTGCTCCGGCTGCCGGGCCGTGGACGGAGGCATTTGCCCCGACGTGGTCATCGTTGACGAGAATTACCAAGCTTCGCTGGAGAACGAAGATCCCGGAAAGCAGAAAATCTGGAAAGTGGACACTCTCCGGCATCTGCTCAAGGACCTGAGCCTCAAGTCCCTGCATGGCGGCTGGAAAATCGCGATCATACCGGATGCCCAGCGCCTCAACAAAGAAGCAGCCAATGCAATGCTGAAAATATTAGAAGAGCCCCAGCCGGAAACGCTCTGGATATTGGGCGCCACCCAGCGTTCGCTGGTGCCGCGCACGATTTCTTCCCGGTGCTTCACCATTCCATTCGGGTCCCTGCCCGAGGCTGTTGTTGAAAAAATACTGGCGGGCCGCGGCTTATCCCCCGCCTTGGCCAAGCGCCTCGCGGGACTGTCCGACGGCTCTGCCGGGCGCGCGCTTGAGCTCGGCGAGGATGACGGCCTTTCGTGGGGCGCTGGGCCGCTGTCCGCCGTTGCCGCCGCCGACGGCCTGCCTAAGGATCTCGCTGAGGCGCGGGTGAAGGTGGAACGCGCGTTATATGCGCTCAGTCAAGAATTGCGCCTTCGGCATCTTAAAGGAGGCTGCTCTTTTATGTCGATCGAAGGTCCATTGCGCGAGTTCTTGCGCCTGCGCGCATCCTTGCGCGCCAATGCCGATCCCAAATTAATACTGACGCTCGCAGCGCTGGAATCTGAAACAGCCCGGTGACGCCGGCGTTGTTCCTGCAATGCAGTCAGGCGGCTTCATTTCACTGAGCGCTACCGGGTTTTGGTTGCTGTGATCGGTAAAGTCAACTGGATCGATATATTTCCCTTATTACTAGCGCTATGAGACCCACAGCTATCCATGGCGACAGCGACAGACCGTATGTTAGGAGGCCATATCCGCCATACACGCCAGCAACAGCTCCCGCGACAGTCCAAATCGCAAGGAGGGGGTTGGAATTCCAGAGGGCTACATTCTCCACTTTAATCGGCCCCGGAACTTCCACCTTGCTCCCGCCTGGCTGATTCAAAGAGGCTGTCAGAGTCGATTCATTGCCGCTTGCCGCAGCACCCTTTAAAAAAGCAAGCGTATCCCTCGGTGCCTGGGATACAAAGGAACCGGAATCCGCTTTGTTTCCGTCAAACGGCTTGCTAGCTACAGACGCCGCCTCTGCCAGGTCTTCAGCATGCCCTGAAACGGGGACAACAGCAAGCCCGGCCAGGAATGCCGGCATGTACCACTTCATTTTGAGATGAGTCATTTGTTTTCTCCTTGCGTCATTTTTTCTTCGGGGTCAGCGCCGTCAACGCCGCTACGCCGGAAAATGATATTAAGCACCATGCGTCATTGTAGCGCGGCGCGAAGTATTTCGCATGAGTCAAAGGGGAACAATCATCCCAGTCTTTGGACCCATGCCGCATGGAGCGATTGGCCTACCTGCGTATCGACCACGGATTTGATACGCGCTCAATTTTAATAGTAAATTGAGCGCATAAAGTTTATGCCGCGCTTCCTGAAAAATAGGATGAGCGATCTCCTGCCAAGAGAAAAAGTCCCCTTTTGTTGGTACCGTGCCAAACGATAATAAAATGAAACGACGCTACATTACGACCCCCATCTATTACATCAACGCAGCGCCCCACATCGGCCATGCGTATACGACCATCGCCGCCGACGTTCTCGCCCGCCACACGCGCGGCAGAGGAGGCTCGGCGCACCTGCTGACCGGCACCGATGAGCATGGACAGAAGATTATGGACGCGGCCCGGGTTGCCGACCAGCATGTGCTCGACTTCTGCGACCAGACCTCGGCCAAGTTCCGCGATCTCTGGAAGCATCTCGACGTGCACGTCGACGACTATATCCGCACCACGGAAAAACGCCACGAGGCCAAGGTTCAGGAATTTTTCGCTCTTCTGCTGAAAAACGGCGATATTTACAAAGGCCGCTACGAGGGGCTCTACGACGTGGTCAGCGAATCTTTTATAAAGGAAATTGACGCGCTGAAGGGTCCCGGCGGCGTCCTGCTCGGCCCCGATTCCGGGAAGCCCTTGCAAAAGCTCTCCGAGGAGACATACTTCTTCAAGCTCTCCGAGTACGGCCCGAAACTCCTCGCGCACTACGGCGCGAACCCTGATTTCCTGGCACCGAAATTTCGCGCCGCGGAATTGCACCGCTTCGTATCGGACGGGCTTGAAGATATTTCCGTCTCGCGCACCAAAGTCAACTGGGGCATCCCCGTCCCCGGCGATCCCAAGCACACGATCTATGTATGGTTTGACGCGCTGATCAATTACTGGTCGGCCGCAGCCGAAAGCGACCTGTGGCCTGCCGACATCCACATCGTCGGCAAAGAAATTTTTCGTTTCCACGGCGTGATCTGGCCCGCGATGCTGATGGCCGCCGGCCTGCCCTTGCCGAAGAAAGTATTCGCCCACGGCTGGTGGACGGTCGAGGGGCAGAAGATGTCTAAGTCGCTCGGCAATTTCATCTCCCCTTACGACATCACGGCCGAGTACGGCGTGGATGCCTTGCGCTACTTCCTCCTGCGCGAGATGCCCTTCGGCAATGACGGCGACTTCTCCAAAGAATCCCTGACCAAGCGCTACAATGCCGAGCTCGCTAACGACCTTGGCAACCTCGTCTCGCGCGTGTCCGAGATGGTGGATAAATTCCTTGGCGGTCGGCTTCCCACGAAGCCGCCGCTCGGCGTCGACTTCTACACGACCGCAGTGGCCCAGCGCACGCCCGAGATCTCAGCCAAGATGGAGGCGCTTGACTTCAGCGGCGCGCTCGACGTGATCTGGGCGGTGATCCGAAGCTTGAATGCGCGCGTGAATGAGAAATCACCATGGAAGCTGGCCAAGGAGGATATGAAGCAGTGCGAGCTCGTCCTTTTCGATCTGGTCTGGTCCTTGCGCCTAGTCAGCGGCTGGCTCGACCCATTTATGCCCGCCACTGCCGCCAAAATACACATGCAGCTCGGCGTGCGCCTTTTTCCCGACGCGTTGACGGCCGAGGATGTGCTCGCGGGAAAAACCGATCGTCCGGGACTCATCCAGAAAGGCCCCGTTCTGTTTCCGCGGAAAATCTCTTGAAGCGTTAGGCCCCGGCCTGAGGCGGCGCCCAACCGACCAAGCGCCCGGCCGCGCGCGCAAGCCACGACACTGGGCCAATCAGAACGTAAAATAAAAAGACGAGAAACAGCACCATTAACGGGTAGTGAAAGATCAGCAGCCCGAGGCTGAGAAGAATCAGCATGGTCGCAATCGACCTCGGACGGATCACGCCGGGTTGTTTGAACGAGGGATAGGGGATCGTTGAGACCATCAAGAGAGCGATGATGACGATCATCGCGGGCGCAAGACCGTACAAAACAGGGATCTGGTCCATGAGAAATTTCCAGGTGCCGGCCGGGCGTCCTTCTTCGATGACCTGATACAAAAGAATGAAGCTCGACAGGAAGCCGGCGCCCGCCGGAATCGCAAGTCCGGTGAAGTGGGTCTTTGAGCCCGTGCCTCCGTGCGTCATCGCGTTAAAGCGCGCTAGGCGCAAGCCGCCGCACAACACATACAAGAAAGCGATCGGATAGCCCCATGCCCCATAATCCTTTAAAATAAATGCGTACAGCATGTGCGCCGGTGCCACGCCGAAGGTCAGAAAGTCCGCCATCGAGTCAAACTCGACGCCGAAGGAGGATTCACCTTGCACAAGGCGCGCCACTTCCCCGTCGAGCGCGTCAAAGACCATGCCCGCGATGATCGCCGTCGCCGAAGACACAAACTCACCGCGCACGGATGAGATCAGAGCGAAGAAGCCGCACGCCATATTGCCGAGCGTAAACAGCGACGGAGCGAGAACCTGCCCGCCGCGCTTCAGGGCTTGTTTGTCCATTCTCCGATGGGCGTCAAGCCGCCTTCAACACGGTCGCCGATCTTGACCGTGCAAAGCGAGCCGGCCGGAAAGCGCACGGCTGCCTGCGAACCGAAATAGATGATGCCGTACTTAGCACCTGCGGCGACCGCGTCGCCGGGCTTGAGCCAGCACTCAATGCGTCGCGCGATGAGGCCGGCGATCTGCTCAACGACAAGCAGACCCTGCCCCGGCGGCTCGAGTGTCAGCACCACGCGCGAATTTCCGCGGGCCGAGTCTTTCATGGCGGCCATAAAGGTCCCGGGGACTTGCTTCACGCTGATCACGCGCCCCGCGCACGGCGCGCGCTGGATGTGAACATCGAAAATGGAGAGAAATATTCGGCAGGTGATCGCGTCGTCTGCGCCCTCGCGAGCCACGGACAGCACAACGCCGTCGCCGGGCGAGTAGATGCGGCTGTCGGTCGGCAGGACGCGCTCAGGATCACGGAAGAAATAGGCCGTAAACGCCGCGAAACCGAAGGCAAGCAACGCGCCGAAAATCACCGGGCTGCGGCCCTCCCCGAACCATAGGCCGAGACAGCCCGCCATGACGGACGGAACCAAGAACTGCCACGCCTGCCTCGCTATTCTCACGCGGTATGGTACAAAACAGCGGGAGTCTCTTCGGTCATTTACGCCGCGATTTGAGTCTTGCTCGTGCCGGCGATCATTTGACCCAGGACATAGCGAAGCACGCCGCCGTAGCGGTGGTACTCAAGTTCAATAGAGGTGTCGATGCGGCAAAGAACCTTAAACTCGAATGTCTTGCCGGCGTCGGTCGTCGCGCGCACGGCGATCGGGCTGCGCGGTTTGAGCCCAGCGAGGCCGATGATGTCGAAGATCTCGTAGCCGGTCAGGCCGAGGCTTTGAGCGGACTCGCCCTCCAGAAACTGCAGCGGAAGCACGCCCATGCCGACCAGGTTCGATCGGTGGATGCGCTCAAAGCTTGAGGCGATTACGGCCCTCACGCCTTGGAGGGCCGGACCCTTCGCGGCCCAGTCGCGGCTGGAGCCGGTGCCGTACTCCTTGCCCGCGATGACGATCAACGGCGTCTTTTCCGCCTGGTACTTTATCGCCGCGTCGAAGATCGCCATTTGTTCTTTGGTGGGGATGTGCACGGTGTAGCCGCCGGTCACGTCCTTGAGCATCAAGTTCTTGATGCGAATATTGGCGAAGGTGCCGCGCATCATAACCTCATGATTACCGCGGCGCGCGCCATAGCTGTTGAAGTCCGCGACGCCGACCCCGTTTTTCATCAGGTATTTTGCCGCCGGGGAATCCTTCGCGATATTGCCGGCAGGCGAGATATGATCGGTCGTGATGGAATCTCCAAACACGGCCAAGACGCGCGCATTCTTGATGTCATTGAGGGCCCGCGGCTGAAGAGAAAGGTCCTCGAAATACGGAGGGAGGCGCACATAGGTTGACTGCGGATCCCAAGAGTACAGCTCGCTGGCCGGCGCATCGAGGGACTGCCAATTCTTATCGCCGGAGAACGCGGCGCTGTAACGCCTGAGGAAGATCGAGCGTGTTACGGTTTTCTCGACGACAGCCGAAACTTCTTCGTTCGTGGGCCAAATATCTCTTAGATAAACCGGCTTATTATTGGCGGTTCCAATCGGATCCGTCGTGAGATCGAGATCGACCGTGCCCGCCAAGGCGTAAGCGACCACCAGCGGCGGGGACGCGAGATAGTTGGCCTTCACCAGCGGGTTGATGCGACCCTCGAAGTTTCGGTTGCCTGAGAGCACGGCCGCAACGATGAGATTATTCTCGGAAACAGCCTTAGCCACGTCTTCCGGAAGAGGCCCGGAATTACCGATGCATGTCGTGCAGCCGTAGCCGACAAGGTGGAACTTGAGCGCTTCCAGGGGCTCGACGAGACCGGCGGACTGGAGGTAATCCATGACAACCTGAGAACCCGGCGCCAAGGAGGTCTTCACCCAGGGCTTCACGGATAAGCCGAGGGCAACGGCCTTCTTCGCGAGAAGGCCGGCGGCAATAAGCGCCGCCGGGTTCGAGGTATTGGTGCAGGAGGTAATGGCTGCGATTGCCACTGCGCCGTGGCCTATTTTATAGCTCTTGATCGCGATCTCAGCGTCGGCGGAAATGGGCAGATTCCCCTTCTTGTCTTTTTCCTTGAGAAAAGACGGGAGATCGAGGGCAAGCCACTGTTTTTTAACCACGCCCAGCTCAATAAGGTCTTGCGGGCGTTTGGGCCCGGCCAAGCAGGGCTTGACCGAGGATAGATCCAAAGCCACCACATCGGTGAATGAAGGTTCGATCGCATCGTTATGGATAAAGCCCTGCGCCTTGCAGTAAGCCTCAACAAGGGCGATGTCTTTTTCAGGGCGACCGGAGACGCGCAAATAGTCGAGCGTGCGTGAATCCACGGGAAAGAAGGCGATGGTAGCACCGTATTCGGGCGCCATGTTGGCGACAGTGGCTCGGTCGGCCAAGGAGAGTTCAGCAACGCCGGGTCCGAAAAATTCGACAAACTTGCCGACGACGCCCTTCTTGCGGAGCAGAGCGGTGACGGTGAGGACTAAATCGGTGGCGGTGGCGCCTTCCGGAAGATGGCCTGAGAGACGCATCCCTACGACCTCGGGGATGAGCATCGGCAAAGCTTGGCCGAGCATCGCGGCCTCAGCTTCGATGCCGCCGACCCCCCAGCCGACGACGCCGAGGCCATTGATCATCGTGGTGTGCGAATCAGTTCCGATTGTGGTATCGGGATAGGCAAGACCATCCTTGGTCCAGATGACTTTCGCAAGATACTCGAGATTCACCTGGTGGACGATGCCGGTTTCCGGAGGGACGACCCTGAAATGAGAAAACGCCTTCTGTCCCCATTTCAGGAACGAATAACGTTCGCGATTCCGGGAGAATTCGATCGCCGAGTTTTTCTCGAAGGCATCCGGCGTTCCGAAAAAATCCACTTGCACGGAGTGGTCCACGACAAGGTCCACGGGCTGGAATGGGTTGATGCGTTTGGCGTCGCCGCCGAGTTTCCTGAGCGCGTCGCGCATGGCGGCCAAGTCGACGATGGCGGGCACGCCGGTGAAGTCCTGCATTACGATACGAGCGGGCATGAAAAAAACTTCCCGCTCAACGGGCTTCAATCCGATCGTCTTCGCGACCGCCGCGATGTCCTCCTTTGTGACGACCTTGCCATCTTCGTTCCGCAGGAGATTTTCAAGGAATATCTTCATCGAGAACGGCATTCTCGTAAGATTAAAGCCGTAGGCAAGAAGAGCGTTAAGGCTGAAATATTCGTATTTTTCAGATCCAACGACGAGTGTTTTAAGAGCCTTAAAACTGTCGAGGGAGGCGTTTTTCATTAGGGCGAACTCCTAGCAGGACGACAATTTCGTCATCGTATCATTTTCTCCTTGCTTGGCCGCGAACCAGAAAACTCTTGACGGATAAAGTTTCACGCTTTACACTGCAATCATGGCGAAAACAAAGACCTCCGTGAAGTTGAAAAAGTCTCAAAAAGGCGCGACTGAACATCGTCCTAATACGCATGAGGACAACGCCGCTGAGCGGATTATGGAAACGGTTCTCAAGGAGCAAAGTATTGAGGCCGCAACCGAGCGCCTCGACTGGTGGGTGGGCATCGCCTGCCCGCATTGTGGCGAGAACACCGATCTTCATGTGATCGCCGATATGGATGGGCAATCCATCGACCAGGACTGCACGGTCTGCTGCCGCGCCTTTATCGCGCATATCGAAATCGATGAGGGTGAAGCGCATGTCGGCGTTGACGCCGCCTAGGCGCTCAGGACTTTTCCTCAACTCCGAGCGGGCGCCTTCCGGCGCAAGCTCGTTGGCCTCTGTCTAAAATCATGGGCAGGGCGGGGTTCGAACCCGCATGACCTTGCGGCCGGGAGATTTTAAGTCTCCAGCGTCTGCCAGTTTCGCCACCTGCCCGCCGATCCATGATAGCAATTAGCGTCCGGCTCGCCCGCTTCAACGCGAGATGCTGTGTCGCGACAAGTTTACCGCCGTTTTATGATCCTTCTTTTTTCGGCCGGAGGGTCCGGATTTGGCTGCGCGTATTTGCTATCGCTCTCCGCAGACGGCTTCTTTCCTCATGGTTTCGCGCGCGCAGCGCCCCGCGCTCCCGCCGCGACTTCTCGTGAACATCAATTATGGCTAAGTGCATGGTCTCCGCCTGGGCTGCGGAGGCCTTCACCATCTTTAGATCTGATTTCTCCCGTTCAAGGATCAGAACGAGTTCCTTGTGTTGCTCGACTTCCAACCGCTTGATCTTGCCTTTATCGGCATGCAAGACTTCGCGCAATTCACGGATAGCCGCCTTGTCCGTCCGCGCCGCCGACGCCGTTTCCCCGCTCGCGTATCCCTCAATGCAGAACATCGCCGCCAGTACCATTACACGTGTGTTAATGTTCATACTTTCCTCCTATGACTCCTCAATCATACGATTGACACCGTGTAAAAGTTGCATTCGCACTCTCTCTTGATTCCTAAAACAGTGTCGAGACATTCCACACGATATGCTCCTGCTCTTTTGCAGACGAAGCTCCTAGTCTTCCAGTGAAAAGCTATAATCCCCCAGTGAAGACCGAGCACATCCCCTTCGCCGAGATCGAGAAAAAATGGCAGGACAGATGGGAGTCTGAAGGGGTTTTTCGAGCGCCGAAGACCCCGCGCCCGGGCAAAAAATTTTATTGCCTTGACATGTTCCCCTACCCCTCGGCGGCCGGCCTGCACGTCGGCCATCCTGAGGGCTATACCGCCAGCGACATCCTATGCCGCTATAAGCGTCTGCTGGACTTCGACGTCATGCATCCGATGGGCTGGGACGCCTTTGGCCTTCCCGCCGAGAACTTCGCCATTGCCACCGGCACGCATCCCGCCCAAGTGACGCGCGCCAACATAGGCAACTTCAGGCGGCAGATCAAGGCGCTGGGTTTCTCCTATGATTGGGACCGTGAAGTAGACACCACGGATCCAAACTATTACCGCTGGACCCAGTGGATATTTTTGCAGCTCTATAATAGAGGCTTGGCTTATGAGAGCACGGCGCCCATCAATTTCTGCCCCTCCTGCAAGACCGGCCTGGCCAACGAGGAGGTGTTCAATGGCGCCTGCGAGCGTTGCGGCGCGGCTGTCGAGCGCAAGAATATCCGCCAGTGGGTTCTCAAAATCACCGCCTACGCCGACCGCCTGGAGAGCGATCTCGCCGGCCTCGACTGGCCCGAGTCGACACTCGCGATGCAGCGGCATTGGATCGGACGCTCCGAGGGTGCGGAGGTGACGTTCAAGTCCGCAGGAGGCTCGGCGATCAATGTGTTCACCACCCGCCCGGACACATTGTTCGGGGCCACTTATCTGGTCCTGGCGCCCGAGCACCCTCTCGTCGACATGCTGACGACGGCGGATCAAAAGTCGGCCGTGTCCGCTTACGCCGCCGCAGCGGATAAGAAATCCGATCTCGAACGGACCGAGCTCCAGAAGGAAAAGATGGGGGTGTTTACCGGCGGTTTTGCGGTCAATCCCGTCAACGGAAAACGGGTCCCCGTCTACATCGCCGATTACATCTTGGGCGCCTACGGCACGGGCGCTATTATGGCGGTTCCAGCTCACGATGAGCGCGATCATGCATTCGCGGTCAAGTACGGCCTTGAGATACTGACCGTCGTCCAAGAACCGGAAGGCATTAGAACCCAAGAAGCAAAGGCGTTCACCGGGGAAGGAACGGCGATCAATTCCGAATTCCTCAACGGGCTCAAGACGCCTGAAGCCAAGAAGCGGATGATCGCTTGGCTGGAAGAGAATGGCCTGGGGGCCAAGCGGGTCAATTACAGGCTCCGTGATTGGATTTTTTCACGACAACGTTATTGGGGGGAACCCCTGCCAATTGTTCACTGCGCCAAGTGCGGCGTGGTGCCCGTGCCTGAAGAGCAGCTTCCGCTGCAGCTTCCGGAGGTCGCCAACTTTAAGCCGACGGGAACCGGCCAATCGCCTTTGGCGAACGTCGCCGATTGGGTCAACACCGTTTGCCCGCGCTGCGCCGGAGGAGCGGCCCGCGAGACGAATACGATGCCGCAGTGGGCGGGCTCGTGCTGGTATTACTTGCGCTATATGGATCCCAAGAACGCGGCGGCCGCCTGGGACAAGGAACTTGAAGCTCTGTGGGGCCCGGTTGACTGCTATGTCGGAGGCGCTGAGCACGCGGTCCTGCACCTGCTCTATGCGCGCTTCTGGCATAAAGCCCTGTTTGATTTAGGGTTGGTCCATACGAAAGAGCCTTTTCAAAAATTGCGCCACCAAGGCATGATCCTTTCTTTTTCTTTTCGAGACACAAAGGGCGTCTACCACCATCCCGATGAGATCGAATACGACGCTCAAGGCAAGCCGGTTTTGGCGAAGACCGGCGAAACTCTTGAGTCTCAGATCGAGAAAATGTCGAAGGCCAAGAAAAATGTCGTCAATCCGGACGTCGTTATTCAGCGCTACGGCGCGGATGCATTCCGGCTCTATGAAATGTTCATGGGGCCCTTTGAGCAGGCCAAGCCCTGGGATATGCGCAACATCGAGGGAGTCTATCGCTTTCTTCGCCGGGCTTTTATATTGATCGCCGATCTCAAACAGCCTCCTTCCCGCGAAGCCGGTCTCCTCTCTTTGCGCCATCGCACGATCAAAAAAGTGGGGGAAGACATCGAATCGTTCGGATTCAATACGGCGATCTCAGCGCTCATGATTTACCTGAATACGATCCAGTCTGAATCGCTTCCGGCGAAGATCGATCTCGAGACTTTCCTCATTCTTCTCAATCCGTTCGCTCCCCACCTGACCGAGGAACTGTGGGAAAAGCTGGGCCACAAAGACATGCTTTGCCGCCAAACCTGGCCATCTTGGGACGCTGAACATCTCGTGAATGCGCTGATCGAATATCCGGTCCAGATCAACGGGAAACTCCGGGCCACTTTCATGATCGCCGCTGACACGGAAGAAGCCGGCATCAAAGACGCGGCGCTTGCTCAGGAGAAGGTGACCGCCGCCGTCAAGGGCAAGCAAATCGTCAAAATAATTTTTGTCCCTAAAAAGCTAATCAACCTGGTGGTCAAATGAAACGCATAATCCCTCTTGCTCTCATGACGCTGGCGGCCGCCTGCAGCGCCGATGTCGCTTACAATCCCACCCCCCAACTGCTTCCCCGGCACGTCCAACGCCTGTCCCTGAGCCCCGTCGTCAATAAGACCCAGCAGTTCGGCCTCGAGGACAAGCTCTCTCTGCGCGTGCGTGATGAGTTTCTGCGTGATGGCCGTTATCCTCTGGTGCCCGAGCCCGAATCGCAGGGCCGCGTGCGGATTGCGATTGCGCGCTACATCCTGACCGCCGTGCAGTATGACTCAACACAAGCCGCAACCGCCTATAAATTACGCATCCTCGCCGATCTTCAGTTGATCGACAAAAGCTCAAATAACATCCTCTGGGAGGAGAAGAATCTGGAAGGCATCGTGTCCTTCCCGGCGCTGACTTTGCGCGGGGGATTGACGGAGGAGCAGGCGCGCGAGCAAATCTGGGACATTCTGGCGCGCAACATCGTCAAGCGTGTCGTCGAAGGCTTTGGCACCGTCACAGGCACGTCCGAGCGTCGCATCACCGGCTCGGCCCCGTCGACGCCGCCCTCGGTAACTCCTGAGACCCCGCTGAAGCCCGTCATTACTCACCCCTATTGAGGAGATGGAACTCAGGCCCGGCGACCTCAGCGCGGAGTGGAAGGCCGGCAAGTTCCGGCCGGTCTACTATTTGTTCGGCGCGGAATCGGCGTCCAAGGCCGACGCGGTCCGCGAGCTGAAGGATTTATTCAAGCCCGGCGACTTCAACCTCCGTGAATTTTACGGCGATCCGAATTCCGATTATGCGGAAATCATCAGCGAGGCTCTGACCTTGCCGGTGTTTGCGGACAAGAGGCTTGTGATAGTGCGCAGCCCGAAAATACTTATTGCGGCCCGCGCGGCTTTCGTCGAGTACCTGCGCGCCCCCTCGGAGACGACGACGCTATTGCTCCTGTCGGAGGATCGCCGTCCGAACAAGAAAGACGCGCTTGCCATCGCCGCCGGAGCTGTCGGCGCGACCTGTGTTTTCTCACCGCTGAGCGAGGAAGAAGCGGTGGAGCGTCTTTTGGCCTCGGCCAAGAGCGCAGGGAAAAATTTAGATCCGGCGGCCGCTGCCGCGTTGGTCGACCAGACGGGGACGGATTGGGGTATTTTGGCGGGCGAACTGGAAAAGGCGGTTTTGTTCGCCGGTGAAAATCAAGCGATCAGCCTGGAGGCGGTGTCGGCGAGCATGGGTTGTCTCCAAGCGGCCGATCCCTGGGCCTTTGAACGCATTGTTTCCGGACGCGACCTTAAGGCCTGCCTATCCTACCTGAGCTCGGCATTCTCGGGCGCCAAGCCCGGGGAGGTCGCGTTCCGCTCACTATCCCAGGCCCGCGCCGCCTACCTTAAGCAACTCAAGGCCAAGCGCATGCTGAAGGCCGGGATGTCTCCACGCGAGATCGAAACGAGGCTCCGTATTTTCTACGATCGCGATTTCTTCGCACGCGCCCAGCGCGTCTCCGAGCAACGCTTGCGCCGAGATCTGCAACGCCTGCTTGAGGTCGAGACCGGGCTCAAGTCAAAAGCCTGGCTCGACGCCAAGATCGAACTTGAGGCTGTCGTCGTCGGACTCTGCACGCCCAGCGCGCGGCTTTCTTAAAATCGGGAAAAGCGCTATTTTGCGGCGGCGGTCAGACGGACGACCTGGGCGGCCAGACGCGATTTTTTTCGCGCGGCGGCCTTCCAGTGGATTGCTCCGCTCTTAGCGGCCTTGTCGAGAGCGGAGGCGGCCTGTCCGGTGAGTGCGGACAGGCCCTTGATGTCGGCGCTCTTCGCTGCGTCCGTGACGGCGCGGACGGCGCGACGGACCGATTTCTTAATGCCCGCATTATAAATCGCATGCTTCAAAGACTGCCGGTGAGCTTTGAGTCCCGACTTGTGACGCATCAGCTTCTTCTTTGCCATAGCAATTTTTAGCTTTTTAGGGCCGCAGCCGTCAAATGCTAGACTGTAACTCTCGTGGCCAAGAAACGACTGACGAACACCAATATCGCGGGCCACAGCCTGTTGCCGACGCCGCGCGAAATCACCGCTCGCCTTCCGGCGACCGAACGCTGCCTTCAGACGGTTTCAGAGGGCCGACGCGCGGTTGGCGCGATACTCGACGGCAAGGACGAACGCCTGCTGATCGTCGTCGGACCCTGCTCAATTCACGATCCGAAGGCCGCTCTTGAGTACGCGCGGCGTCTGAAGCATTTGGCGGATAGGGTCGCAGACCGTTTTTTGATTTTCATGCGGGTCTACTTCGAGAAGCCGCGCACGACGATTGGCTGGAAGGGCTTAATCAACGATCCGGACATGAACGACTCCTTTCGCATCGAGGCCGGGCTCAAGCTGGCGCGCCTGCTCTTGGTCCAGATCACCGAGCTTGGCGTGCACGCGGCCTGCGAGGCCCTCGATCCGATCACGCCGCAGTATCTTTCAGACCTGGTCTCCTGGCACGCGATCGGCGCGCGCACGATCGAGTCTCAGACCCATCGCGAGATGGCCAGCGGCCTCTCTTCTCCCGTCGGCTTCAAGAACGGCACCGACGGCAATATTCAGGTCGCCATCGACGCCATGCGCTCGGCGCTATCTTCGCATCACTTTCTCGGGGTCGACGCCGATGGGCGGACGTCGGTGTTTCGCACCAAGGGCAATCGCTGTGGGCATGTGGTGCTTCGCGGCGGCAAGATGCCGAACTATGACGAAAAGAGCGTGGCGCATTGCCGTGACGCATTGCTCGCGGCCGGCCTTCCCGGGCGAATGATGATCGACTGCAGCCACGGCAACTCAAACAAGGATCATCGCCGACAGCCCGCCGTCTTCGAGTCAATCCTCGCGCAGAGGCTGAAAGGCGATAGCGGAATCATCGGAGCGATGATCGAGAGCAATTTAAAGGAAGGAAACCAACCCATCCCGCGGGATCTCAAGAAGCTAAAGTATGGGGTCTCGGTGACTGATCAATGCCTCGATTGGGAGACAACCGAGAAGATGCTCCTCAATGCGTACCACCGTCAAGCCGCGTAGCCAAGCCCTCGACGATCGTCTCCAAGT
The DNA here is from genome assembly GCA_964529095.1 of uncultured Elusimicrobia bacterium. Classification (GTDB taxonomy): domain Bacteria; phylum Elusimicrobiota; class Elusimicrobia; order UBA1565; family UBA9628; genus GWA2-66-18. The sequence continues at coordinate 45,302 of CAZGVK010000071.1, forward strand.
CTGCGCGCACGGCACTGCGGCCGAAGAGCATCCTCTTGATTGCCAGCCCGATCAGGCTGGGACGCGAAATCGTCTTGTCGCGCCAGGCGCGCGCTGCGACTCCGTCCTCCAGGGACTTGAAAATATAGTCCTTGGGGAGAAACTCAGAGTAGCCGGTGTAGATTAGGAAGGCCTTCTGCAGGGGCGCATACTCAGGGGCGACCAGAGCGCCGAGCTTCTCGGCCTCAAGCAGGCCGTCCATCATGCGCTCGATGATCCCGGCGTCAGCGCGCCGGATGAGGCCCTTTCCGATATTGGCCAGAACATCATCGGCCGAGCGCGTATTTGGAACTTTAATGATTGTCAACAAGGCTCGCGCGGACGCTTCCGAACTTCCCGCATCCAAGGCTAGACCCGCCCTCATCAAAGGCTTGAGCAATTCGATAGGCTGAGCGTTGCCCTGACCCAAGTCTATGACCACAAGTTTTGGCCTCAAACTATTGATGCCCCCTTTGAGCGCATGGCGGTTGCCCGTGTGCGGGTCGGGCTCGAGCCATTCGTCATAGATGAGCTGGAACATGCCCTCGCGCACCGCAAGCTTAGAAATGGCGGTCTTGCTTGGGCCCAGCAAGGAGCGCTTCGGCAGGTCCGAAAAGCGCGTGGTCGCGATGAACTCCTCGATCATCACATCCTCTCCGACATAGATCGGATGGGGATTGGGGATGTGGGGCCGAGGGGAGGCCAGCCGCGCGTACCATGGGCGGGCCCTGGAGCGTCTAAGCATCGCCAGCTCCTTATCCTTTTCATCGACGAAGTTCATCTCCGCCTGCACCATCTTCTTGACCTCATCTAAAAGCTGTCCCGCCGCCGGCAGATTTAGATCTCCGTTGCTCTGCATGGTATTGATGAGCTCGTCGAATAGCTCGAACTCGCGCTTGGTGCCGTAAGCGGCGCCGGGGGCGCGAAGCTTGACCACCCAGGTCCGCTTATCTTCGAGGACAACCTTATAGACCAGCTTGATTGATCCGGCCCCGAGTTCCGGCCCCATCTCCGTGATCCAGCGCACTTTTGCCTTCTGCTCCTTCAGGAGAAAGGAAACCTGGCGGATCAAGCGCTGACGCGCAGCGGCATCAAGAGACATCTCCTCGTTGTCGCTGGGCAGAGCTTGATAGCTGAGCGCGTCGAGTTGCTCATCCGTCATGGCCGCCGAGGGCGCGGCAGGCGCCTCACTCTTCCAGAACGTCGATAGCAGCCGGTCCCAGGATTTTATAAGCCAATTTTGGGCCGACGCCGTCCAGCCCGTCTTGTCTGAAGACCGCTCGCCCACGCGGCCCGCGATGGCCGCGAGGCGCTCCGTGATCAGACTGTAGGAGCGCATCTTTTCCATGTTTTGGGCGCGATCCTTAAATATTTCCAAAGGCTTGACGTACTCCGCGGGAACCAGGCCCTTATGCGTCGCCAAAACCTGGGCGACTTTCTTTCCGGTCACGCCCATTCCCCTCAAGGCTACCGAGACAATTTCCGGGCCCTTGAGCTCGGGGCCGACGTCATCTAAAGCGGCGATGTCGGCGATGAATTTCGCGCGCTCGTCCTCGGTCAATATCTTGAAATAGGCGCGGAACGTCTTCTCCATGAAAGGAGGCAGGTCGCGCCCGACGATGACTAGGCGCTCGAAGAGGCGCTCGACTTCGGCCGGGGCCTTGTGCAGTGCGCCTTCGCCATAGAACAGCGCGCGGGTGAGGAGCGCGCGGTCCTTGGAGTGCAGCAGGCTCATGTAGTTCTCAAGCTGAAATATGCTGCGCAGGGCGGCATTGTCGCGCGCCATCTTCTTGCGTTCGCCGCTTAAGATGCGCTTGTTGAATGCTTTCTTCTTCTCCAGGCTCAAGCGTTCGATCTTGGCCAAGTGCAGGAGGATGTCCACTTTCTCTGCCGGGGAAAATTTCCGCATCTGTATGACGGCTTGGTCGAGCAGGTGCTTTTCCATGACGCGGACCGGATTTGGCTGGCGGTAGCTCTTGTTTGACTCCAGGTGCGAGAGGCTTCCCGGGGAGAGGCGCCGCGCCTTGATCAGGCGCTCAAGCAAGTCGTCGCGCGAGCGCGTCGGCTCCGGGTAGTTATCAACGATCAAGCCCAGGACGGGGTCCTCCAGGCCGGCGAAGGCGTTATAGAGCTCCAATAGTATGGGTTTCAGCGTTCCCTTGACCCGCTCTTTGTAACCCTTGATGACTTCGTCCTTTTCATGAGGAAGCTGGGTAGGCCACTCGCGCTCGGAAAGGTTCACGTCCTTAAGATAGGAGAGATCGTCTTTGGTGAACGCGCCCTTGTCCCAACGCTCGCGGGCCTGCTTGGCCTGCTCGGTCGCATTGCGATCAATCTCTTCGAGCACATCGAATATCTTGTCCTCCAAGCTACCCTCGCCGCGCAGACCTTTGAGAAACTTCGCGGAAAAGTGCTTGCGCGCTCTAAAATAAGCCGCGATCAGACGCCGTGTCGCGCGGTACCACTCCGGCAAGGAGCGCCGCAGCGGCTTTTCCCCGAAATTCGACTCAGGCATAAGATCGAAGAGCTTTGTTCGCAACGCGGGGTTGCGCACGATCTTCAAGGGCTGGGCTTTGGGAACCGGGAGATTTCCGAAAGGCGTATTGACGAAGGAATAGCCATCGGAAAAGTTAGAAGAGATTTTCACGGTCAGGCGCTTAAGGCGCTTGCGGTCCTTCTTGACCCACTTCCGGAACGCCTCCGGGTCGGCATTGGCCGTATCAATAATGCGCTTGTCGAGCTCGTCGCTGAATTCCCCATTGGAATTGAAGAAGTCGAGCAGATCGACGCGATCGGCGGTGTCTTTGGGCCACGCATGAGCCGCATCGAGACGTTTTGCCATATTCAGCGCCCAACGGGTGTTGACGCCTCGAAATGGGTGCTCGCCCTTGGCCACCGAGCGATATGCCTCGTTGCGCTTGATGTACTCCGCGCCCTGACGGAAAGCGTTCGTGGTCGTTCCCGTAGTCTCGAAGTCCGGATTGAAGAGGCCGGGGTGCAGATCGTTCAAACGCAGGAGCAGAGTCGCCGTCGCGGGCAAATCCTCGACGCGCTCAGAAGCCGTGGAAACATCCTCGAAAAGCCAGCGTCCCGCAACCGCAGCGGCGCGCATGCCGATGGCTTTGCCCATGAGGTCCGCTTCTTCCCACCCGTGGTCGATGTCAAGGCGGTCGAGCAGGGCCGCGGCCATGAGCTTGGTCTTTGTATCTGTCTGCGGGTCGCCGATCATGGCAAGGAAATGGACATAGTCGTTGGTGTCGAGCGGGCGCAAACTGGCCTCGGGAATTCCGGCCAAAGTCGGCTTGCCCCGGCGCTTCTTGACCCACTGCAAATGCAGAACCTTATCTTTCACCGCGCGATAGCTGGCGTCAATCCAGCGCAGGATGAAAACAAGGGGCTTGGTCATCCTGGAATGTTCCTTTGCAAGCCATTTCTTGTAGCGTGTCTCTCTGTTGCCTAGCGCCTTGGGTATGGCCAAATCGTAGGCCGCCATGTATTCATGGTCCTTGCCGATGTGGGCGCCGAGATTGGCGGCGTAGGCCTTGACCAGGGACGAGCTGGGAAAAGCGCGCAAAAACTTTTCAATATGGGCTACCAACGTCGCGGTCTTGCGTATCTCAGCGAAGTCGGGGCGTGAGCCGGCAAGGTCGATCCCCACGACCGCCTGGCGGATCGCGGCACTCAAGCTGTAGAAGAATTCAAATGCAAGCTGGCTCCGGTTGGACTCGCCATAGGCGGCATTGATCTCGGGCGACTCGATGAGCAGCTCAACTTGCTTCCATGCTGCGGCCGTGGTCTCGCGGATCGTTTTAAAATCCCGCAGGTTATAAAGGACTGAGCGTAAAACTCCGCCGACCTCAGACTGGTACCAATCGAGATGATCACGGCGTTCTTCAGAGGTCGCAACGCCCTTAAGTCGCCGTTTGAGTTCCGCGCCGATGTCTGAATAAAAGGCCGTGATGTATGCGTCGAGCTTGCCCTCCTCGCGAAGCAAGCGCACGGCAGCGGGTGGGAAAAGGCCGCTCCCGAACCATTCTGTGATGTCGATTTGATCCTGAATGCTTGGGGAAGATAGTCCATCTAAATGATAACGCTCATAGACGAAGATGGTTTTTCCATTGACCTGCCCTGGCGCGGGCGGGGTATAATGCCGCTGCGACCATGGCTCCAGGCCCTCGAATTTCTTGGTGCCCCAAGGCCGATCAACCTTGAAAGAGGACAGCGTCCCCCGCAAAAGAGAGGCCAATTGAGAAGGCCGGTATTTCTTGGAACGCGAGGCCTCAGGGCCGAAAGCGCTCTCTATAATCTCCACCTGTATTGAGTTGTGGTAGGTCTTGAGCCACGAGGGAGAGAGCTTCATGATCAATTCGGCGATGATCTCCTCAGGCAGGGCCGGACGCTTCAACTCGGCGCTTAGAACCCGCCGCGTCGCGCGCCAAATCCTCGTGCCCACGTCGAGCTTTAGATCGAACGTGGATCGACTTTCTTCGTTCATCTTCCTTATGTCCAGGCCGAGATTCTCGGCCTCCGCAGAGAGGACCTTGTAGATGGCGTCGAGCTGTTCGCGATCCTTGACCGTGCCCAGAATGCGCAGAGTTCCCGCGCGGCGAGTCTCCTCGCTCAAGCTGACGGCGGCCCTGAGAAACTTGGCCAGCGTCATCGGCTCATCGATGCCCTTGAATAAAATATCGAGCTGGCGCGAGATCATGTCGGATCTCAAGCGATGGGAAGGGAAAAAGTCCCCTCTCTTCTCACGGTTCATTGATATCTCGATGGGACGCAGACCTTCGATTGCATCAACGCGTTTGAGGAGTTTTCGGTAGGCCTCATCGATGATCGCGTACTTTTCGCCGTCGATAGCGGCATTGGCCGACTCGTGTTCAATGAAAGTCTCTAGGGAGTAGATGCTCTCCGAGAGGGTGCGGCCAGCAAGCGCTTGCTTCAGGCGCGCGGCAAAACGATCGATGTGACTCGATCTTTCCTCAGCCAAGCGCCGCGTCATCCAAATTGGAACGCCGACGGCCGGAATGGAGGGCTTGAACGCCTCGTTGGCCTGGTTCATGTGGTCCATCATGTTGGCTCTGCGTATATCGGAGTGGGGGTGGACGTCGCGCAACCGCTGTAGGATCTGGGCAAGCTCGCTCTTATCCCTCTTAAGAAGGGTGTATTCCTTCTCCAAGCGGTCATATTCGCGGTCCAAGGCATAGAGGCTGTCGATGGCGGCCTGGGGCTGATAGCCGGCGGCGGCGGCAAGCTTCAAGCCCTCGGCATCGGCTTCCATTTCGTGGAAGTGTCCTAAAAGCTGTTGGCCGACGCCGGAGAAGTCCTTGAGGTGGCTCTTCCAATTGTGCATGAGCTCGTGAGCGATGATAAATGCGAGTTGGTCCTCGCTCTCCATCGAACGAAGCAGTCCCAGCGAGACGAAAATGTTCGAAACGCGGAAAGCCTTGGCGAGATCCGCGTTGTTTTCGAGGAAAACCCCTTCGCTCTTAACTATGGTGGTGAAAGCGTTGGGGAGCATGGAGTTGCCTGTGAATATTTGGGCCGCCTCGCGCGGCAGGCCCGCGGCCTTGAGCAGGCGCCGGAGAATGCGCTCGATATCATGGTGCAGGATTCCGTCGCCGACGTCTCCGCCAAGCTCTGTTCTGAGAATGCGGTAAGCGTCCATCTTGACATCTTGGCGCAGACGAAAAAGAGCCGAGGTCGCTTCCTCGGTGGCGCTGGAGTCCTTATTGGGCGACGGGGAAAGCTTCGCCTCTGGCAATTCTTCGGTGGATTCAACGCCCTTGACGACAATAGATTCATCGTCTCCATCGAGGAGCGGCTCGTTATTATCGTAGGCGCTGTTGAGGCCCTGCGCCAACTGCTCGCGGCGCAGAGCCGTGACAAAAGAGGAAAGGCCAGTCAGCAGGTCCTTGTTTTTTTCCGCGATGAGAATCCGGTTGGCGTCGCGCAAGACTGCCGCGACTTCGGTGTCGAACGAAGAAGCGGCGAGAGACGGTTCGGCCGCGAGGGCGAGAATGCGGCGGGCCGAAAGAACTTCTTCAGTGCTGCCGGTTCCTGAGGCGATGCTGTTGAGAGTACGCAGGCCGGAGAGGACATCTAATTTAAGAAGATGCATCTGCGAGACAAAAACTCCGGATCTGAAAATATTGCCGTTAGGAATTTGAGAGAGCGGGAGCGCGCGCTGGGCGAACACGATATCGGCTGGAACGCTTGCGCTGAGAAGGCATGCGCAGAGCATGGAGGCCGTGGATTTCCTAAGGGATCGGATCATGTTCTTGTCGGCCATTCCGCCATTATAAGCTAACGGCGCATTTGTTCATGCAGGTCTTTTGGGCCTTCAATGCGCGAGCAATGGGCCTAATCGGTTCTGGGTCTTATGGCTTATGATTGGAAATCATTACGCTACAGAGAGACCATCGATGAGTTTCGTGCATTGATATACTTTCCGCCGATGCCCAAACCGGTGGACCGCCGTCACCTTCCACATAAGACGGGCGTCTACATCATGCGCGACGCCGCCGGAGACATCCTGTACATCGGCAAAGCTCTTGATCTAGCCAAGCGCGTGGCCCAATACTTCAATCCGCGCAAGACGGATACGATGGGCCAGTCGCTTGCCGCGATCATTCGCACGATTGACTATATTCTCTGCGAATCCGAACGCGAGTCGCTGTTGCTTGAACGCCGGCTCATCAAGGAGAATCAGCCCTTCTTTAATGTTCTCTGGAAGGATGGCAAGACCTACCCCTATCTCAAGATCACGATGGGCGAGGCATTCCCTCGTCTCATAACGACGCGCAATAATATTCGCGACGGCGGGGCCTATTTTGGCCCCTTTCCTAAGATTTCACCCCTGCGCGCCTTACTTCGGTATCTCTGGAAACAAAAGCTCTTCCCGTTGCGGCCCTGCCGGTGGGACTTTTCTGAGACGAAGCCCCTCGACCCGCATAAGATAAACGCCTGCCTTTATTATCACACGAAGCAATGCCCGGCGCCCTGCGCGGGGAAGATAGCCCAAGCTGATTATCGCGAAATCGCCCAACGAGCCGTCATGTTCTTCAAGGGCAAGTACGCCGACCTTAGGAAGGAGTTTGAGCGGAAAATGCAATCCGCGTCCGGCGCAATGGATTACGAACGCGCTGCGGAATTTCGCGACAATGTCTTGGCATTGTCCCAGATGGGAGAAAGGATCAGGGTGCGCTCCGTCGAGACGGAGACCGTCAGCGGCCTTACCGCTCGCACGCGGATGCTGACCAATTTACAGAAGGCCCTCCTATTATCCGTGCCGCCGGTGCACATCGAATGCTTTGACGTTTCTCATTTCCAAGGGCATCAAACCGTCGCGTCGATGGTCTGCTTTCAGGGCGGAAAGATCTGCCGCGACCACTACCGCAAGTTTAATATCCGGAACGTCGTCGGCATCGATGACTTCAAGTCCCTGCGCGAGGCCGTGTACCGCCGCTATAAGCGCTTGGCGGTGGAAAAGGCGAGCCTGCCCGACCTCGTGCTTATCGATGGAGGCAAGGGGCAGCTCGGGGCCGCGCAAGAGGCGCTCAACGATCTGAAGCTCAAGATTCCGCTGGCCTCATTGGCAAAACGAATCGAGGAGATATTTCTCCCCGGGTGCGCCAAGTCCATTCTCCTGCGCCGCGACGACCCCGCTTTGCGGCTGCTCCAGCAGTTGCGCGATGAGGCGCATCGCTTTGGCCTGGCCTACCATCGCCTCCTCCGTGATAAGCGCCTCTTCCAATCCCTTGGCGCGCGCAAGCTCAGGCTTCAATCGAAGGTGAGGACGACCTTGCCCGTGTTGCCTCGCTCCTGAATGAAGGCGTGGGCCTTGCCGGCCTCTTCTGCGGGAAATGACGCGCCGACGACGGGTCGAATGCGACCTTGGGTCCACCAGCCGACGATTTTTTCCAGTCCGGCCCGCAAGACCTCCACCTCATCCGTCATGCGGCCGAGGTGCAGGCCGATGACGCCGCGGTTTTGGGCCATCATGTCGAAGGCGGAAAAACTCGGCGTGCGCAGCCAATGCCAGAGAAGACTCATCATTTGACGGCTCTTGCCCGGCGCGGCGGCGGAAAAGCCGTAGATGATGAGCTTGCCGCCGACTGCGAGACTGCGGTAGCTCTTCGCGAAGTGAGCGCCGCCGATGGGATCGAGGGCGATATGCACGCCGCGCCCTCCGGTGATTTTCCTCACGACCGCCTCGAAGTCCTCGGCGCGGCAATCAATCGGATGGTCAACGCCTTCCCTGCGCACGGCTTCATGCTTGGCGGCCGAAGCGGTGCCGAATATCGTCGCTCCATAGATTTTGGATATCTGCGTGGCGGCGATGCCCACGCCTCCGGCAACGCCGTGGATGAGAACCCTGCGGCCTTCCTTTAGATTGCCCTGCTCGATCAGCGCGAGGTAGGCGGTCAGGTAGTTCACGGTCAGCGCCGCGGCCTCCTCGAAGCTCTTGCCTTCGGGGATGCGGAATACGGCAGTCGCTTTGGCAATCAAGGTGTCGGCGTAGCCGCCGTAATTGCAGGGCACGACGACCCTGTCGCCCTCCTTTAAGGTGACGCCGCGCGGCATGCCCGGGCCGACCGCGTCAACGACGCCGGCGGCTTCGTAGCCAGGAACGAAGGGCACTGCCGGAGCGCCCGGGTACAGGCCCATGCGCATCATAACATCGGCGAAGTTTATTCCCGCGGCCTTGACGCGAACTCGAAGCTGTCCTGCGCCGGGTTCAGGATCGGGGGCGGAACGCAACTCCAGGACTTCGGGGCCGCCATGGCGCATGATGTGGATTGATCGCATAGCGCGAGTCTTTAATTTTTCCGGGCGCCTTTCCGTCCTGCCGCTTTTTCAAATCCGTTGACTCCAGGCGGGTGGCCTGCTTTATTGAAATTAAGAGTTTTTGCTGTGATCATGGTCGAGCGAGTGTATTTTTCGGCGGGAAAGTCCATACCAGGCCAGCGCGGAGGCAACAACCAGAACACGGCGGCCCGGCGTGGCGCCCTTGATTAGCATGACAAGCGTGGTCGCAATGGCCAGGAGAAGAAAAAACCAGCGCAAAAATGTCAAACGCATAAAGTCCTGCGCTAGAGAGCGTCGGCCTCGGTCTTCTGCGCGGGGCAGCTTTCCCCGAAATCGCAAGTCGCGGCTTCTTTTTGAGCTTTATTTTGGGCCGGCCCGGAGCGTTTCTTGTTTTTCACGAACGGCTTTTTCGCCCCGGAGACGATCGGCTCACCCTTTTTGTTGAACTTGTAGTGCGTTATCTGCGCGGGCTCGCGGGACTTGTATTGCGATTTCGCGTAGTCATATGTTTTTTTCTTCACGGGGGATTTCTTTTTTGACGGCTTCGTCGCAAGATTTGATTTTCCCTGTTTTACCGCCGCGTCTTTAGCGAGGGCGGAACTCCAGGCAGCGCCGAATGCCAGGACTGAACTGATGAAAAATACGGGCAATAGTTTCAGCATGCCCGTAGTATACCCCGAGAAAGATTCGCTTTCAATGAGCTGAATCAATCGGCATGCTCACTTCTCGCGCCTTATTGGAGTCTAATCCGCCTTTTTATCTTGATCGCAAATTCCGGCTAATTTCATTATTCCCCGCGGCTGAAGTTTTTGCGCTCGGCCTCCAGCGTCTTGGCCGATGTTCGCGGATCGTCCAGATACTTCAACTCTTATCGGCGCGGGATCGAACGGCGGCGCACGCGGAAGGATGACAGCAAAGATGGCCGGTAGGTCTTCATCCGCGGCGGAACTCGGTACGGAAAACCGGCAAGCGCCTTGCGCTCGATCTCCTGGCCGATGAAAGCCTCGATGATCGGCACGAGCTTCTCTTCCTCAAGCGCCACCAAAGTCGCGGCATCTCCAGCGGACATCGCGCGACCGGTGCGGCCGATACGGTGGACGTAGTCCTCCGGATGCTCGGGCACATCGTAGTTGATCACATGCGAGACTTCAGGCACGTCGAGACCGCGGGCGGCCAGGTCGGTCGCGACAAGGACCGTATGCCGGCCCTCGCGGAAGTCCGCCATCCCGCGGTCGCGCTCGCTTTGAGAAAGGTCCGAGTGCAGAACGACGCAACGGATGGCATTGCGTTGGAGCCATCCGGCCACGCGGTCGGCGCGCACCTTCGTGCGCGTGAAGATGATGACGGAATCGACGCCATCGACCTTGAGCATCGCCTCAAGCAGGAGCGCCTTCTGATCCTCGGTGACCGGAAACAACCACTGCTTGATCGTCGTCGCGGTCGCGCGCGGCCGGTCCACCGACACGCGAACGGGTGTCCGCATGAACTCATTGACGACGCGCTCCACCTCGATAGGAATTGTCGCTGAAAACATCAGTGTCTGACGCGCGGCCGGCAACATCTTCATGATGCGCCGCACATCAGGCATAAAGCCCATGTCGAGCATGCGGTCGGCTTCGTCAAGAACGGCGACGCGCACGTCCTGGAGATTGAAGGTTCCGGAGCGAATGTGGTCGAGAAGACGCCCGGGAGTCGCGATCACAACCTCGGCGCCGCGTTTTAGTTCCGCGGTCTGCGCGTGAAAGCTGGCGCCGCCGATGATGGTAACGCATGTGACGGGCGAGAATTTCGCAAGCTCGCTGATCATGCGCTCAACCTGGCTGGCGAGTTCGCGCGTCGGCGTCAGCACGAGAGCACGCACCCGCAGGCCCGTCTTGGCGCCGCACTCGGCCTGGCGGTCGGCGAGCAGGCGCTGCAGCAGAGGAAGCGTGAATGCCACTGTTTTTCCACTTCCGGTTTGAGCGGAGCCGATGACGTCTTTGCCGAGCAACGCTTCCGGAAGGGCGCGAAACTGAATAGGAGTCGGGACAACATAGCCGAGGGCCTGTATCGCTTGAAGGAGTTCGGGACGAAGACCGAAACTGTTAAAGGGCATGAGAAGAACGGTAGTGTAGCAAACCACGCCCTGGAGGCGTCCGACTATCTGCTCTCCAGGGCCAACGGTCTCGTCATCAATGGCCCCATCGTCAGTTAGGGTCGACGCAAGACGCGAAGTGAAACCGCCGCCGCTCCAAGAATGTGCTAAGATACGCCCGATTTACAGAGGAGAATAAACCATGAAATCAGCATTCTTTGCGCTTGCCCTGTGCCTTGAGCCGGCCTTTGCTGTAGAATCCTCCGCGCCGGTTGCCTCCAAAACAGAAACGCCGAAAGCCGCCGCGATGAAAGATCCCTTCAAGAATGACGGGGAACGGAGTATGTACACGATCGGCTTTCTGATGGGCCGCAATGTCGCCGCTTTCAATATGACCCCGGCCGAAGTGAAGATCATAGTCTCCGGTCTGGGTGACGCTATTTTAGGAACGCCGGCGAAGGTGGACATCAGCCTTCACCAGTCCCGAGTGAATGATTTGCTCTCCAAGCGACTGCAAGGCGCTGTGACCAAGGAAAAGGAGAGCGGGCGCGTCTTTACGGAGAAGTTCATTAAGGAAAACAAGCCGCAGGCGATCGCCGGCGGCGGCTGGTACCTTGAGACTAAGGCCGGCGCCGGTCCGATCCCCGCAAAGACCGACACGATCAAGGCTCATTACCGCGGCACCGCGACCGATGGCGTGGAATTTGACTCCTCCTACGCGCGCGGCGCTCCCACTGAGTTCGCGCTCAGCGGCGTGATCGCCTGCTGGACCAACGGCATCGCAATGATGAAGGTTGGCGGCAAGGCGAAACTCGTCTGCCCGTCCGACGTCGCCTACGGAGATCCGGGCCGCCCCGGCATCAAGCCTGGCGCTACCTTGATATTCGAGGTCGAACTCGTCGCGATCGTTGCAGCCCCGACGAAGTAGGAGTTTTCTCCCTCGCAGGGCTTCGCAATCAAAGTCTTTTCAGGTCGATGAACGGTGTCGCGCTTCTTTTCATTTGAAGCGGTCGCCCGTTCCTCTTATCCACGGAGCGGGAATTCACGAGCGTCGGCGTTATCCGCAGCCACTTCTTGACATCGGTGCGATCATGCGCCGACGATAGCGCATGCACTCCGTGTCCCGGCCCTGTCAATCTTTCTTCGGCGGCACGAACGGCGCGGCGAAGTCCTTGCCTGTGATCACCACAGACTTGACCGACGCGGCAGGAAACCGCAGGCGCTGATCGCTGTCTTTGGGGATCATCTCGATGTAGGCCGCGCCCTGCAGCGGGGTCAGTTCACGGTTGAATAGGTAGCCTTCGAGTATTGTGCCGTCGGTGAGGCAAACGGTCACATGACCACGGAAGTCGAAGGCCGCATCGATCTCTGCTGCGACGACGTTTGAAATGGTCATGTTTTTTCCTTTAAAGCAGACTCGCAAGGCTCTCCACGGCTTTATCCCAATCTTCGTTTACAGCGCCGCCCTGGGCAAAATCCTTCCGGCCTCCCGCTGAGCCGTCATGGGCGGCGGCGAAGGCTTTGGCGATCTTTGCCGCGTCAACACCCTTGGCCGCCATATCCGGCGTGGCCGCGAGCACGAAGGATAATTTCCCTTCTCCCTGCGCGGCGAGAAAGACGAGCCCGGAGACGACCTCGGCCTTCATCTTGTCCGCAAGTCCTCTCAAGGATTTTGGATCCGCGCCTTGCAGGCTCTGAAGAACGATTTTTATACCCTTAACCTCGATAATTCTCTTGCCCGCCTCCGCTGAGACGGCGAGCCGAGAGGCCTTGATTTGGCCAAGTTGATGCTCCAGGACCTTGAGCCCTGCGGTGGCCTCGGCTTTGCCGCCGAGCGCTCGGATCGTTTCGGCGACCGCCTCCGCTTTTTCGTTTTTCACGCGTTCCGACAGAAGCTTCGAGGCGTTTTGCGCTACGACATATTCTTCCACGGCCTTGCCTGCAAGAGCCTCGATGCGGCGCACGCCGGATGACGCGGAGGATTCCTTGATGATCCTGAAGGCGAGTATCTCGGCGGTATTGTCGACATGGATGCCGCCGCATAGTTCCAGAGAAAAGCGCTCTTTCGGAGCGGTCCAGCCTTTGTGGCCGATAAGAAGGAAGCGGGGCTCGGCGCCATAATCTTCGCCGAGCAAGGTGGTCGCGCCAAATTCTTGAACCTTCGAAACGGGATGGCATTGAGGGCTGACCGGATGCGCCGCCTTGATCTCATCATTGACGATGATTTCTATCTTCTTAAGTTCCTCCGGCGTCAGCGCTTTTGGAGAGGTGAAATCAAAACGCAGCTTGTCGGGTCCGACATAGGATCCAGCTTGACGGATAGTGCCGCCGAGCACGCGCTTGAGCGCTTCATTCAGGAGATGGGTCGCGGTATGGTGCGGTTTTATCCGCGCGCGGCGTTCGGAATCGACGCGCGCGATGACCTTCGTTCCCGGCGCTAATACTACGCCGTCTTCTAGAATATGAACGAATATGCCGTTCTGCTTCTGAGTGTCGATGACGCGGGCAAGCGCCGTCCGTCCGTCCGCTGAGATGATGTCTCCGGTATCGGCGACTTGGCCTCCGCCTTCGGCGTAAAAAGGAGTCCTATCAAGCGCTGCCATCCCCGTCGCCGAAGCAACGACGACGGCCTTGGTTTCCAAGTTGTCGTAGCCGGTGAACTCGGTTTTCGGCGCGGTCATGACGACGGCCGTAAGATTCTTCTCGCCAGACCCTTTCCAAGACGCGCGCGCGATGCCGGCCGCCTTTTCCGAGGCCGCCTTGAAGCCGATCTCATCAACGGCAACGCCTTGCGCGGCGCAGATTTCCTGAGTCAACTCCAGGGGAAATCCAAAAGTCTCATACAGATGGAACGCGTCCGGACCCGCTAGAGACCGTCCGGACTTCTCAAGCTGCTTGCTCAGCTCAGCTTCGCCGGCGTGCAAAGTCTCCAGGAATTTAGACTCCTCCATTTTCATGACGGCCGCGACCTGCTCTGCTGCCGAGCGCAACTCCGGGTCGCCGGCTACGATGATCGGAATGAGCAAATGCAGAAACGGCCGGTCAAAACCCCGCAACTGGCCGTAGCGCACCGCGCGGCGCACGAGACGGCGCAGGACATAGCCGCGCTCGGCGTTCGAGGGAAGGATCCCTTCGCTGATCAGCATGGTTGCCGCGCGCGCGTGGTCGGCGATGACGCGCAAGCCAAGCGCGTGCTCTGGTTTTTCAGGATCGGCGCCGAGAATCTCAGCCGCCTTTATAAGAATCGGCTCGAACAGGTCGGAATGGAAAGGAGACCGCGCGCCCTGCGCGCAGAACGAGAGGCGCTCGAGGCCCATCCCGGTGTCGATGCACGGCCGCGCGAGGGGCTTTAAACTCCCGTCGATCTGGCGATCAAATCCAGTGAATACGAGGTTCCATATCTCGATGTAGCGGTCGCCGTCTCCACCGACGAAATCGTCCTTGCCTGAGGAAAACTCGGGCCCGAGATCGTAATAAATCTCGGAACATGGTCCGCAAGGTCCGGTCGGGCCCATGTTCCAGAAATTAGTGTCCGCGCCAAGACGCACGGCCGGGTTCGGCGTGCCGATTTTTTTCCACAATTCCACTGCCTCGTCGTCCTCCCTGAAGACGGTTGGGTGCAGGCGCTGCTTGTCGAGGCCGGCTTCTTGGGTCAAGTACTCCCACGCCCAGGCGACGGCTTCCTTTTTAAAATAGTCGCCAAAGGAAAAATTGCCAAGCATCTCAAAGAACGTCATGTGGCGCAAGGTCGTGCCGACGCGCTCGATATCGGTCGTGCGGAAACATTTCTGAGAGGAAGTCGCGCGCTTGAGGTCGTTTTTAAGACCCAGGAAGTAAGGCTTAAACGGCACCATGCCGGCCGAATTGAACATCAAGGTCGCATCGCCCGCGGGAATGAGCGGCGCGGAAGCCTTGAGCGTATGGCCGTTCTTGACGAAGAAATCAAGATAGCGACGGCGCAGTTGGGAGCTTATCATGATCGGGAGATCCGATTGTATCAATTGGGAGCTGCCCGATTTTTATTTTATAAATGGTGGCGGGGGACAGGATCGAACTGTCGACACCCGGTTTTTCAGACCGGTGCTCTACCACTGAGCTACCCCGCCTATGCGGAGATAATATCAAATCACGCCTGACTTCTTGTTTGCGCCTCACCCCGACCAGGATGAAAACCAGACCTGACATGGCACACCCACTCGTCGAGACGCACAAGGACGCGGCGGTCGCCAACACGGTGCTGCGCTCCTTCGTCAACGGAACGCAGGCCGCGCTCGACATGAGTAAGAGGGTCATCGATGGTTCCTACGAGGTGGATTTCACCTACAATGGACAGCGCTACCGCGGTGCGCTGCCATGTGAGACCCTCATTGCCTTAATCTCCGGCCGTTCCACCGAGGACAACACCAAGAACCTCGGCCGCGAGGGCGCGGTGGCCTTCTCCCGGTTCGTAGACGAGTTCTTCATGCCGCTTAATTCGCGGGTCAACAAGAAGCCGTCCGCCCACTACGCCGACGTTTGCTCCGTCGTGGCGCTCAAGGCCTTTTTCGGCGACACGCCCCTGCACGAGGTCACCAAGACACTGCGCGAGGAGTTCAAGCAGAAGCGTCTGTCGGGCAAGCTGTACCCGAGCGGCCGGAAGTGCGCCAACAACACGGTCAACCGTGAGTTGTCCTGCCTTAGCCAAGTCCTCGTGTATGCCGTCCAAGTGGACTATCTCAAGGAGAATCCCCTGGAGGGTCTCAAACGCCTGCCGACGGTCCACCGCGACATGTTCTGGTTGACCAAGGAACAGTTCGACGGCCAACTCGTTCCCGAGGCGATCGCCTACGAGGCCGGGCGTTATCGCGACATGGTCGAGTTCGCCGCCTATACCGGCGCCCGTCGCAACGAAGTCCTGCTCTTCCACAAGGACCACCTAGACTGGACTCGCGGCGAAATCCGTCTCGCGACCCTCAAAAAGCGTCGCCATGCCAAGGCCGAGCGCTTCCTGTCAATCAAGGACATCGGCCCGCGCCTGGAGGGCCTCTTGCAGCGGATGAAGCCGCATCCGGTGACGGGCTTTTTCTTCGCGACCCGGGAGGGCAAGCCGATCAATGATCATTACGTCAATAAGGTCTTCAATATCCTGCGCCGCAAGGCGGGTCTGGACCAGTTTCGCTTTCATGATTTGCGCCACACCTTCGCCATGCACCGCGTCATGACGCGCGTCACTTTTCGACAACTTCAAATCGAGCTGGGGCACTCCTCGCCGCAATCCGTCCAGGCCTGCCTGGACCAGGCGAATCGATTCAACCCCCAAGATTCCATCTTCTTCCGCGCGGAATCATAGCTGATCAAGCCCCTGTATGATTGAGAGTCGCCGGCCTTGACATGAATCTATTTACAATCTAAACTGTTACTAAATTAGTAACTATAGACATAGTAAATAGTATGACCAAAAGAAGCCTCTCGAAGACGGAAGCTGATCTCGTCCTCGCATGGGAATGGGACAAACGGCGCTTGGTTGACCTGAAGGATATCGTCAAGCGCCTGCGCTGCTCTCCCGGCTATGCGAGGAAGATCGCTTACGTACTTCAAAAGAAAGGGTGGCTGGAGGCCGTGGGTCACGGGCACTACCTCTTGATAGGCGCCGAGCGTGGTCCCAAAGGCATCCCGGAAATGAATCCTTACTTGGTGGCAGGGATTCTTCCCAAGCCTTATTTCCTTGCGTATCGCTTCGCCTGCGCGCATCACGGCCTTTTGACGCAGATTCCGCATGTGATCCACGTGGCCGTGCCGCAGCAGAAGCAGCCGATGGAGCTCAAGAACATCCGCTTCGAGTTCATCGCTCTTTCTAAGAAGCGCTTCTTCGGCTTTCAAGAGGCGACCGTCATGGGGGAGAAAGTCAACGTCTCGAACTTCGAGCGGACGACCCTCGACGCCTTGGACCGTCCCGAGCTGGTGGGCGGCATCGAGTCCGCGGCTCAGGCGTTCTTCCTCGCCGGCAAGAAGCTGAACAACGGCAAACTCCTCAATTATCTACGGAAGTTCGATGATAGCGCGTTGGCCCGCCGAGTCGGGTATCTCGGCGACCTGCTTCGCCTCGAGCTCTCAAAGGACCTCAAAGCCTATCTCCGAACCCAAGTGTCCAGGAATCCCGCCTACCTCGGTTCGCCGAGCAGGTGGGGGAAGGATGGCGCGCATGACAAGAACTGGAATCTGATCGTGAACGTGCCGAAAGAAGAATTGCTGGGCGAGGTGCGAATCGGATGATCGAACAGAAATACGCGGACCTCTTCTCTGCGGGAGCGCAGGTCGGCTTGGACGTGGCCGAACGTGAGATCGTCCTCACCTACGTCCTCAAGATTCTAGATGACGCCGGACTCCTCAAGACACATGCCTTCAAAGGCGGGACGTGCCTGCGCAAGTGCATTTACGGCAAGGAAACGCGCTTTTCCGTAGACCTCGACTTCACGAGCATCAGCGATGAGAAGCCGGACGACGTGATCCTGGCCACGGTCGGCGCTTTCGGCAAGCCGGCCTACGGACTTTCTTTTGAGGTGGACACGGATGACTTCTACGTTTCCGAAGACAAGCTGTCCTGCGGGGCGAGCGTCCGTTACAAACACGCCTGGAACGAGGGGCTCTTCAAGCTGGATATAAGCTTGCGCGAAGCTCCCTCCCTGCCGCTCGCGGCGTTGCCGCTCCAGCCTCAGCCCTACTTCAAGCAGTTGGAGTTCAAGCCCTTCGCGATCAAGAGCTTCCAATTCGAGGAACTCCTGGGCGAGAAGATCCGCGCCGCATCGCAGCGTGTCCGCTCAAGAGACCTCTACGACTTGGCCAAAGCTTCGCTCATCCGCGCTCTGGCCGTCATCAAGTGTTGGAACGTCAGAGACGCCTTCGATCCGGAGCGCTTCCTCGCGCGCCTGCGTTCCAGCAAATACGATTGGGAAGATCTTCGCCAACTCGTTCGCAAAAGCGAGAGGATCAATCCCGAAAATCTCATCTCGACCTGCGAGAAGAGATATCGATTTCTCCTGGCGCTTTCGGAAAACGAGAAGCGCTTGATCGCCGACGCTAAGCGGCATAATCTCAAGTCCCTGCCCCGGACATTACTAAAGGAGGCAGGAGCATGAGCAAGCGGCGGTTGACGCGGAGGGGAAGTCGTCGAGCAAGTCACCCCACCAGTGGAAGTACACGGCGAAGATTTTTCGCGTGGATTTAATTTGTCGAGATGTTTGTCGAGATGACGACAAAAACGCACATCCAACGACAAACTGCGACAAATCGCGATTTTCTGAAAGGGTCGAAAAACGCGGCGGAAGTCGCTTAAAGGCGGGATTTGGCGGGAGTGATATCCGTCTTTTCAGACCGGTACTCTACCACTGAGCTACCCCGCCTATGCGGAGATAATATCAAATCACGCCTGACTTCTTGTTTGCGCCTCACCCCGACCAGGATGAAAACCAGACCTGACATGGCACACCCACTCGTCGAGACAGCACATAACGCTTCGTCAAATTAGAGCGGCGGCACTCAGGCCCGCAATTCTGCAGCTGCTCACAGGGCCATGTACATCCATTACCGGGCGGGTACGTATGAGATTCATGCTTCGGCAAATGAGAAAAGCTATCCCCGCGCCCACGCAGGATCATCTATTGATCCGGCCAAGCTGATAGCCCCCAATTTTGACAGCCAGTCCGATGTCACGAACGCACCGCATGGCGACAAGGGCGTCGAGGTCCAGGTCGAATCCCTCCGGAACCGCAAACAAGTCCCTCACCTGGACATCGACTTCCACCGCTTCCGCCAGGACGTCCCGGCTGATGCCGTTCAGTCGCACTGAACTGGAAATTGTACAGGGGCTCTTCACTTTGGCACCACGTGAAGACGGGGAAAATTTTCCTTGACGGGATCAAGAGACTGCGTTATAATATAACCAATCCGAGAAATCGGAGGTGGATGGCCCGCATGGGCCAGCGTGAAGGGCCCGCGCAAGCGGGCCTTTCATTTTCTACAGAAAGATTCTGCCGTTGTCGCCCTGCTTGACCCTGACGGCCAGGCATATCCTCTCTCCGAAAATTCCGCAGGTCACACCCGCGACGCCGCCCTTTACAAGGATGTCCTGCTTGAGCGGGTAGGCCAAGAGGTCGGCGACCTGGAGGCCCGCGATGTTCTCTGCCTTCTTTTTCAGCTTGAGTTCGCGGGACGTGAAGGCTTCCTGGAAAGCGGCGGCGCTGACGTGATAGAGCCCAGACTCGACGACCTCCCTATGAACGCGCTTGAGTTCCATATCCTCGGCTCCGCCCCGACTTTCCGCCATCACATCCCCACGACTGCCATCTTCGCTGAGAAACTCTCGGTATCGCTCCAGCAGCACGGTCAGGCAATGATGGTAGGGATGGAGAGCGGCCTTGCCGTAGCGCTCGCTATGAGCCATTTTATCGATCACGATGGTAAAAATCCGATAATCCTGCGCGGCAAGAAACGCGACCAAATCCGAAGCGAACGCCTCATCCCGTTTCGGATCAGCCAAGACCCCGAAAGCTCCGTTGCGATTGATCAACTCCTTGCGGTGGAAGATGATCGGCTCATCGGGATTGTGCGGGAAATGCTCCTGCTTCAAGTTTTCAACGTCGGGATGGAACCGAGTTCGGTACGACTCCATTTCAATCGCAACACCGGTCAGCCCCAGGTATCTCTTGGCCGGGTTGCCGAGATTGTGGTAGGTGTGGTCGCCGGACTCATCGATATAGAGGCGGAATCTTTTCATCGGGGCTTCGGCGACATTGGATTATACTGCATGAGGGCCCGTCGTCGCCTGGATGATCGCATGCTCACAAAGGTGTTGACATTATATTCAATATAATTGCACAATACAACGATAATGAACTATGTTCTGAACCGGGAAGAGTATATCCATCGGCCGGTCAAGACTTACGGCCAGGCCTACAACAACTCCGGGCTATCCCAGCCCCGCGAGGAGTTCCTCGCCGAAACCTCGGACTTCATTAAGATATTCCGACACCTCCACCGATTCGCCATAACGCGCCGCACCCTCCAACTCTACAGCTCCCCTCAGCTCAAGCTCCTGCCCCGACCCATCCACATGGGCGGGCACAAGTCCTACTACGCGAACCCCGAGCACACGGATCGCCTAGCCGTGGTCATGCACCTTGCGACCAAACTCTTCTTACCACTCAAGACGATCCAGGCCGTGGTCCGCGTCTATCCCGAGGAGTACTACGATCTGATTCTCGATGGCGTCTTTGCCGCGAACGACCTGGCCGAAATCGCGGAGCATTTCGTGCGCGGCTTCAAGGTCAAAGACGTTCTCTTCTACAAGGTTTGCCACGTCCTGAAGGCGTTGGACCGACCCTATTGGGGCATGGCCCGGCACGGAAAGGGGGCCAACGAGCAAGCCGAGCAGCACGTAGACCAAACACTCCTCAAACTGACGCATGAACTTAGACGCTGGATCAAGACGGATAATCGCCTTAAAATGGGTCTTCAGAAGTAGCCGGGGCGTTTTTTTGAACAGCATTATTCAATTCTATTGAATAATTATACCTGTGAATAACATGGATCACCCCGCCCCCAATCGCTTGGACAACGCTGCGCGTTGCCCACAGGTCCACAAGGCCGACGATGAATTTATTTTTGAGCAGAAAAACGACCAAGGACCGGCCAAGGCCGGAACACTCGGAGGTATGCTAAACTAAAAAAAATCCGGCGTCGCCACACCCTGATCGGCTTGGTCCGACAGGATAATCGGCTTCGACCGTCAACTTGATCGGCTTGACCGAAATCCGCCAGATTGAGCCAGATTGGGACGCCTCACCCGGCCCTCTTCAGATGCCACCGTGCGCCGCGCGCTCGCCCCTTAAGTTCCACAAGCTTCAAGCGTCGGAGTAGATAGAGGTCTTCGCGGAGACTTCTCGCCGTCGCGCCCGGCTTCAGCAAGGGGAGCATTTCAGCCAACCGGAGCGCGCCAGCCGAGGCGAGTACGTCAAGCAGCTCGCGTTGCCGGTCCGTAAGGTCATGGCCGATCCTGGTGGGAGGCTGATAGCGGGTCGCGCGGAAGCGGACGATGACCGCTCCCGCGATCTCCTTGATCTCCGGTCGCGGAAGGCCAGCGCGATCCATCATCTCAGCCATCTTGATCGTGCCGCAGCCCCACGTCTCAATGATTCCGCGCCGGTAGAAAACGCCCGCGATGATGGGGTTCCAAGGCAAGGATTCGTGCGGCTTGTAGAGGTCCGGGACCGTGAGGCCGAAGTGCAGTGAGCCGGATGAGCTGATCTCCAAGCGGTCATCGTAGATCGCGACACCGACCGAACCGCCGCCGATGGAGTAGTCCCGGTGGCAGAAGGCGTTCGCGAGGCCTCGCGAAGAGCGAGCGGAGGGTAGAGCGGGTCATCCTCGCGTTCGAATAGATTCGGGACCACGCGTCCGGCCACGGGGAGGTGATCCCGGAAGAAGCGTTCGGCTCTTACAAGAAGGTCGAATGCGTTTCCATTCCAGGACCGCAACTTCCCAAGTTCATGATGATTTTATCCGCGCACCTCCCGGCTAAGACATCCAATGCTCCAGACAAACCCAGCCAACTCGCACGACACAGCTACAACCGCCTTTTGACGCGGCTTGCCACGGCTCACCAGCTTGCGAAACTTCCGACACAGCCTCTCCTGCGCTCGCCGTGCCGTACCTACCGCTTCAGACGATTGCCCTTCCCGTCTTTTACTCAGCGCCACTCCCGTCCGATCCGGCAACCCATACTACCACGCTGCCTCAACCAGGGCCCGGCGAAGGTGTGCGTTGCCAACCTTTGTGATTCGTCCTCGCTGCACACTCTCGCCAGAGCTGTACTCACGGCTCACCAAGCCCGTGTAGCCCACGAATTTACGGGCTGACGGGAAGCGTCGGAAGTCGCGAACCTCAACTGCCAATATCACCGCACTCAACGTGTCCACGCCCTTGAGGCAGCGCAGATTGGCCACCAGTGTTTTCCAGGAGGTCTTCTCGGCCAAAGCCAAGATCTCGAGATCGAGACCCACCATGCGTGCCTCGATCTCTTCCATGCCGCGCAGATACGATTCGAACGTCCGCGTCTCCGACGCCAATTCGAAGCGCAACGCCTTCATCCACGCCCGATGCTTGACGCCCCACGCCTTCGTCGCACGCCACACCAGACCATGTCTTAGGAGAAATTGCCCCAGACGCAGTCGCGAACGTAGCCGTTCACTCAGCGCGTCCTCTAGTCAAGAAGATGGCGAGATGGTGGTTCTGCACCCGCACTGCTGCACCCCTGGCAAGAATGTACAGTATCTTGTACACTATGGGCATGACTAGAATCGCTCCCGTTTCCTATGTGCGGGCACATCTGCCCGAGATGGTCGCTTCGCTTGGTAAAAAGAGGGGTGGCCGAATCATTATCACCCGAAACGGCATGGCTTCGGCCGTGCTGCTCTCCCCGGAAGAACTCGAAACGCTCGAGGTTCTTGCGGATAAGAAACTCATGCTCTCGCTGTTAAAAGCAGAAGACGATGTTCGGGCTCAGCGGTTAGTGGAGCACGAAGATATTTTTAAATGACTCATCGCATCCTCTACACGGAGGAGGCAGCGCGCCGCATTGGGAAGCTCGACAAGGCGGTCAAAGAGCGCGTCGGTAAGGCAATCCTTAGGCTCGCCGAACATCCTGAACTTGGCAAGCGCCTTACTGGCCTCCTGAGCGATCGTTGGTCCTATCGGGTCGGAGACTGGCGCATTCTCTACAGGGTGAAAAAGACCGAGGTGCTCATTCTGATTTTAACCGTTGGGCACCGAAGCGATGTTTACGACCTTTGACGGGCTAACCAAGGGATTCTGCCGACCGCGGCCTCGGACGGGGATGGACTTGGGGATAGCCGCGGCGGCAGATCCTCGGCGTTAGTCACATCATGAAACGTTTTCGAATCGTGAATATTCCCATCAAAGGTCTTGTGCAAAACTGGAATCCCGGCTTCTTTGGTAACAGCCAATCCGATTTGAATCAAGGGCCGTCCTCTCACGCCTTCCTTATCATGTCCATCTTTCCCCAAGGGACATTTCTTGCCGTAGAGATATGTATTGGTGACGTCGTAGATGATCCCCGTATCTTTGATCGTAAGACTTTAGCCGTCTGAAGTTCTCGACGAGTCAGCGGCTGCCACCTGGTATGCGGTGATGTCTACCCATTGATAGGCCACGGGGAGCGGCGTCAGGCTTTACAACTCAGGTCCCGAAGCTCTTTCCCTCCTTGCGCAAAACGTCCGATTCCCCGATGAAGGATCGACAGGTTCTTCGTACTCCCCAGGAGCGCAAGGCGCTGTCCCGCCTCCGCCAACTGCTCAACGAACCCGGCATGCTCCGAGCCAGCCTTGTCCGCTGCCGCTGCAAGAAAATCGTCGAGCCGGTGATCCTCGACGCCCTGCCAGGATCGACGATCGGCAACCATCTCCTGACGCTGTCGGCCTGGCTGCACTACGGCGTCGGCATGACGCTCTCTTCAGTCCTGCTTTTGTTCAACTGGCATCACCATTTCCAGATGAGTTCGGGCGGACTGATTCAGATGTGGTATCGG